>JAJSAL010000055.1 GCA_024274705.1 Spirochaetota bacterium
ATACTTTGATACTCTTGGTATGTACTCGTTCGTCGACAGTTTGTTGACGTATCGCGATGGATTACGAACCGCCGTGGTACGGAACCGTATGCCCGGTGGTGTGGGAGGACGGCAGGTGTGAGCCTGCCTCCTACCCGATTCCGCTGTGAGAGTACAGAATGGTTGTTAAGCCCTTCTTTCATACCGGTCTGCAGTTCGAGTGCTCCCGATGTTCCCACTGCTGTCGGTTCGATCCTGGATACGTCTTTCTCACTTACGATGATCTATCTCGGTTGATGCGTGCGACTTCTCTGGGGAGAGAACATTTCGTCCGGGAATACTGTCGCGTGATAGATATAAACGGCTTCAAACGTCTTGGTTTAAAGGAAAAAAAGAATTATGACTGCATTATGTGGGAGGAATCCGGATGCCGTGTATATGCTGCACGTCCTTTCCAATGCAGAAGTTATCCTTTCTGGACGCCGAACCTGCACGATATTGGAACCTGGAATGATCTGGAAAAGAGCTGTTCCGGTGTAAATAAAGGCCGCTGTCATTCCCGCCGGGAAATAGAGAACTGGATAAAAAAGCGGGCTAAAGCGCAATTCATTTCCATGGATTGAAGGGCATGTGAAAAAGGAGGCTTAAAAGTGCGCATAAAGTTTTGGGGCGTTCGAGGTTCAATACCAACACCGTTAACGTATAAAAAGATACAAAGTAAAATATCGGCAGTTGTTCAGCGGATTCAACCGAAAGACCTGGAATCTCCTGAAACGAGGGAGGCATTTCTTGCACATCTTCCTGATTACCTGATGGGGACCGTGGGAGGCAATACGACGTGTATTGAAGTGCGTCTTGAAGATGATACCATGGTGATTTTCGATTGCGGTTCCGGAATACGCGAACTCGCAAACAGTATGAAAAATAAAACAGATTACATTCGGGACTATAATATTTTTTTTACCCATTTCCACTGGGACCATATTCAGGGACTGCCGTTTTTTATTCCCCAGGGATATGACCCAAGGTGCAGGCTTGTTTTTCACAGTCCGTTGAAAGAAATGAAACAATATCTTGAAGGACAAATGAGCATGCCTTACTTCCCGGTTCCCATGAATGTAATGAAAGCACAAAAGGAATTCCGGGTTATTCAAAATCCTCCCCTTGACCTTGGAAGCGGTAAAGTTTTCTGGAGAAAGATGAAACATCCTGGAGGGTGTTTCTCGTATAAGATCGATGACAACGGGAAACAGGTCATTTTTGCAACAGATACGGAACTCACGGATGCCGATTTCGAGCGTACTGAAGAAAATATCAGTTTTTTCCAGGGAACGGATGTTCTTATACTCGATTCGCAGTACACTCTGGATGAAGCTATCGAAAAGTATGATTGGGGCCACTCTTCATACAGCCTCGCAGTGGATTTCGCCGGGGAGTGGAACATACGAAAGCTGGTACTGTTTCATCATGAACCTCAGTATGATGATAAAAAGCTCTACGGTATATGGAATTCTGCAGGATGGTACTTGAGGCATCTTGAAAAAAGAGGTGTTGAAGTTTACCTGGCTTCAGAGAGCCTGGAGATAACCCTGTAAATGTTCGGATTGAATGGAAAAGAGCTGATAGGTATATATCTACTACTCAGACGTCACGAAAAAGATTTCGACAAGGTGTTCAGACAGCTTTTCCTTCGTATCGAATCATGTCTTTATAATTATCTTTCCATTGAAGAGCTGGAGCATATCGAAGAAATCTATGCCCAGGACATCGATGTGTTAGCTGAAAGGGGATTCCATTAACCTTTTTATTCTAAGCAAAAGTATAGAAACAACTGGAAAAAGTGAAGAGTTGAATTTATATTGATCAGATAGGGAGTGGCTTCATATTGAGAAAGGTGTTCCAGGCGATTACAGGTATTGTACTTGCTCTTTTTATCGTTGGTGCAACCGGTGCGGGGTATCTCTATTCCCTGAACCGTGTGGTAGACGTTCCTCCTGAAGCTAAAACTCCTTTTATTATCGAGAAAGGGCATTCCCTTTCCCAGGTAGCCTTCGATTTAAAGGTGCAGGGTTATATACGTTCGGATCTCCTTTTCAAGCTGATTGGCCGGTTCAAGGGAACGGAAAATGCCATGAAATCCGGTATATATGAAATCCCGCCTGGCAGTACGACCCTTCGTATCCATGATTACCTGGTTCAGGGCAGGCAGAAACTGGAGAAGGTTACCATTCCAGAGGGACTTACCGTCTCCAAGATCGCTGGTTATATAGCAGCCCAGGGCATAGCAAAAGAGGATGACTTTATCAAGGCTGCAGGGAATCCTGAAATACTTTCCCGGTATGGAATATCGGCTTCCAGCCTGGAAGGCTTTCTGTATCCCGATACCTATTACTTTCCAAAGGATTTTCCTCCTGAAAAAGTGGTTGCCCATATGGTTGACACTTTTTTTACCAAACTTGAAAAAATCTATCCTGAACACGATACGCTCTCAGGGGAAGAACTGTTTGACCGGGTTATTGTTGCATCGATTGTAGAGCGGGAGTACCGGGTTCCGGAAGAAGCCCCCCTTATTGCTTCCGTGTTTTACAACCGTATCGATTTGAATATCGCATTAGGTTCCTGCGCCACCGTTGAATATGTCATAACCGAAGAGCAGGGAAAACCTCATCCCAAGTTTCTTAACTATAGTGATCTGGAGATTGTATCGGATTATAATACCTACCTCTTTCCCGGCTTACCGCCGGGACCTATTTCGAATCCAGGAGAAACAGCTCTGCGCGCAGCTTTTTTTCCTGAAGAATCGGATTTTCTCTATTTTCTGTTGCAGGATACGGAAAGCGGAAGACATTATTTTTCCCGAACCTATACTGAACACAACAGGGCAAAAAGTCTCTATCTAAAAGGTGTATCGGAATAATCAAAACATATGCGGATTCCGGACCAGACCATAGAAGAAATCATTCAGCACCTCGACATCGTTTCTTTTATGAACACCTACGTTACCCTGAAAAACAAAGGGGGCAGATGGTGGGGGTTATGTCCCTTTCATTCTGAGAAAACGCCCTCTTTTTCTGTTACCCCTGATAAAGGGTTATATTACTGTTTCGGCTGTCATAAAGGGGGTACGATTTTTTCTTTTGTCATGGAAGTGGAAAATCTTTCTTTTGTGGAAGCCGCGGAATTGCTTGCAGGTAAAGCAGGAGTTCAACTGGACCTGGCGGAGGGCTATAACAGGGATCATGACCGGGACAAAATTCTGCATGATCTGTACGAAAGAATTGCAAAATCTCTACACTACATTTTAAAGGAGGGAAAGGGTGCTGAAAGTGCCAGGCATTATCTCCTGGAACGGGGCGTTGATGCGGAGAGGATTGAACAATTTCTTTTAGGATTTATGCCTGAAGAGAAAACGTGGCTCAAACGGTTCTTAAAAAGGAAGAGTTATTCAGATGAAATCCTTGCAGAAACCGGGTTGTTTTCCAGGAAAAATGTTGACATTTCCTTTTTTTCCGGGAGGATCATGTTCCCTATTACAACTGCACACAACAGGATTGTCGGCTTCGGTGGAAGAATCCTAACGAACAGGGAACCAAAATACCTGAATTCTCCGGAATCCTCTCTGTTTAAGAAAGGCAGAATGCTTTACGGGTTGAATCATGCGCTTAAAGATATGCGAAAAGAAAACTCGGTGATTCTGGTTGAAGGATATTTCGATGTTATTGCCATGCATCAGCATGGATTTACCACAGCTATCGCGCCTCTCGGAACTGCTCTTACCGATGAACAGGCCCATATGATCCGCAGGTATGTGACCGATGTCTATCTGCTTTTTGATGGTGATCAAGCGGGAAGAAAGGCTGTACATCGGGCAATTCACATATGCGAGAAACAGGACGTAAACACATCTGTTGTGGAACTTCCCCAGGGAACCGATCCTGCAGATTATTTACAAAAATATGGCCGTGAAGCGTTGAAAAAATTACTGAAATATTCTATAACTAACTTTGAATATCTTGTGAGCGAGGCTCAAAGCAGGCACGATTTATCCAATGTCGATGGAAAACAACGTTTTTTTCACAGTCTGCTTCCTTATATCAACATACTTCACACAGAAATAAAACGAGAAAGCTGTATTAAAAGGATTGCAGAACTTCTTGATGTCGATTATCAAACGGTTCAAAGGGATATCAAAAGGGTTATCCGGGAAAAGGAGGTTAATACCTTCAGGGAAGGGTCCGATGAGCAAAGGATTATTTCTGTCGAGTTGTATTTACTCTTGGCGATTACCGTTAATCGTGAGTATTTTGAAGAGGTGAGAAAATTTCTCTCAATTGAGGATTTTGAAGACGTTAGTGCACGGGGACTGTTTATAGCACTTGAGGAAGCCTACAGGAATGAAGAATCATCAATGGATGCTCTACTCGGGAGAATCGATGACCTTCAGTTAAGAGACTTGATTATTGAAAAAACGGCTACTGAGGAATTCAAAGAAAACTACGAGAAGGTGATTGAAGATTCGATTCAGACAATCCGCAGAAAAAGTGTTGAAAAAAAACGTAGGAATATTGAGCATCTTCTTCGAAAATATAAATCAGAAGGTATTCAGTCGCGGGAATTAAAAGATTTATTGAATGAAAAGATTTATTATGACAGAGAACTTGAGAAATTGAGGGTAACCTGGAATGGGTGAATTGCAGACAAATACAGCAGTTATTAAGCTTCTCGAATACGCAAAAGAAAAGAAAAGTGTCAGCTATGAAGAAGTAAATGATTTTCTGCCGGATTCCATCGTCAACTCCGACAAAATCGACGAGGTTATCGGGATTCTGGAAAAGAATAATATTACTTTGGAAGAGGAAGATACCGCTCTTGAAGAAGTAAAAGAGGTTGTTGAAGAAGTAAAACCACCAAAAACCAAGAAAAAAATCGTTTACAGCGATAAAGATACCGCTATAGACGATCCGATTCGTCTCTATCTGCGGGAAATTGGAAAAGAGAACCTCCTTACTGCTGAACAGGAAGTAAAGCTTTCAAAACAAATGGAGGACGGGGAAAATATTATTAAAAAAATTATTAAAGAATCGGGAATGATTATTCCGGAAGTGTTCGGACTTATACAGAGGACCTACTCTAAACTGGATCCTGCAGATTTGGCCATTACAAAAAAAGAGGTTTCTGAACTCTTAGCAGAGCGAAGACGGCTGAATAATCAGTATAAGGAACAGCTTAAGGATCTGGTTAATCCTCTCAAACAGTACATCGAAACGAAAAAAAGAATTATCACTCTAGGCGGCGATATTTTCACCGATGAGCAGATAGCAAAGAAACGGAAGGCACTCCTGAATAAAATTCGAAAACTCGAATTACACCAGGAAGAAATATTGAGATTTTCAGATAAGTTCGCTACCGCCACGAAACAAATACGTAAATACCGCAGGGAGCAACACAGGATCGAACGGAGATTGCGGGTAACCAATTTACGGGAACTACGGAATCTTGGAAGAGGTTTGGCAATTGCAGAGAAACGACGTAAGATAGAGGAAGAACTCAATCTTCCAGCTGATGAAATAAAAGAGAAAATACGGCAGATTCAGATAACAGAAAAAAAACTGAATAATATGGAAACCAATTTCGAGAATACTATTGATGAGATCACTACCATGGCGAAAGAAATTGAGCATGGTAGGGTGATGATGAAAAGCGCAAAAGACAGGCTGATCAAGGCAAATTTACGCCTCGTCGTCAGCATTGCAAAAAAATATACCAACCGGGGTCTCCATTTCTTCGATCTTGTGCAGGAAGGTAATATCGGGCTGATCAAGGCCGTTGAAAAGTTCGAATACCGGAAAGGATATAAATTCTCTACCTATGCAACCTGGTGGATTCGGCAGGCAATCACACGGTCCATTTCAGACCAGGCACGTACCATTCGGGTTCCGGTACATATGATCGAACAGATCAACAAAGTAGTCCGTGGATCCAGACAGATCATGCAGATTCTCGGGAGAGAACCTACAGATGAGGAAGTTGCTAATCGTCTGGGCTGGTCGGTGGCAAGGATCAAATCGGTAAAAAATGTAGCAAGAGAACCTATTTCACTGGAAACACCGATAGGGGAAGAAGAAGATTCTCTACTCGGAGACTTTATCGAGGATAAAGATGTGGAGAATCCGGCAAGCCAGACAGCGTTTACGATACTCCAGGAACAGCTGGAAGACGTACTCTATACTCTGCCGCCGAGGGAACAGGAAGTTCTTAAAATGCGTTTTGGCCTGGAAGACGGATATTCGCTCACATTGGAAGAAGTCGGGTTGTATTTTAATGTTACAAGGGAACGTATCAGGCAGATTGAAGCTAAAGCCCTGCGGCGGTTAAGGCATCCAAGACGAAGCCGTAGATTGAAAGACTATATTGATCACTAAAGAGGTATGCATATGATGCAGGAAGTTTTTGACAAGTTACGATCATTACAGGAAGTCCTGTCCAAGAAGTTTGAAATTGAACGGGAATTTCTGGAGATACCGAAAGCGCTCACTACGAAAAACGAACTGATGAACAGACTGAAAAAGTCTTATATCGAGAAGAATAAGAGGATAGACGAAATTAAAGAAAAGATAAAAATGCTGAGACAGAAACTCATCGATGCGGAAAATGAGCGTGAAACCTACGAGAAACAGATGGACCTGATTAAAACACAGCGGGAATATGAAGCACTGGACAAAGAAATTAAAGATGCCATAGAAAAGGAACAGCAGTTTCGGAAGGATATATTAAAAGAAGAAAAAACGAGTGAAGAACTTGCCCATGCGTTGGAACGTGAAGAAAGCATGATCAACCAACAGGAAGAAGAATTGAAATCTGAACAGCAGAAAATTGAAAAAGAGAGTAAAAGCAGGGAGAAACTCCTAAAGGAACTGAGTAAGGAAGAACAGCAGATAATACCCGATCTGGATGAGGAGATCGTATTTAAATTCGAACGTATCATTAAAAGTAAGGCGGGTCTTGGAATAGTCCCTATCAAAGGTGAAGTTTGTACCGGATGCCACATGATGCTTCCGGCACAGTTCGTAAATGATGTGCGGGTTGGAGAGAATATTCGGTTTTGCCCCTACTGCAGCAGGATTCTCTTCCATCAGGAAACTGATCAGGAAGCTGTATTTATCAATGAAGAAGATGAAGGAAGTCTGGCAGATCTTGAGGATCTTGATCTCAATTAGAATTTAGAGTAATTATTACATTAAAGACATATTAGACCAGGCGGGTCAGGTTATCGCTGGTTCTTTTAAGGGATCAGAGGAAAGTCCGGGCTTCGTAGAGCAGGGTGCCGGGTAATACCCGGGTCCGATCACTTGCAATGCCAATGGTCGGAACAGATAGTGCCACAGAAAATATACCGCCTAACCTTTTTTGTGTACAAAAAAGTGTCGGGTAAGGGTGAAATGGCGGGGTAAGAGCCCACCGCTTTTCTGGCAACAGGAAGGGCACGGTAAACCTCATCTGAAGCAAAGCCAAGCAGCAGACAGGTTGCTCGCCGAATGTCTGCGGGTCGGCTGCACGAGCAGGTTGGAGACAATCTGTCTAGATAGATGATAACCTGTCACAGGCAATGCCCTGGTGCATTGCCTGTTGATATACAGAATCCGGCTTACCGACTTGCCTGGTTTTTTAAACGAATTGTTGGTCGTGGGAGTATATGCAATATCCTGAAAACAGGTACACTTTCGCTACACAGAAGAGGAAAAAAAACAGAACCCCTCTTATTCTTTATATCCTTGCAATTATTGTGGGAGGGGGAATCATGTTATTCTTCTTCCTCAGGCAGAACGGTACAGATACGGTTATTGTACGAAAAGACATTAACCCCAGGGAGAAAATGATTTCCTTGTGGGAAGAACAGCAGTACACCGATCTGATTAAATTCTCGTCGGAACTCTTGGAAAAAAATCCTATGGATCCTTACGCTCTTGTGTTTTGCGGTTTTGCAAACTTTTACGAGGGAGTTGGAAAGTATTCGCTTGAGGACAAGATACAGTATATTGATAGGGCTGTTATCTGTTTAAGGAAAGCGGATATCCTTGAAAATAAGCCCTTTGCCGGGGGAATCAAATACGTCCTGGGAAAGAGCTACTATCACAAGGGACGGTTTTATGTTGATACCAGTATTTCTTACCTGGAACAATCACTTGCCCTTGGATATTCCGGGGAAGACACATATGAATATCTCGGTCTTGCCTACTCCGAACTTGAACGTTACGAAAAAAGTATCGATTATTTTAATAAAGCTGTTGAGATACATCCCTCGGATCTTCTTTTTTTGACTCTGGCACAGACGTATTTTGAAACAGGCCAGATAGATCTTGCTGAAGAGTACCTGATCAGAACGGTAAATCGAACCAAAGATAATAACCTGGAGGAAAAAAGCAGGTTTCTTCTGGGTAAGATTTATCTGGAACGAAATGAATTCCTTAAAGCGGAAGACCAGTATAGAAAAATCTTGGAAAATAACGATAATTCTGCAGATGCTCATTATTATCTTGGAGTAATCTATGATACAATGGGCGACAGGGTAAAAGCGAGAGCAGAATGGAGACTCTCATTAAGAATTGACCCTTCGCACTACGGAGCACGCCTGAAGCTCTACAACTGATGATTGGAGGTAAGAATGGGTAAATTTGCTGACGCTTTTTCATCCGACATAGGAATTGATCTGGGAACATGCAACACGTTGATATATGTCAGGGGAAAAGGAATTGTTATATGCGAACCCTCCGTAGTTGCTGTCGAAAGAGGAACGAAAAAAGTGATGGCAGTGGGATCAGAGGCTAAGAGGATGCTCTGGAAAACCCCTGGAGATATTATTGCTATCCGTCCTTTAAGAGATGGGGTAATAGCGGATCTGGAAACCACGGAAAAAATGATACGCTACTTCATTTCCAAAGTGCTTCCTAAAAGATGGTTTGTCAAACCGAGAATGGTTATCGGTGTACCCACATGCATTACTGAAGTGGAAAGAAGAGCGGTGGAGGAAAGCGCGTATAAGGCCGGGGCCCGGGAAGTGAAGGTGATAGAAGAATCTCTTGCTGCAGCAATTGGAGCAGAGATGCCGATTTTCGAACCAGCGGGTCACATGGTCTGTGATATAGGCGGCGGAACCACGGAAATTTCAGTTATTTCTCTTGGAGGCATGGTGGTTACCAACGCGATTCGTCTCGGGGGTGATGAATTCGACGAAGCTATCATCAAGCATGTACGGAACGTGCACAATTTGATCATTGGTGAACAGACTTCTGAAAATTTAAAGATGACAATCGGCAATGCGTACCCGGATAAAAAAATCGAAAAAATGGAAATAAAAGGTACTGATGCGATAACAGGCCTTCCGAGAAGACTGGAAATCGATTCCGTTGAGGTACGTGAGGCCCTTCAGGAGCCTATCAACGCGGTTATAGAAGAGATAAAGAAAACTCTTGGCCAGACACCTCCGGAATTAGCAGCAGACATCGTCGAGCGCGGTATCGTGATGACCGGGGGGGGGTCGCTCCTCAAGGGTCTTCCCAGGCTCATTTCTAAAGAAACCGGTGTTCCTGTCATCCTGGCAGAGGACGCCTTATTATGTGTTGCTAAAGGTGCAGGAATGTACTTTGAGTATTCAAAACAGGGAGGAAACTATTCACGTACGATCTATAACAATCTGAACAGCCTGTAACTTCAATTTAATGCATATGTTAAAGATTTCCAAGATTGCCTCAAGAAATAAAGGAGCATCGTTATTTGTTGTCCTCACGATAACTTCACTCGTCTTTCTTATTGCCGGTAGTAATACCATTCGAATAAACCCGAAACAACTCGGATTCTCTTTTTTATCCGTTATTCAGCGCGGGTTTACCGACACGGGGCGTTTTTTCGCTCGTACGGTTAATTCTATCGGTGAATTGAAGAAACTAAAACAGGAATATACTGGTCTGCAGAAAGAAATGGATAGATACCGTGTTATTGAGCGTGACCTGGTGGAATTGAAACAGGAAAATACGGCACTACGGAATCAACTCGATTTCGCTGATAAACTACAGTTTGAAAAAATTCCAGCCGAGATAACCGCGAAAGATCCTGGGAACCTTTTCTCAGCGATCATCATCGATAAAGGGAGTATCCATGGAATTAAGGTCGATATGCCGGTTATTGCATACCAGGACGGTTTTCATGGACTAATCGGTAAGGTTGTGGAGGTAGGTCCTGTATCGTCGAAGATAAAACCTGTATTCGATCGTTCCTGCTTCGTCGCAGCACGACTGCAGGATTCAAGGTTCGACGGACTTGTTTATGGGTTGGGTTTGGAACAGGATTTCCTCATTATGCAGTATGTAAAAAAACATGCCAGGAATGAAATTAAATACGGCGATCTCGTTATTACCTCGGGGATGCAGTCTCTCTATCCAAAGGGAATTTATATCGGACGTGTACGTGCAATACATGCAAAAGAATACGAACCTTCCCTGAATCTCGATCTTGAACCTGTAATCGATTTTTCGAGACTTGAATTCGTGTTTGTGTTAGGTAACGCGCAATGAATTTCATGAAAAACTGGGGCTCCACTATCCTTATAGGATCCATGGTGTTTTTACAGACATCCTTACTGAAACATATTTCCATTGCCGGGGCCAGGCCTGATGTAGCCCTTGTCCTTCTTGTCTTTTTCGCCAACCTGGAAGGGCGGATGAAGGGTCAACTCCTTGGTTTCGGATCGGGCATCATAGAAGATTTTTTAAGTCTTTCACCTCTGGGATTCAATGCACTCATTAAAACTATACTAGGTTTCCTGTACGGAATAACGCGGGGGAAAATTTTTGTGGACCCTCTTTTCATGCCTATTATCCTCGTAGGTATTGCATCGGTCGCGAAAATACTATTATCACTTATTCTTGTTGCACTTTTTGCTGGACCTGAAATGATTCCCCTCACTGTCGGGTCACGTATGTGGATCGAGGCAGGATTTAACTGCTTACTCGCCCCTTTTGTGTTCAGTATACTGAAAATATTTAAAATTTATCGGCCCCATCAGGAGCGGTTCTGATGCCGTTACCCTCCGGAGAGAATAAAGCTCAAACTCTTATCAGGTCCCGCATTCTTTTTTTGGGGATCGTTATGGTACTTTCTTTCGGTGTATACACCGCCTATCTTTTTTCACTGCAGATTATCAACGGCAGTATCTACAGGGCAAGGGCGGAAGCGATTGCGCGAAGGGAGCTTCCTATACACGCCCAGCGGGGGGAAATATACGATCGGAATTATGATGTTCCTCTGGTACTGAATATCGACTCATTTGCAATAGACATCATCCCGGGAGAACTGGATAAAAAAGAACTCGATGCGGTTATCGAGAGGCTCTCGGACGTGCTTGAAGTTTCCACAGAAGAACTACATGATGAACTTCCGGAGGCATACTATCATCTTTACCAGCCTATTGAGGTAAGCAGCGGGGTGAGTTTCGAGAAAATTGCCTATATAGCTGAACGAATAGAAAATTTCCCAGGTGTTACATGGCCTAACAAACCGATTCGCAGTTACCTGGAGTCAGGATCAATATCTCATATTATCGGGTATGTAGGAGATATAAACAGGGAAGAACTGCAGGTACTCTACAATCAAGGATATAACCTTCAAACGGTCCTTGGCAAGGACGGAATCGAAAAAGAGTACGACGCAATTCTTCGAGGGAAGGATGGCAAAAGATTCAGAAAGGTCGATGTCAGCGGAAGGAGGATCGAGGAAGAAGAGCAGAGGGAAATACCTCCGGAACTGGGGAAAAACCTCGTTCTTACGGTTGACAGGGGTATTCAGAAACTGAGCGAAAAAGCACTAGGGAAACTAATGGGTTCCGTCATCGTTCTTAAACCTGCCACCGGAGAAGTACTCGCTTTAGTCTCTTACCCTTGGTACGATCCCAATGTGTTTTACGGTGACAGGGCAGGGGAGGAATATACCCGGCTGGCTCTGGATCCCGGGTTTCCTTTTCTCAACCGTACAATCCAGTCAAGCTATCCACCGGCTTCCGTTTTCAAGATACTTATAATGACAGCACTTCTGGAAGAAGAGACCTTTCCTCCTGATAAACAGATAACCTGTGAGGGCAAGATGTTATATGGAGGCCGGATATTCAACTGCTGGAAGAAAACCGGCCATGGTCCCCTGGCACTCTACGGGGCATTTGCAGAGTCCTGCGATATATATTTTTTTACTGTGGGACGGGATTATCTGGGTATTGACGTGATTGCAGATTATGCAAAAAGATTTGGATTTGGACAGATTTCCGGTATAGACCTGCCGGGTGAAACTTCAGGGCTCGTTCCGACTCCTCAATGGAAAGAATCGGTGTACAATGCCGGCTGGCGCGGCGGAGATACAATGAATACATCCATTGGACAAGGGTATCTCATTGTTACTCCCATTCAGATTGCGAATATGGTCAGCATGGTTATCAACGAAGGGACGATATATAAGCCTCACCTGGTCAAAGAAATCCGTGACCCGATATCCGGAAAAACAATCGAACGGTTCGATCCGGATCCTGTCTTTACTTCATCTATCCGTAAAGACACCTTCAAGAAAGTGCAATATGCCATGAGAAAAGTAATTGTAGACGGCACTGCGAAGGTTGTTATAACGACAGATGCAGTCGAAGTCGCCGGAAAAACAGGGACCGGAGAGGTTGGTCTTTCCGACAGGTGGCATTCCTGGTTCGCTGCGTATGCTCCCTACAAGAGTCTTGATCCTGAGGACCGGGTTGTCGTGGTGGTCATGGTGGAAGCGACAAATAAGTGGGAATGGTGGGCTCCGAAAGCTGCAAATATCATTCTCCATGGAATTTTTTCGGATCAAACCTACGAAGAAGCTGTTGAAGATCTCAATCTCTGGTATCTATCGAATTAGGAGCCATCGTTGCGGGCACGTTTGTTTTCAGGGTTCGATCCCCTGCTGTTTATTTCCAGTATTGTCCTCATGGTTGTCGGGATTCTCTTTATTTATTCCAGCAGTGTCTCTTCTACGGGCATAGTGTTCTCAAATGAATATATCAAACAGATTATTTGGGCGGCGGCAGGTATTGCGTTTATGCTTCTCATCTACTATTTTGATTATTCCAGGCTGGAGATTGTTGCTCCCTATATTTACCTGATTTTCATCGTTCTTCTGATCATTACCCTTTTATTCGGCAGGGTTGTCAACGGGTCACGTTCCTGGCTGGGGCCTGCAGGTGTAGGCATACAGCCTTCAGAGTTTACTAAAATAGCATTTATTCTCTTTTACGCTGTTTTTCTTAAAAACAGCAGGAAAAGGAAGAACGAACTGGTCCAGTTTTTCCTGGGCCTGGGAATTGTACTCGTACCGTTTATTCTTATTCTTCTACAGCCCGACATGGGTACTGCCATTGTTTTTATACCGCTCTTCATCACTATGAGTTTCATCGGAGGAACAAGGAAAAGGTATCTTCTCTTCCTTCTCCTGTCCCTTATACTCATGGTTCTTTTTACGGTTCTGCCTATCTGGCAGGAACACATCAGTGAAAAGAGGATTCCTCTGATCATGATACTTGAAAAAAGTGTATTCATACGCTATTCAGTCCTTTCCCTCGCCCTTATCAGTGCTCTTTCCGTCTTTGGGCTTGCCGTACTGAAAAAGAAATACTTTTACTGGATCCTGTATGGAACGGTAATTTTTCTTTGTTCGCTCCTCGGTTCAGCTGCAACGAGATTGGTGTTAAAAGAATACCAGATCATGAGGCTTATCGTTTTTCTGAATCCGGGCATAGATCCCCAGGGAGCCGGATGGAACATCATCCAGTCTATTACCGCTGTTGGTTCCGGCGGGATCCTGGGAAAAGGGTTCCTGAAGGGCACCCAGAGCCATTACCGCTATCTCCCTCAACAAAGCACGGATTTCATATTTTCGATTGTCTCAGAGGTGTGGGGATTCCTGGGGGGGCTTCTTGTTTTTTCTCTTTTCCTGATAGTTCTTATTCGTACCCTTATGATTATCATTCAGTCAAAGGATCTATTTGCTGTATACCTAGGAGCCGGGATCATGGGTATGATCTTTTTACACTTTATGGTAAATATCGGGATGGCAATGGGTATCATGCCTATAACGGGAATTCCCCTTTTCTTCCTGTCTTACGGCGGTTCCTCTCTCTGGACAGTACTTATCGCAGTTGGTCTTTTGATGAGCATAAACAGGAATATACAGAGATTCTGATATGATTCGAATACAGCCCGAAAAAGACCTATCATCGATACTTCTGACTATAGAAAAACCAGGCAGATATGTAGGCGGGGAATACGGTTCGGTAACACCGGGAATCCAGGCGGATCTTACTGTGGGTTTATCATATCCTGATCTCTATGAAATCGGCATGTCGAATCAAGCAGTTAAGGTGCTTTACGGTTTAATCAATTCAATCGACGGTATTGTATGTGAACGGGTATTTTCCCCGGCTCCTGACTTTGAAGATATACTGCGAAGACGATCTGTTCCGCTCTACACACTGGAATCAGGATATCCCCTGCACGAACTTGATATTATTGCATTTTCTGTCGGTTATGAACTGACATTGACTAATCTTTTTAACATTCTCGACCTTGGGGGTATACCATGTAGAAGAGACGACCGCAACGGTAACGATCCTCTGGTGATCGCAGGAGGCCCGGCACTCATCAATCCTGTGCCTGTCGGTTCGTTTATCGATGCAGTGTGGATCGGTGACGCTGAAGGAATGCTGGAGGATGTCCTTGAGTCGCTGAAAGATGCAAAGAAACAGGGAGGTTCCAGAATGGACCTTCTTGCTATCCTTATGGAGGTCGACTGTGTGTGGACCCGGGATAAACTGGTACAGACACAGCGCAATGTCTGGCCCGGGTTTGGAACAGAGTCTTCTGCCTTCGTATCTCCTGTGGTACCGAACATACGGATAGTACAGGACCAGGCTGTGGTTGAAATAATGAGAGGTTGTCCCAACGGCTGCAGGTTCTGTAATGCCGGTTCTCTATATAAACCGTTTCGTGAAAAGGATGTTGCAGTAATACTGAATGAAATAGAAATACTCCTGAAATCAACCGGGTACCGGGAGGTGACCCTTTCTTCCCTCTCTTCCGGTGACTACAGCTGCATATATCAATTGTTTCAGGAAATAAACAACCTGTGGAAGAATAAACGGGTATCCTTTTCTCTTCCTTCTCTCAAGGTCGATTCATTCATTTTCGATCTCCTTAAAGAACTATCTGCAGTTCGAAAGAGCGGCCTGACCTTCGCCGTCGAAACCCCCCTGGAAGAGTGGCAGAAGAGGATGAACAAACATGTTTCTAAGGATCGTATTATCTCAATACTCAAAGAGGCTAAGGAAAACGGCTGGAGGCTTGCTAAATTTTATTTCATGATTGGTCTCCCCCTTCCGGAGGACAGCTCTGAAGGTGATGCAATAATCGAGTATCTCTCCGATATCCATGAAGCCGTGAAGATCGACCTGAATGTAAATATAGGCACTTTTGTACCGAAACCGCATACTCCATTCCAGTGGGAACGGCAGCTTGAAGAAGAAAGGGCATTTAACACCCTTATCACTATCAAGAAAACCCTCAGGAAAAAATACGTTAAAGTAAGCTTTCAGTCACCGTTTACGAGTATATTGGAAGGGATCGTAAGTCGCGGGGATGATCGGGCAGGGGAGCTGGTATATAGTGCATTTCTTAAGGGTGCAAGACTGGATGCATGGGATGACTACCTGGACAGGGACCTCTGGAGATCCATTATCCGGGAGGCTCCATGGCAGGTGGAAGAAGAGACCTGCAGGGCCCGGGGCGAGGATGAATGGCTGCCATGGGACGGTGTTGATTTTGGCATTTCCAAAGGGTTTCTGTTAAAAGAGCGAAAGAAAACCACGCAGGGAGAGACCACGGACCCCTGCAGCGAAGAATGTGCCCATAACTGCGGTGTCTGCAGAGCAGGTGCTGAACCCCGGAAGGCGGAATATAAGGATAGCGCATGCTCTGTAACGGTTCAATCCCGGATAGGGGGAACACCTGTATCTGTCCTATTCTCTTTTTTTAAAAAAGGGAAAGCAAGGTTCATGTCTCACCTTGATATGATGAGAACCTTTGAACGGAGTTTCCAGCGGGCTGGTATATCAGTCCGTTTTACAGAAGGGTATAATCCTAAGCCGAAGCTGGAATTTGCGAGTCCTCTGCCCCTGGGTATCGCAGCAGATGAAGAAATCGCCAGGATAGATATTTTTCCCGGAGAGGGAAGTAAACCGGAGATTATTGAAAGGAAGTTTCTTCACAATCTTAGTATTGTATTACCCGAAGGGCTTAAGATTACGCGGATAAGAATAGTACAACAGGATCCTCAAAAAAAGAAATATTCACTGATGTCCCTCTTCTGGGGTGCAGAATATAAAGTTTATCCGTTTCAACCGGACTGGAAGGACCTAATCGATGAATTTCGAAGAACCGATAATGCTTTATCGCAGTTTTATATGACGAAGAAAAGTGACAACGCGTTAACCCTGGAAATTAAAAATGCAAATTCCAAGGATGTGTCCATTAAATACTTCCTGTCAAACGTGTTGGATCAAAATTTTGCAGAGTGTGGTACCCACGTGGTACGAACCAGGATATTCTCAAAAGATAACGATCATAGACGTTCATATTTCGGTTAGGCTTTCCGCTGTTTCTTACTCTTCTCCCATATCATGTCCATTTCCTCCAGGTCCAACTTCTCGATAGACCTGTTCGTTTTTCGTGCTTCCTGTTCGATCGCATAAAACCGTTTTAGAAACTTCTGGTTGGTGCTATGGAGAGCAATCATAGGGTCGACATCGAGATATCGGGCGATATTAACTACGGAAAAAAGCAGGTCCCCTACTTCTTCTTCTATATTGCCGCAATGGTTTGTGTGAAGTGCTTCGGTGAGCTCATCTAGTTCCTCGTGAATCTTGGCAAGAACATCTTCGTGTTTTTTCCAGTCGAAACCGACTCTGGCTGCCTTTTTTTGGATAAGAAAAGCGCGTTCCAGGGGGGGTAGGGTACGGGACACCTTATCCATGATCGATGTTTCAGGTATGCAGCTTTTTTCCTGTTTCTTTATTTTATTCCACTGCATAATTACTTCTTCAGATGTTTCAGCTTCAGATTGACCGAACACATGAGGATGTCTCAGTACCAGCTTATCATTGATACCCGTAAATACATCACTCATGGTAAAGGTACCTTCCTGTTCCTTCATATGACTCAGCATGGTGGTCAAGAGGTACATATCACCTAGTTCCTCACATATATCCTCTTCACTGCCTGAAACGATTGCATCGACGCATTCATAGGCTTCTTCCAGTAGGTGCGCCTTAAGGGAATCAGGTGTCTGCTCCCTGTCCCAGGGACACCCGTCAGGACCCCTCAGTGTCTTAATAAGTTCAACTAGTTGTTTAAAAGATGTAAGAGTATCTTCCATATGGCAACGTACCACATTCGGAAACGTGATTCAACTATGAAAGGTCACGAGCATATATAGGTAGACAGAATATCCATTATCGGAAGTTAATAATATTCTGCACGAACAGATTTTGAAATACGTGCATAGCTGTACTGCGCGGGCAGATAAATATGAACACTACTATTTGTTGCTGCTTACCAGCGAAAACAGCCAAATGATTATAAATGATGAAAGAATCGGTGGGAATATATTTACCGAATTATTGATGTTTGTTAGATATTCGATAATATCTGCAAAGAAGAATTCTATTATGCCTCCAAGAAACGAACCTACAAGGGCAACGATAAGGGTCCCCCAGAACCGTCCTAAGATCGGTTTTTTCAGGATAAAGTTAAAGAAGAGAGCCACAGAGAAACCGACGATGAAGTATATCAGCCCGATGTTAAAATAATAGTTAAACACTTATTATACACACTCCTGTCAAAGATTTGTCTTTACCAGTATACGGCCAAGGTAAGCCGGAATGCTGTACAAATCATAAATGATATCATACGTGCCGTACGTAAGAACATACAGGGAAAGGTACACAAAAGGATAGTCTACTGAATAACTGGAAGAACTGATATCTGTGTATACTTGAGAAAAATCATCAGGTCGGAAGCTCACCAGGTAAAAAGAATCAGCGCCAATTACCTGGACATACCTGGATATCTGGAGAGAATTCGATAAATAGAGAACCTCCGGATACGGTTTGGTTTCGTCAAGTCCTGAAAAATCAACGGTGATCTGAAATTCACTGTTCTTATCTTCTGTTCCTATAGGAATAAGAGGTTTCTCCAGGTTTAACGGGTATTCGTACAACCGTTTATACCCAACAGTCTCTAATTTTTCTCTGGTAGAAGTTATCTCGACAGATGACTGATCCGTGGAAAACTGAGTATCACCGGGATCGGTTGAATAGAACTTATAGTAAAGCTCAAAACCTTCAAAGTAATTAGCGTTGTTTTCAGTGTTGTTGCTGAAAATGAAGCTGGTCTCCCCTGTTAACGGCTCCCTTATGGAACTGCTTTCAGGAGGAGAGAGATACGGATAAGAATCGATCCCACAGCTGAGTAATAATGCACTACATGCGACAGCAATGACACTCTTCAAAATGAAAGAGCTCTTGTCCTTATCAGGACGTCTTCTTACCGTTATCCTCTTTTGCAGGAGGATCGAAACCGTCGATACAGTCAATGAGTTCATATATAAGTACTGGTTTATTCTTTCCTTTTACCCGTATATTGTCCAGTTCACGGGCAATAATTCTGTCTTTCACCATACCGAAGGTAAACTCACTGATAATAATATTGGTCAGGTACTGCTTGTTCGTGCCTTCAAGTCTTGCACCTAAGTTGACGTTATCTCCCATAAGGGTGTAGTTCATCCTCCCGAGAGATCCCATATTACCAACAGTCATGATACCCGTGTTTAATCCTATACCTATGTTAATCCTTTTTTCAGGTGGCCACTCTGAATTCAGTTTGTTCAGAGCTTTCATCTGGTTTAACGCGCATTTACACGCGATAAGAGCATGGTCGTCCTGGGGAATCGGCGCCCCGAAAAACCACATAATTTCATCACCTACATATTTATCCAGGGTTCCTGAAAAATCGAGAATAATATCCGTCATTGCAGTTAAATACAGGTTGAGGTGGTTAACCAGCTCCTGGGGAGTCATGCTTTCAGATAATGTTGTAAAACCGCGTATATCAGAGAAACACACTGTCAGGTCCTTATCAACACCTCCCAGTTCCGGGGGGTTCTCGAGGATCTGGTCTACGACCTTAGGAGAGACATACTTACCGAACATGCTCCTGATTCGTGCTTTGTCCCTCTCTTCAGTCATAATTCTGTAAACGACTATGGTGATGAACGCGAAGAATATTCCGATGGCCGTGGTAGAGAAATTGACAATATACGCCTGATCGTCGAAGACAAAACTCACGCCGATGAAAAACACTACAATGAGTACCAGTGCAAGAATAAGGGAAAGCACGGTAGATAACCGGGCACTCATAAACGCAGTAATCATGATCAACATAAACAGTATTAGAAAATCGAGCCATAACGGAACACTCTTGAGAAAGTTATTCATGATAATCGTATTCAGGGAGTTGGTATGTATTTCCACACCGTACATCAGTCCGTAAGGTGTTGTTTTCTGGTCTGCCGCCATACCTCTGGCAAAGGGTACAACCATCAGTATCTTGTTTCCCACTGCCTTTGTTCTTGGCCATGTTTTAGGATCCGCCCCTGTCGGACGTGAAGCATATCCGGAATAAGACCTTATAGGGAATGTCTGCCGCTCACCGGCTGCTGCAAAGGAAGGAGGACCCATGAAATTGATGAGCATTTTTCCCTGTTCATCGATGGGGATACGGATTTCTTCGACAACCTCCCATTCCGGAGGTTCGATCATATTTCCCTCTTCGTCGAACTTTGCCTGCTTAACTTCCCTCTGATAAGGTCCCCAGGAGTTCGTTTCTGTATTGAAATACTGTGGAGACGGTATAAGGATGTAATCACCGAGAACTACTTCAAGATCGTCTACACGCTTGTTGAAGTACTGCAGTGCAAGCGAAATAGTTATTGCCGGAACAAAATGGTCGCGGTACTTGCGAATCACGAAGTATGAGTCGTCAGGTTCCCCGTCATCATCGGTGTCTACGTTTTTCATCGGCGCGTTATCCTGCATCGCTTCTTTAAGGTCCCTGATTACCTTTTCGGTAAGGGGGTACGGTACAGCATGCACTATGCCGTCTTTATCTTCCCAGGATAACCGTTCAAAATTTTCCCGGTTTATCGGTGTGTCAGGAGTCAGATTCCGAAGAATAATCGTATCAATCAATTTTGAGGATTTTGAAACAAGTCCCTGTCTCCGGTAAACCTTGTCTGCATCGGAGTCGAAATTGGCGTGGCCGTATCCATGTGTAGCCCTGGCATAAGGCTGCAACGGGGGCTGAAGACCGTAAAAAGCTTCCATGTGCTCCCAGTCTCCCTTAATATTCCTGATCTCACCCCACCCTTCATACAGGATTTCCTGGCGCCGGAAGAATTCTTCCCGGCTTACGGAGGGCGGAGGAGTTTCATCGAGAACTGTTTCCAGGAACACTCTGCCATTCTGCTGAATACTTTCTATAAGAAGTGCATCGTCAACACCACTATCGCCGGGTTCGATAAAAAAGATATCCAGGAAAAGGGCACGCTCCCTTTCTTCCTGGTTCTGTATACGTGCAAAATTGTCAATCAGGTTGGCATGGGTATACCTGGGAAACGGCCAGTTTCCAAAGGTTGTCAGGGTCTTGAAGTCGATTCCGACTATAAGCAGATCCGGTGAAATATTCGGATTCCGCGTTTCCAGGGTAACTCCTTCCTGGATGTTCTTCTTAAGAACGATATTTTTGAAGTTGAAATGGATATCCACCATTTTAAGCTCGAGGTTTTCCAGCAGAGGGAGGTGTACACCTTCTTTCAGCCAGAAGAGAAGTAAAACGAGAACCAGACCGATGATTAGACCGAAATACTTCGTTTCGAAAATTTTTAACCGTTTTTTTTCTTTTGCCATAGTGCGAAGCCCTGACCTTTCTACTATATATACGTTATTCCAGATAGATTATACGGTTTCTGACTAAATTTGTCCAACTGCTGGAAGAAAAATTATCCAGGAGATCGTTGTATGTATCCAAGGCACTGTCCTCTTCTCCCAGTAATTCCTGGATTCTGCCGGCGGCAAAAAGGACCCTTGGTATTTCAGGTGTCTCTTCCCGATACGTTGTAAGAATTGAATGGTATATTTCCAGAGCTTTTTCCGGCCGGCCGGATTCTTCCATGGATACTGCGCCGTTGATAAGCGCAACCACAGCCAGATAGCTTTTAGGGAATCTCTCTGCTAAAAGGAGATAATCATCATGAGCAGAATCCCACTCTTCCTTGTTGAAATAGAGGTTCCCCCGGATAAAGAGGACTCTCTGTCCGCCATACGTTTTCGGATACTTTTCAAGGACTGCCTCAACCTGCTCAAGAATTGAACTTTCAAGGGAACTCTTCATTTCCTCATCCCCTTCTTTAGTCCAGGAATCGAAATCTTCCTGAATCAGTTCCGCCATACCGGTCGATTTTTCTTCTATGCTTTTATTTATCTCAGATATAACCGCAAAAATAATGATAAATGCAATGACTGCAGAAAGAAATATTATCGCAACTGTTTTATTAGTCTGGAGAAATTCGGAAAATTGTTTTAAAAATTTTTGTTTCGTTGTTAATTCTTTTTTCAGCATCAACGCTCCCCTTACTTTGAAATGTTAAGCTCTTTAACCAGCCTGGACAAGTATGTCCTTTGAATATCGAGAATTTCTGCAGTTTTATTCTGCTTCCAGCCGTGCTCCCTTAACATTTTGGTAATATACATCTTCTTGAATAAATTTACAGCATCCTTCAGTGTTTTTTCACGATATACATCCAGCTTGGTGTTCTCTGAATACCTTAAAATAAGGTGCTCCGGCCGTATATACGTATCACTGCAGATAACAACTGACCGTTCCACAACATTTTCCAATTCCCGCACATTTCCGGGCCAGTGATAGCTTAAAAGAGCGTTGATCGATTCATCACTGAACCCCTGGACCCCTTTTTTAGTCTCCCGCTTGAATTTTTTAAGAAAAAAATCTGCCAACTCCATGATATCCTCAGTACGTTCACGGAGAGGTGGAATATAAAGGGGAAGAACATTGAGACGGTAATAAAGATCTCTTCGGAATTTTCCTTCCTGAACAGCTTTTTCTAAGTCTTTGTTGGTTGCAGCGATAATACGTACATCCACCCTCTGGGGTTCACTGGATCCGACCTTTTCGAACACCTTTTCCTGAATAACCCGGAGCAGTTTGGCTTGGAGATTGAGAGGCATATCCCCGATCTCATCCAGAAAGATCGTTCCCTCATCGGCAATTTCAAACCTGCCTCTCCTGTTGGCCACGGCATCGGTAAATGCACCTTTCACATGACCGAAAAGTTCACTTTCCAGGAGATGCTCCGGCAAAGCCGCACAGTTAACCCGAATCAGAGGTTTTCCACTCCTCGGGCTTTTCAGATGGATCTGTTCAGCGAACAACTCCTTTCCGACGCCGCTTTCTCCGAGGATCAGTACCGACGAATTTGCTGCTGCGACCCGTTCGGTAATAGCCAGTTTTTCCAGAATGAGATCGCTTTTAGCTATAAATGTATGGAACCCTTCGTCAGTTTTTATCTGGTCTTGTAGAAGGTAGAGTTCATCTTTCACCTTTTGATAGGACCTGGCGTTTTGGATAGCAATGGCAGACTGGGTTGCAAATATCTCCAACCACTTAAGGTCATCACTGCTGAAGTGTTTACTGTGTTTTTTATTGATAATCTCGATAACACCGACACAGATGTCTTTCATTCTCATAGGTACCGCAAGTATTGAAGTTGTTGCAAACCCGATCGTTTTACTGATATCTGAGAAAAACCTGGGGTCTTCATCAACATCATTCACAATAAGGGACGTGTTATGTTCAGCAACCCATCCGGCGATACCCTCCCCTTTTTTCAATGAAAATTTTTTCACATCCGGGCCTTTTGCCCCCAAGGCAATTTCGAAATAGAGCTTCTGGTTCTCCGGGTTAAGAAGGAGGAGAGAAGATGCCTCACCTTCGGTCAGGCGGGTTGCACTTTCCAGAATACGGGTCAGGAGGATCTTTACATCGGTATAGTGGGAATTAATCAGAGTATTTATTTCGATGAGAGTATCGAGCCTGGTGGCGTTGTTTCCCGGTTTCAGCATAGTGATTGAGGACCAGAGCCTTCTTTGTTATTCTTCGATGTTTTCTTTATCCTTAAGAAGATCACCGATAGTGAACGAGCTGGTCTCCTCTTCATCATGAATATATTTTGACAGCTCTTCTTTCTGTAATTTTTTCTGATATTCCTTGATCGAAAGAGAAAGTTTATGCTTGTCCGTATGTATTTCCAAAACAGCAGCTTTCACCTTGTCTCCAATACCGTATTTTTCAAGAACATCCTGGTGCTCGTCCACATGTTCCAGAGTGATATTGTTCCTGTGAATAAGTCCTTCTATTCCACCCTGAACTTTTACGAAAAGTCCGAAATCAGTTTTAGAAACAATCTCGCCTTCTATGACGCTTCCCTTATGAAATGCACTGGACAGCTGCTGCCAGGGATCGTTTTCCAGCTGTTTGATACCTAAACGGATCCTCTTTTCCTCTTGATCAATCTCGATAACAACCGCTTCGATTTCTTCCCCTTCCTTAAGCACCGCAGAGGGGTTTTTGTACCGTTTCGTCCATGAAAGATCATCCACATGGATAAAACCGTCAATACCTTCTTCGAGTTCGATGAAAGCGCCGGTATTTGTGAGCTTGATGATGTTCCGCTTAACCCGTTTTCCTATTGGAAAGCGCTCTTTAAGGGTATCCCAAGGATTTTCGTATACCTGCTTCAATCCGAGAGATACACGCTCTTTAGCGATATCGTAAGACAGAATCTTTACGTCAACTTCATCTCCGGGTTTTAAAATCTCTTTCGGATGTTTTATCCTTTTAACCCAGGAAAATTCCGATACGTGGACAAGTCCCTCAATGCCGTCCTCAAGTTCAATGAACCCCCCGAAGTCTGTCAATTTGGTGACTTTACCCTTAACAACATCCCCAATAGTATAATGATCCTCAAACTGGGTCCAGGGATCCGGAGTAAAATGTTTAAGCGAAAGATTTATCTTTTTTTCCTCTGAATCGAGTTTGATTACCTTTAGCTTGATAACGTCACCTTTTTTCACGAAATCCTTCGGACGCGTCGCATGACCCCAGCTCATATCATTGATATGAAGCAGTCAGTCAAACCCGCCGAGATCGATAAAAGCACCGAAAGAGGTGAAACTTTTCACGGTACCTTCGACTTCGTCACCTTCACTTGTGTTCCTGAAAAAATCTTCCCGGTTCTTCTGGATTTCTCTTTCGAGCCAGCCTCGCCTGGAGAGGATGATTCCGATTCTGTTGTCCCGGTAAAGGCGTTCGACGATAAATTGTGAGTCCAGACCGATCAGCTCTTCCGGGTTGTGGACACGTATGACATCGGCTTTTGAAATTGGGTTGAATCCAGATACGTCGTGACCTAGATCGACTTCAAAACCGCCTTTCACGACTTTTGAAAAGGTGCCGGAAACGGATGTTTTATCCGCAAAGGCGTTACGGAGTTCTTTCCAGAAGAGCTGCAGGTCTGCTTTCTCTTTGGAAACGATAACCTGCCCTTCCCTACCCTCTTTACTGACGAGTACTACGTAGATTGTATCTCCGATCCCGGGAATATCCTTGAACTTTTCGATAGGGATTTTTCCCTCAGATTTATACCCCACATCGATAAATACGTTTTCTTTATTGACTTCTATTACTGTTCCTTCAATGAGCTGACCTTCCTCAAACTGTTCCAGGTTTTTCAGGTATTTTTCCTGTAACAACTCCTGATTTAAGTCGTCAATAGGCGTAGTTCCGTTGTCAGACATCACCAATCAGTAACTCCCTGTATTGTAATTGTTTGCTTCGCGAATTTTCTGTGACACTTTCTCACAAACTTCATCTATGGTCAAGTCCGATGTATCCAAATAAAAAGCATCTTTATGGATCGTCAAGCTTCCCACAGGCTTATTTTTATCGATAGAATCGCGCATCTTGATCCTTTCCAGGTGTTCCTCCCTCGAAAGACCGCTCACTCCCTGCCTGAAACGCCGATCTGACCGGGTTTCTATAGATGCATCAAGATATATTTTTACGTCTGCATCCGGAAATACAACGGTGGTTATGTCCCTTCCCTCTACCACGATATCCATATTCCTGGCGATACGCCGCAAATTTCTGTTAACGATCTCCCTGACAGGAACTATTGCGGAGTGCTGGGCCACCCACTCGTCTACAGCATCACTGTGGAGCAAGTCTTCCACATCACGGCCGTCCAGATGGAGACGTTTGTTTTTAATCTCAAATGAGCTTTGTTCCGCGGTTTCGATAATCTTTTTTTCATCTTCCGGGTCAACTCCTTTTTCCAATGCAGAAAGGGTAACGGCGCGGTAAAAATTTCCCGAATTAAGATAGAACATGCCGGTTTTCTCTGCTATACGCCTTGAAACAGTACTTTTCCCGACACCGGCCGGCCCGTCAATTGCGAGAACCATGTTTTCCTCTCTTTTCTGATAGCGTGAGATCATGAATCTCCTGTTTCGTAAGATTTCTGTAATCACCAGGTCTCAGGTTAAAGGATGTCACAGGTCCAATTCGTATCCTTTTGAGTTTTCTGACATAGTACCCTCTGCCGGCAAACAGGTTTCGAATTTCCCGGTTCTTCCCCTCGATCAATACAAGGGAAACCTGGAACTGATTTATTATTCTGTAAGATTCGATGCGATACCATACACCATCCATATTGACACCGGTCTTGAAATCAGATAAATCGGTCTCAAGAAGCGGTTTGTCCACTTCAAGAATGTACTCTTTTTCAATTTCAGATGATGGGTGTGCTACAGCATTGGCGAAGGCCCCATCATTTGTGTATATTATCAGTCCACTGGATTTAAAATCGAGTCGTCCCACATGAAAAAGCCTTCTGTCTCCGGATGCCTTGAGTAGGTCTATAGCTATCGGTCTTCCTTCGGCATCATAGTTCGAACACAGATATCCTTCGGGTTTATTGAGGAGGATATACTCCATCTGCGCCGTGGGGTGTACCTCTTTTCCTTCGAAAGTAACCACATCTCTGTAGTGTACTTTAGTACCCTGAACCCTGACAACCAAATTATTAACGGATACCTGTCCTGCAGCGATCAATGCCTCGCACTTTCTTCTGGATCCGACATCACATTTAGCAAGATAAACCTGCAGTCGTAAACCGTCATATTCGGTATCAACCATCCAGTTCAAACCTTTCCGAATCGATTTCGTCGAGTTTCGGCAGATCAGCAATGCTTTTAAGTCTGAAAGCCATGAGAAAATCTTTCGTGGTTCCGTATTGTACCGGTTTCCCCGGCACGTCTTTCTGGCCGACTTCTTTCACCAAGTTTTTGCTAAGCAGCAGTTTTATCATGCCATCAGGCGATACACCACGGATATTTTCTATTTCCATTCTTGTTATCGGCTGCGAATATGCTACAATCGCCAGTGTCTCCAGTGCTGCCCGGGAAAGACGATTATCATTCTTTTTGCCATACCGGGACTTCAACTGATCCCAATACGATTTTTTCGGTGAAAGCATGAATCCGCCGGAAAGTTCGACCAGATCGAGACCGTGACACTCCTCCTCCGCATAATGGTGCTGAAGTGAGGTAAGAACATCCATAACGGCGTTTTTTGAAAGACCACTGATATGTGCCAGGCTGTTCAGATCGATAGGATCCGATTCCAGGAAGAGGATTGACTCTATTAATGCAGTTTCGGTATCTAGTTTCACAGCTTACATCTTTGCAAATGGTTTGATTCTGATATCACCAAAAAATCTGTTTTGATACAGTGAGATTCTTTTCGCCTTCACCGATTCCAGTATGGCAAGGAAAGCACACACTACTTCCATGATCGACCCGGTACGGATAAGAAGATCAGTAAAGTTGAATTCCCCTTTTGTATCCAGAAGCTCGTTCAGTAAACTGATTTTCTCGTTGATGGACACCTCTTCATAAAGATCGATGATCCTTTCGGACGACAGGTTGGAGATAATGTCAGAGAAGGTCTTTAAAAGATCCCAGACATTGAGCTCTTCCCATTGATCGGAATCATCCGGGAAAGGAAGGGGTCTCTGCTTTTTTTTCCTGTCGATAATCCATTCGGATTCAGACCCCTTTTCGAACATCAGATCGGATATCTTTTTGAACTTCTGGTATTCTATCAGCTTCTCTACAAGTTCCTGTCTCGGGTCTTCAAAATCATCGTCAAGATCAATATCTACAGGAAGGAGCATTCTCGATTTGATATAGAGCAGAGTCGCCGCCATACCGTAGAATTCGGTAATACTATCCAGATCGATACTTGTCAGGTATTCCATGTACTCCAGGTACTGTTCTGTTATCTCGGCAACAGGAATATCATAGATATTGATTTCAGATTTCCTGATCAGAAAGAGCAGGAGGTCCAAAGGGCCTTCGAAATCCCCTGATTTAAAATTCTGTTTATCTTTAGCCTGAGTTTCCCGGGTTTCGATCTTCACTGTTTGATACGCTTTATACAGTCTCCACTATACCGATACAGATACAACAAGTAAATACCCTACTGATAGCGATGAGTTACCGGAATGGATCAAAATAATTCTGAATCTTCCGCTTCTGCCCGGAGGGTTCCCGCTTTTTCACCCTTCGCGTTTTCTTTCGTAACTATATCTTCAGTCTTTGGTTTTTGCTCGGGAAAAAGAATATCTTTCACCTTTCTTTCCAGGTCCTTGTACACATCTTCATTGCTTTCCAGGTACAGTTTTGCATTTTCCCTCCCTTGACCTATCCGTTCCTCTCCATACGAGTACCAGCTGCCGCTTTTTTGGATGATATTGTGCTGAATAGCCGCATCGAGAAGGCATCCGCTGGCGGATACTCCTTTTCCAAAGACAATTTCCATTTCCACCTTTCTGAAGGGAGGGGCAACTTTATTTTTTACGATTTTAACCCGTACACGAGTTCCAGTTGCATCTTCGGTTCCTTTCGCAATCGTTTCGATTTTCCTGATCTCGACTCGAATCGTTGAGTAAAACTTGAGAGCTTTTCCGCCGGTGGTAGTCTCCGGATTTCCAAACATAACGCCTATTTTCATACGTATCTGGTTGATAAAGATCAGGCAGGTTCCGGATTTAGATACTGTAGCGGTGAGCTTCCTAAGGGCCTGGCTCATTAGGCGTGCCTGAAGGCCCATATGTGAATCGCCCATATCACCTTCAATTTCAGAACGTGGTGTAAGAGCTGCGACCGAGTCTATTACGATGATGTCAACAGCCCCGGAACGAACGAGAGATTCGGTAATCTCCAGTGCCTGTTCCCCCGTATCAGGCTGAGAAACCCAGAGTTCATCGATATTAACTCCCAGGTTTTTAGCATACAACGAGTCCAGTGCATGTTCAGCATCGATAAACGCGGCAATACCGCCGATCTTCTGAGCTTCTGCAATTGCGTGAAGCGCAAGGGTGGTCTTGCCTGACGATTCCGGTCCGTAAATCTCAATGATCCTGCCTTTAGGATACCCACCCACACCAAGAGCCGCGTCCATGGTAATCGAACCGGATGGTATTACCGCCATCCCGATATTGTCGGTACGTGCCCCGAGCTTCATGAGTGAACCTTTGCCGAACTGTTTTTCGATCTGGAGTTTTGCTGCCTCTATAGCTTTTTCTTTTTCTTCCAGATCCTGTTTCTGTTTTTCCGGCTGCTGGCTCGTCTGTTTTGCCATGCATGACCTCCTTTAATGGGTTATACCTTATATAAACAGGAAGAATGCACTTGGTGCTTCACGGATGAATAGTATATAGATCTTTTTCTTGAATGTCTCCGGAAAGAAAGAGTTTTTTTAAAACATGCGTTCCGAATCAATGAGGAGCGTTACAGGTCCCGTGTTTGTGTAGGAAACTTCCATCATGGCACCGAATTCTCCTGAGGCGGGATGGAAACCGCAGCGTGTAAGATGCTCGATAAATAAAAGATAGTATGATTCAGCTTTGGAAGGGCCGGCTGCAAGGCTGTATGAAGGACGGCGGCCTTTTCTGGTATCGCCGAAGAGAGTGAACTGGGAAACAACCATGAAATCGTACCCCTTTTTCTCACTGATGGAAAGATTCATCTTTCCTTCACCATCTTTGAATATGCGAAGGTGCATAACTTTTTCTGCTACATAAGTGATATCATCTTCTGTGTCATTCCTGGAAACACCGAGATATACAAGCAGCCCATTGTCCAATGATCCGAGAAATCTGTTTTCAACTGTAACTGTGCAATGTGAAACCCGCTGCACTACTGCCCGCACAAAATCCCCTAGGGTAATATAGGATGTATACCGATCCCCTCCAGACTGATGGATTCCCCGGAAATAATGACACGTGCCAGAATTTCCACCGGAACGTCGGGATCGAGATCAGCTGCAAAATTAAGGGTTACCGGAACAATGCCTACCAGTACTTTTTCCTCTTCATACCCGATAAGCAGATCAAAGGTTATCCTTTTACTGGTAACTGTCAAATTTGATATCTTCCCTTTCCAGATAACAAAACAGTTTTGAAACGACTCCGGATCTGTTACAACTTCCCCATAGGTAAAATTTGTTTTAAGGGAGGTAAAATCCGGAGTCTCCAGGAGACTTTCGATATACGTCATTTTGTCCTTTATCGTTTGAGCCGCATTTGATTGAACAAGGATGTTGATATGTTTTTGAGCCTGATTATAATCAAAATCATTGAAAAAATCCTTTACAGATTCGAAATGGAATATAATTTCCTTTTTAGTAAGGATGTAGCGGCTGCTTCCTCCACCGGCTACAAGATCATCTTCTTTTTCTATCGTGATGTTCTGGATTTCCGGTCTTTCATTTTTTTTCCCATTGAGGATTGCACCGATATATCCGTTTGAAATGAGAAAGGCCAGTAATAAAACAGCCGCACCGGTTACCACTACCGGCACGAGTCCGGGAATATAAAAACCGGTTGAAGGCAGCAAGGATTTGAACTGTCTGGAACGGGAAAGATCGTAAAGATCCTCCTCCTCGCTGGACTTTCGTATAATATTGAGTCCTCGCTGGGCTTTTCGATTCTTACTGTTCAGTTCGAGAACTTTAAGATAATGCCTTATTGCTTCAGCCGAATCTCTTCTTCGGATATACACGGCGGCCAGGCCCAAATGAGAATCAATATCGTCATTTTTAATCTGTACAGCCCTCTGCAGAAAGGAATGAGCGCCGCCTGTATCACCGGTATACAGGCAGGAGATACCAAGGTAATAGTAAAACTGCCGATTTTCTCTGAATCGGAAGACTTGTGGTTCTAACAGGTGTATAAGTTCACTGTATTTGCCGGCTCGAAATAGTCTGGATGCCTTTGTTAATACATTCCCTCCCATTACGGAATCCTTTTTTAATCTTCATACTTCTTTTTTTCATTGTCAGTTCTGTAATAACATGCTCCATAACGGTTAACTCAGCATCGGATATATCTTCGTTGCTCTCTAGTTTGCTATTGATCTTATGAATAAGGTCCCTTACGGCTATCAAATCGGTCTGAACAGAAATATTGATGTCTTGTGAACCGCCTTCGCCCTGATCGATAACGGTTTGATCGAATAATGCCGCAATTTCCGAATCACCGGCAGTATTTCCTGTTGTAAATCCTTCCGGAGAATATGCTCCACAGAGGATGATAGAGGAGCGGGATGAGCCCTTTTCAACTCTTTCAGCGTTGTAATACAATGCTACTGCAGAATCATTGATTGAGTAGGGAAGCTGATTAAAATTCCGTGTCGTGTTAACGTCATAGGTCCATGAATTGTCATTAAGGCGTTTCCAGTTGCCAAGGATAACTTTATCGATTCTGGTAATACCTGTCTTAGATGTTATTATCTGAAAACCGGGATTATCTCCTTTTTCAGATTTTGATACGATATAAGCCGGCATGGAAGTTGGTGTAAAAGCTTTTTCATTCTTTACGCTGGAGATCGAATCAGTCTTAAAATGGATATTGTCCCGTTCACCTAAATACGTATCAAAGAGATAACGTATTCCAATGGATAGAGCCCGTTCAGAAATATTTTTTACTGTAATGGTGATCCGGATGCCATCGGAAAGGGGCGCACCAACGGATTTTATAAATGTAAAATCCTCTGTCACCTGTATGAATGAAGATTCCCAGACAAATCGTGCCCCTTCGGCGGTTTTCTGTACTGTTTCGCTAAAACCAGAGCTTTCACCCATCCTGTATACTTTATTATCCACCAGGATACTCAACACGGTAGTACGGGGGTCCTGATCGAGGAAAAAAGCGGAATACTTGTTTTTTCTCACATCTTCCAGGTAATACGAAGTAAACCGGCCGTTGTTTTCATGAAGGATGAGCTTTACCCTTCCTTCTTTTAACTCGAGAGCAGAGAGTAAGATCGGACACAGGAGCATAATAAGGATAATCAAAGAGTGAAAGGTCCGTCGAATAACCATTATTGTTTCTCCAGTTCATTTTCAAGCCAGTTTAAATAGAACTCTTTTAAATTCAGGGCTTCCTCTTTTATTGCGAGTAGCCGTTTTACAGTGGACTCGGAAACGAATGCGGAAGTTGGTTCAGTAAGTGCAGATTCCACCGGCTCTTCTTCAGGGACGGCAGCTATGCGTGTTTCCAGAGCCTTGATGTCCCTGGTTAAGGATGCATTTTCCCTCTTTAAATTAGTAATTTCGTTTTTCAAGGAGATGATTTCCTTGTCCTTCCGGATGAGATCCAAAGTAAGATCTTCAATTTGACTGGAGGTTCCCTCCTCGGCGAATTTCGTCAGTTTCTTCTGATAGGCCGAGAGCGCCTGTTCGTACGTTTTTTCCCGTACCTGGAATTCTTCAAGTGTTTTAAGGGATTCCTCGTGACTCCACTTTAGGAATTTCAGCAGTTCCCGCTCACGATTTTCCAGCTTAATCAGGGACACTTTATATCGGGCCGCCTCAACTTTGTAACTTCGTGGATATTGGCTGATCACATATTTGAATACTGTCAATGCCTTATCTACATGGCCAAGCTCGTAGAGTGACTCTCCAATCCAGTAATAGCTGTTCGGCAGAAATGGGTTGTCGGTATATTTTTCGATAAAGGTGTAAAACACCTGAATGGATTTCTCATATTCCCGCTGAAGAAACAAGAGCCTGCCTTTCTGGTAGAATCCCTCTGCATAATCGGGGTGCTCAGGGAATCTGAGAAGAAAGTATTCCAGGTTTTTTTCCGCATCATCCAGCTGGTTGAGGGCCATGTAGCTCTTTGCTAACCAGAAGTAAGCGTACCCATGAAAAGAGCTGAACTTCGGGTCCAATGTAACTTCCCGGAAGTCATAGATAGCATAGGTAAAATCAGATTTTCTGAATTTCTCAATGCCCTGCTGCAGCATGTAAAGGCCGGAGTCCTGAGAAAAAACAGAAAATGCAACACATAAAAAGAGAAAAAAGCATAACAGTGTTCTTCGTTTCAAAGCGAAAACCCCTTTTTATTTTCGACTTCAGGAATGCTAAACTAAATCACTTTATTGCCCTTAAGTTCCGAGACGAGAACAGCCGGTTCAGAAGCTGAAAAAAATGTGGATCCCGTTACCAGGACGTCAACTCCGGCCTTTCTTACGATATCGGCAGTTTTGACGCAAATACCTCCGTCCGCGGCAATTTTATAGGAATATCCGTTGTTTTTCCGGAGGGTGTCTAATGTCCGTATCTTATCTACACACGCAGGGATAAATTTTTGTCCACCATACCCGGGGTTTACCGTCATAATCAGGATAAGGTCCAGGATAGCAGCTAGTTCAGAGAGAAGAGCTGCGGGAGTGGAAGGGACAATAGAAATTCCTGCTTTTTTTCCCAAGGATTTGATTCGTTCCACCAGGCGATGAGCATGTACAACGGCTTCCAGGTGAAAGGTGATATGATCACTCCCCGCTTCGGCAAACTGATCCACATGCATCTCCGGTTTCTGAATCATCAGATGAACATCCAGTGGAAGATCCGTATGCTCCCGGAGGTCAGAAACCATTTTAGGACCAAAAGTGATATTAGGAACGAACATACCATCCATTACGTCGAGATGAATCCAGTCCCCCCGGGCTTTCTCAATGGTTCGGACACCGCCGATCATGTTGCTGAAATCTGCTGAAAGGAGAGATGGCGCGACCAGTACTTCCCTTAATGTATTCATCTATGTTATTTTTAACAGAAATATCGTGCTAAGGCAATCATGCTCGTAAAAACGAACGGTAATTCGGTTCGATTGACTAATCTCCCCCGATTGATATAATGGAGTATTACGTAAATACTGAGATGTATGGAAGTTACAACGAATAGAGATGGGAAGGTCGGGTCACTTATCGATACCGCTTATAATCTGTTTCAGAATGGGTTCTTTAGAAAAGCTGCGGAAGTGCTTGAAGAGGCATTATCTCTCGATTTTGAAAATAATGAGGTATTGTTCGCTTTAAAGTGTGCTCAATTCTGGTCGGATAAGACCGATAAGTACGATTTTATCAGTGACAAGGGTAAAGCAGGCAGTTACCTGCTCGATCAGTGGAAAAACTTTGTCCTGTTTCTGGATAGATCTGCTGATAGTTACGAAAACTGTCTGTATACTTTACGTCAATATGTTTTTGCTAAAGCTTTATCATGTTTTTCAGAATTGAGCGGTAGGCATGGTAAGCACGAAGCGGGTACGTTTTTCCGTATCGGAAAATGTTATAAGGGACTTGGCGACTATGAGCGGGCGCTGGAATATCTGGAGGTGTCGAACCATCAAAAAGCTGACGATCCTGAAATCCTTGCTGAGCTGGCAGACTGTTATGCTTTTATCGGAGAAGTAAAAGCTGCAAAAATATTTTTTCGAGAGGCTTTTTTTATCAATCCTCAGAAAATCGAAATTTGCATGCTTGAATCCCTTCTTATCTTACGTCTTATAGTAAAACTGAAGAAAATGGGCTACACTTCCCCTGAATTGGAAGAATGGATTCCCGTTTATGGCGTAGTGTTCGGCGTTCTGAATGTAAAGAGGGAACTGAAACCCTTAGAATACGGCAGGCTGAAACAGTCAATTTTCGCAATGGAAGCAGAAATGAAAGAGATAGGTGAGGATGCGGGGTTTTTCCATAAACCGCGACTTCTAAACCGTTATTTTTGGTTGATCGATCACCTTGTAACGACAAAGGAGAACCATGAAAAAATCGACGAAGTACTCGAAAAAATCAAAAAAATCGATCCCCAAGTATATGAACAGTACATTCAATGAAGCAGGAGATATTGATGGCAGAAAACATCGTTAAATCCGTAAATGAATTCCTCAATGAAGAGAAATGGACCAGGGCCACTCTGAACAGTTATTCCATCAGCAACTTCAAAGAGCTGGACGAGATCATTGACGAAACGATTGAACAGGCACAACAGAAAGAAGTCAAAGAGTTATGCGATAAGCATTTAACCCATACAAAAAACAGTATTATCGCACTTTTTATTTCAGGAATAATCTCATTGAGCAGACAACTCGTTGATGACTCGAACTTGGTTAAGCTGATACATATTTTTTCTGACAATCATAAATGGAATATCGTCGAATTTCTATGCAACAGGATACTCGATTTCGGTGAAAATAAACTCGCTCTCCGGACCCTCGCTGAATGTTATGACAATGAAAACGAAGAAGATAAAAAGTTCGCCGTCTGGGAACGCCTTATAAAAGTCGACTATGAAGAAACAGACATCGTGCGTCATATTGCGGAGAAAAAAGAACAGGAAGGAAAAATAGGCGAAGCAGTAGAGTATTATAAAAAAGCGATGCACCGCTACATTAACAAGAAGATGTTCTCCAATGTAAAGGAAATCTGGCACTCCCTCGTCGAATACTGTCCTGAGGATATTGACTTTTTCTTCCATGCTGAAAAAAAGATAGCGAAAAATATCAGCGGTGATCGGGCGTCACAACTCCTTGAATCTTTATACGAGTATTACCGGAAAAAGGAAAAGTGGGATAAGAGTATTCAGATTCTTAAATCTATTCTGGAATACGATTCTAAAAACACCTGGGCGCGCAAAGAAATTTCTGAATGTTACACCGAAAAATATAAAGGCCACAGTCAGCTTGAGGAGTATATCAAACTCTCAAACCTCAATCAGACTTGGCGCAATGTACATGATGCTATTGCAGATTTTGAAAAACATATTGCCTTTGACGCCGGTAATTTCGTCTGTCACCGTTCATGGGGTATCGGGAGGATTTCCAGTATCGAAGACGACGAAATCGTCATCGATTTTGCCAGGAAACGGGGTCATAAGATGTCCCTTAAAATGGCAGTTAATGCACTTTCGACTCTGGACAGAGATCATATCTGGGTACTTAAGGTAATCAGTAAAAAAGGTGAGCTCAAGAAGAAAGTTAAAAGCGATATTCCCTGGACATTGAAAACGATCATCAAGAGTTTTGACAATTCCGCGGACATGAAAAAGATAAAGTCGGAACTCGTTCCAGGGGTGCTTACCCAGTCCGAATGGTCAACCTGGGCGACAAATGCCCGGAAAATACTTAAGACGGACCCTATCTTCGGAAACATGCCGGATAAAGTAGATCAGTTTGTGGTAAGGGAAAATCCTATCTCCCTGGAAGAAAAAACATTCAATCAATTCAAGGCCGAAAAAAACTATTTCAACAGAATACAGACTCTTAAGGATTTTCTCCAGAGTTCAGATCCGGACTCCGAGTACTTCGGAGAAATGTTCGAATACTTTATCGGGTTCCTGAGATCTTTCAACACCGTGAACGAATTTGTTATTTCCAGCTTTCTCTTTACACGGGATATCATCCATGATTATCCGTATCTCAATCATGGAATTCACCTCGATTTCAAAGAACTGATAGAGCAAATAGAAGATCTGGAGGGAACTTTTGCCAAGATCGACGATCCGGACCTGAAAAAAGAGCTTCTGGAAGGTATTAAAATGAATATACCTGAGTGGGAAGACCTTTTTGTCAGACTGTTTCCCTATTGTCTTTCCCGGTATATCATCGATGAATTGAACAAGAAGGAAGGAAATAAGCTCAAGACAATGGTGTTCAATATCACCGATAATTATCGCAACTACCGTGAAGCCTTTATCTGGCTTGCAAGAAACAGTTCTGAATCCTGGTTCGAAAACATGGAAATCCAGTATGAAAAGATTCTTATCGGTCTCATTCATCTGCTGGATATCACCTTCAGGGAAATCAGCAACCGCCGGGATGTCAGTGTAAACCGCAAGCTGAACAGGCAGATACAGGCCTATCTCTTTAAGGATAAGCATCTTGAGAATTACATCGAGAATACGGATCAGGAGTCCATTAGCAGGTTATATACCTTGATCGAAGATGTAAAAGACCTTGATCCTTCACTGAAAATCAACATTCGTCACAAGATCATGGAGCAATATCCTGAATTTAAGTTTTACGGCGTTGTAGAAAAGGAACGTACCAGCAGAGGGCTGCTTGTCACCCGGAAGAGTTATACAGAAAAAACAAAAGAACTAAAGCACCTTTTGGAAGTGGAAGTTCCGAAAAACGCAAAGGAAATCGGGAAAGCAATTGAGCTGGGAGATCTCCGGGAGAATGCGGAGTACAAGGCGGCAAAAGAACGGCAGGATATTCTCAACGCTATTGCCGGGAAACTCAAGGATGAAATCGACAGGGCGCAGATATTCAAACCTGATATGGTTGATAATAGTTCAGTATCCTTTGGGACAACGGTTACCCTTGAGAACCTGATCAGCGGTAGTGAAGAAACATATACCATACTCGGACCCTGGGAATCGAACCCCACGGAAAAAACTATTTCCTATCTATCTCCTTTCGGCAGTGCGCTTTTACATCACAAAGTCGGTGAGGAACTGAAGTTCGAAATAAATGAAAGGATCAACCACTACAGGTTGAAAGAAATTACCGTCGCACAATTTTAAATGACCTGATATCGTGAAGTATATGAAAAAAAAAGTTTTCGTTTTGTGTGTAGTATGTATTTCACTGGTTTTCTGCGGAATTGCATCGGCAGAGCAGACGGATTTCGTGGTACTCCTGGATGTTTCAGAGAGCGTTTTTCCTATCTTTGATGATCTTGTCAATTACCTCATAAAGGATGCTCTTTATTATCAGCTTTCTTTTGGTGACACTTTTCACCTTCTCAGTTTTGCCGGGCACACTGAGACGATACTTGAACAGACTATCCGGAACGAAGACGATATTGAGTTTATCGTTTCAACCATTCTTCTGCTGCATCCACTTGGCAAATATACAGACCTCATCGGGGCCATGGAAACACTCTACCGATATGTCCAGGGGCTTCCTGTAGCCGGAGACAAGGAAATACTGATACTTACCGACGGTATCCATGATCCGCCTCCGGGAAGTGCTAATAACTTTTCCCAGGAAGAAGTCAGCCGGCAGCTGGCTGGAATAGCCGAAAACATCCGGAGACAAGGCTGGGAAGTGCACATCCTCCGTCTCCCCTCCGATGGTGCACTTTCCAGCGAGACAGCCCCGTTATTCGATGAACGTGATAATCTTGGGACCCTTTCAGAGATCCTTGACATAGAAACCACTGAATACACTACAGAAAAAAACGGCGAGATTTCAAACCTTACGTTTGGATCCCCTTCAGTCGGGTTTCCAACTCACCTGGGTAAAGTCAACCCGCGTTTCAAAGTTCCTTTGACCATAACGAACTACCAGGATAATCAGCTTCTTATAAAACTTTCTGCCGTTATGTATGCCGGTGAGAACATACTCGAGAAGCCCGTGGTAACCGTTATCAAGGAACATGACGAAAAAATTATTACCCCCCGTATTACTGCCCCTCGTTCCTTTGGGCAGGGAGAAAACAGCCTTGACATATCCCTTGTGTTCGAAGACGACCTTAAGGTCGCGCCCAACCGGGGTGTAATACATTTTTATCTCAAGAAAACACGGGAACAGGGAAGAGAGAGCACTCTTTCCTTTCTTATGACATCGGTCCTGATTGTCATAGTAGTGACGGTTATCCTGGTATTGTTTTTCATTGTAAAAAATATTCTTTGGCGTTCCTCCGGAGTTGCAGGATCGCACGCCCGTGTCCAATACGAAACGGCGACAGCGTCTCCAGGAAAGGGGTACACACCGATAGAGCTCTTCGTTTCCGGACAGAACAAGCACATCGGCCTGCGGAATGTTCAGCTTATGTCTACCGGATCGAAGAAGGGACTCGGGGGAAAGGGCTCAAGTTTTATTATTTTTCTTCTTGATTTTCCACGAAACATCGGTGAAATTACATGTGAGGGTGAAACCTATACGTTTTATCCCCTGCGTTACGAATTTTTTCCTGAACATGAAGGGGCTGTTGAAAACTGTCTCGGCCGGGAAATTACCGCTATATCGAAAAAACAAAGGGGAATACGGTTTGTTTTCCGGAAATACGTCTCGCCTCTGGAGAAGATCAACAAGATTATGCACCTGACGGATAAACCGGGAAAAATTAACGGCTGCCTTCCATAATGCTAAGGGCTGTTTTCCGTATCTGCATATGGTTCCCCTCCTCTGTAAGTTGCTCAACCCGTTCCTTCTGTGAACCCACACCGTTTTTTTCCAGACCGCGCAGACCGTACAGTTTCATTGTAATCGAAGAATGATCCAGGAACCTGGCAAAAATCGACTCCAGCTTCCCGGATTCAGCTGTAGAAAGCTCGAGACCTATTGATTCAAGAAGAGGAGACCTGGGAGCTCCCCACTCCTCCTCGATGACCCCTTTAATAACGGAAATTGAGGAATCCAGATCGTTAACAACGAGACGATGAAGAGATTCTCTACGAAGAGAAAGAGGCACCTTTCTATCGGAAAACAGTTCCCGTAAGAAATTATATGAATCCTTGGTACCGATTAACCCCAGGGCTTTTACCGATTCGATGCGCACGCTCTGTTCAGGGTCTTTGCGTGCTTTATACTGTAATATGGGAATCGCTTCTTTTGCCTGTAGATCCCCCAGGCCCTGGGCTGCGGAAATGCGTACTTTCACATACGAATCTTTCAGCCCTTCAATAAGGAAGGGAACCACGTCGGCATCTTTAAACCCGCTCATCGCATACATGGCATAAGAGCGAAGGATCACATCATCCGTAGCATATGCCTTTTCGATCGATCCTATGGCAGCGGGATCACCGATTTTACGCAGCGAATCGCAGGCGTATCTACGAATAATACTTTCCTGGTCATCATCCTCAGCTATCGCGGAGAGAAAAGGGACAGAATCGTAAGACTTAAGATCTCCTAAGGCCAGGATAATGTTGGGCTTGAGATTTTCAGAAAAATCGGGATCCTCATATAGAGTTCGCAAGGTAGATTCGAAATCAGTTCTGCCTGACTTTCCGGCAGCTCTCAAAGCTGAAGACGCAACTGCAGTATCATCTGAAGAAATCAGCTGAAAAATGATTTCATCGGCTGTGTCGTTTCTAAAATCAGAAAAATAATTAACTACAGCAATAAGAAGATCCTGGTTTTCATCTTCCCAGTTTTCCAGAATCGGAAGGGCAGCTTCCTGTGCCCCTCCGAATGAAGCACCTTTGAAGTAGGTAAGAATCCTTGATTTAAGATCATTGTTATTCGAAGATGAAAGAATTTTGACCAATTCATCGAAAAATTCTTCATTTTTTTCTTTTTCCAGGGCATCGATAAGGGTGGTGATCTCGGAATCGATACCGAACTGTAGTGTTTCAAGGCGTTCTTCCGACAGGCTTTTTATTTCTTCTTTTTTCTCGGGCTCTTCCTGAGCTGTTAAAGTGCTGCACACCGCCATCAGCAATAGACATAATATTTTTTTCACTTCTTCATCCGTTTCTTCATCATATCAAAAAATAGTTCCACTTTTAAGAGATAAAACAGCAGTAGAATAAGTGCAATTCCCGGAACTGCACAGCCCAGGAGCAACCCGAAAGTTCTCAGAGAACTTCCCTGACGCCACCAGTTGCCGGTGAGACGGATAAAAAGGGTCATGTAACACAGAGCCGGCACCAGGGAGAGAAGGACCTTCCACAGTGTTCCGAATATGTACCTCCTTTCGAAGTACTTTAGTCGCCTGCGGGCAAGAATGATCATCAGGATAAATCCCAGGGTAAATGATATCGTGTTTGCCAGTGCAAGGCCGATTACCTTAAGTGATGTGGATTTAAGCCAGATTGAAAGGATAACATCTACAGTACATACGATTACTGCCAGGATGAAGGGTGTCCTGAAATCACCTGATGCATAATAAAAACGCTGAAAAAAATTAAAAGCCCCTACGCTGAAAAGTCCGAGAGCGTAGGCAAAAAGAACTCTGGATGTAATAAACGTATCTGCCAGGGTGAAAGCTCCCCTGAAAAGAGCAACAGAGATGATCTCCTTTCCCGCTAGTGTCAAAAAAAGAGAAGAAGGAAGGAGAAATATCAATAGGAACCGGATGCCGTACTGGATACTGTCACGTAAACCCTGCAGGTCCTGCACGGCAGCCTGCCTGCTCATCTTGGGAAATAGTACAGTTGCAATAGAAGCTGAAAATATCCCAAAAGGGAGTTGAAAAAAAACGAGAGCGTAATGCAGGGCTGAGGAACTGCCTGTTTCAAGTCCTGTCGCAAAACGGGCGGCGATCTGCTGGTTTACCGTGAAAACGGATGCAGTCGCAACTACCGGCAGCCAGCCCCGCATAATTCTTCGGAATTCTTCGTTTTGAAACGAAAAATCGAGTTTAAAATCGTATCCAAGTTTCCTGAAGAAGGGGGTCTGGAAAAGTATCTGCATCAAACCTCCGCCGAGAACACCCACCGCCATGGAAAATATTCCTAGACGCTGATGGAGCATCACTACCGATGTAATAACCGAAATAGAAAACAGGATAGGTGTGATCGCCGGAATGAAAAAAGAATTATGTGAATTCAGTACACCCATGAGGATCGCAGAGATACTGATGAGAAGGAGATAGTTAATAAACCATCGGAAAAGCCTGACAGAGAGAACGAGAAGCTCCGGGTCGTCGAATTCAACAAGAACTATACGAATCAGGGGGTTCGCGAAAACAATGCAAAGAACACTGAAAGGTATGAGAATCAGAAGCTGAAATGATATAATGTTCCTTACAATACCCCGGGACACCTTATCCGTTGTATCTTTTACAAGAACGGAAGAGAGCACAGGGATAAATGCCGATGAGAGAGCTCCCTCAGCTAAAAGTTTTCGGAGATTATTAGGAATCGTGAATACCGTGTTCAGAACATCAGCCTGGCCGCCTGCTCCGAAAATAGCACTGATAAGGGCGATGCGCACGAATCCAAGAATCCTGGATATCAGTGTACATATCATAACTAGGAACGCAGAGAAAGAACTTTTCTGGATATGCTGTTCTTCTTCGTTCATGCCTGTGTACCGTTATAAGCCGCGAGGAACTGTTTTTTAAAAGCTGTAAAGGTTCCTGAAGAAACCGCTTCCCGGATGTCCCTGACCAGCCGAAATAAAAAAGAGAGATTGTGGCAGCTCGTCAGAACCGGTCCAAGAATTTCCCTGGCTTTGAAGAGATGACGAAGATAGGCTTTTGAATATCGGGAGCATGTATAACATCCGCACCCTTCTTCGATTGGAGTAAAATCAAGGCGGTGTTTCTCCCATTTCAGCGCAATCGTCCCTCGGGACGTAAATACCGTTCCATTCCTGGCTATCCGGGTGGGAAAAACACAATCGAAAATATCTATCCCCATTTCAACTGCTTCCAGGATGTACTCCGGTGTTCCGATTCCCATCAGGTATCGTGGTTTGTCTTCAGGTAAAAGCGGGGCGGTAAAATGGAGCAGCTCACAGAAGAGGGGAAACGGTTCGCCTACAGATAGACCGCCGATGGCGTATCCGGGAAATTCGATTTCCATGAGTTCGTCAGCGCTCCGTTTGCGCAGCTCTTTGAAAAAATTTCCCTGGACTATGCCGAAAAGGGCACCCGGCAGCGGGGATTCTTTCTCCTTCCACCGCTTCCGGCTTCTCAGGGCCCATGCTGTCGTTATATTGCTCGCCTTCAGTGCTTCGTTATAAGAAATTTCCGGTGGAGTACACACATCGAGACACATCCTGACATCGCTTCCCAGCTCTGCTTGTACATCTACCGCGTCTTCCGGAGAAAGAAAATGGGCGGATCCATCTATATGTGAACGGAAGCGAACCCCCTCCTCTGTGATTTTTCCAAACGAAGCCAGTGAGAAAATCTGATAACCACCTGAATCTGTGAGGATATTATGGTTCCAGTTTGCAAATCTATGGATACCTCCCGCCTGACGGATAACATCCATCCCGGGCCGTAAATAGAGATGGTAGGCATTCCCAAGAATCAGGTTGAAACCGATCTCTTCCAGCATGGTATGAGGCACGGCTTTAACCGTACCGTTAGTCCCCACCGGCATAAATGCAGGGGTATGAACATCACCATGGTACAAAGAAAGCAACCCTCTTCTGGCAGCACTTCCAGGATCTCTATGTTGTACAGCAAACATGATAAGCCTCGTATATGTCAGGTGCGAGCTATCCTGAACAGCCAGATACTCGGAATGAAAAAGAAAATCAATGTACCCCATGCCCCTGCAGTTGGAGGAATATACCCGAGTTTTGCAAAAAGTACCAGTATCATCTGAATTACATAGTACACCACGGTAATAACAAGACTGGCCAGGAGACTCATAAGAAGAATATTTTTCCTGAACCTGCCTCCCAGCACACTAGAAATAAATGTAACAATGATCGGGGTAAACGCAAAAGCGAACCGTTTATAGTATTCGGTCTGTGCTCCCCGGAACGGAAGTCCTGCCCTTTTGAGAGTGCCGACCCACTCCCGGGCTTCCTTCATCCGCATCTCTTCAACATTGCGTATGGTCTTTCGGAATGTTGAAGGCGGTTCGTCGTACTGTTCCTTCAGGAAGGAATCGCTTTTCAACTCTGTGATAAATTCGTTCTGTTCATCCCAAAAAAACACCCGGCTTCTATGAAATTCCCACACACCCTCTTTCCATGTTGCCTGCTCGGCGTCTATCCTCTGTACGAATTTTCCTTCGGTATCCAGCTCAAGTACGGTAACCCCCGAAAGTGTCTGGTTTTTATCGTTGTAATAATCAGCTTGGTAAATAACGGTGCTGTTCCTGCTTAACACCGTGATATTTGTATTACTGAAGGAGACCTGCTGTTTGAGAAGAGTTTTTGTCATCTCGTTTTTCTGTTTGAATGAGTCGATCACCACATATTCATCGAAAAAGAATCCCCCTGCGCTAAGGAAGAAACCAATGACCCACAGCGGGAAAATAAAACGGAACAAGGATATTCCCGAGCCGAATATGGAAATCAGTTCGTTATTCGAGTAGTAATTACCAAGAGTAAAAGATATGGAAAAAAGGAGTGCCGGCGGAATAGAAAAAGCAATACATTTAGGCATGTAGAAATAGGCAACCTGAAGGATCTGAAAAATTGTTACATCGTTATTTAAATATCTCCAGAGATTGGAGAAGAGATCAACAAGCTGCAGAATTAACACGAAAAAAAGGAGTGCAAAGAGAAACACGGACAGAAAGGATTTCACGATCATAACGTTGAGTATTTTCATTTTCGCAGCCTTATCAGAAAAAAGAGCGATCCCAGGACCAGCATAACAAAATTCGGTATCCACATCGACAGAAACGGGGGATACCCTACCCTCAATCCAAGAGTCTGTCCCACAAGCAGCATCCCCCAGTAGATAACAGATATGAGCAACCCGATGCCGAAACCGACAGAACGCCCGCTTCTTCTGGTAAACAGCCCTACCGGAAAGGCGAAAAAGATAAACACAAGGCAGGCAAAGGGAACAGAGAACTTTTTATAGAATTCCAGCTTATACAGCTGGAGGGAGCGATCGTTAATTTTTTTTGCGAGGGCGTTTTCGTAATTGTTCAAAAGTATATCAAGCCTGTTCGTTACCGTTTCTAAAGATTCCCTTCCGGATTCGAGAAGTTCCAAAGATGCAATATATTCAAAGGCCAGTGCCTGGTATCTTGATGCCAGGGAGCGCATATACTCATTCTGCTTCTCTTCCAAACGCTTGCTTTTTTCCTGTATCACATTGTATACATCTATGGACCGCATTTCACCCGGTCCGGGGTTACGGATAGAAAAAGTAATATCTTTTAAAAGGATATTATATATCATGGTCTCTGCTTCGCTGTACTCGAAGCGGTCCCTCTTCTGAGCGTCAACGGTCTGGCTGTAAACTTGTTCCAGTTGAAGGGATATCACCCCCTGCTGGTCACCGGCATCTACCAGTTTGGCCGTAGCGGCAGTAATGATCCGTTTGTTCTTTTCTTCTGTTTTATCGAATATCACAACATTACTGATAATCCTCTCATCAACGTTTCCGGTTATGATAATACTGTCCTGGTACCGTTTAATCGAGTATGGCTCAAGCTCGATTTCCGGATTGGAGTAGATCAGGTCCCGGTACAGCTTCAGGAAGTTCACCGTGCCCCTTGGTAGAAAATAATCGTTAACAGTAAAAGAGAGACAGGAAAGGAGCACGCCCATAACGAACAACGGAATGAATATTCTCTTCTGTGGAATTCCTGAAGCCAGGAAAGCCAGTATTTCGTTATCCGATGAAAATCTACCGACGGTCATAAGGGCGCCCACTAACGAGGCAAAAGGAACAGAGAGAGAAATGATGAGAGGAAATGAATACACCACCAGTAGAATGACGGATTTAAAGGGTACATGTTTAGAGAGAATATCTTCTGCAAGAAGCAGGAGTTGGTTAACAAAAAATATGAAGAAAAAAAAGAGAAACGATACGAAAAATGAAAATATGAATTCTTTTGAAATGTAACGATAAATGATTCCGTAGCTGCGTCTGTATCTGCCAGTTAGGTTTCCCGCTGTCAGCACCATCCTCATCTATTTCCCGGTGGATCCGAATCCTCCGCTTCCCCGTTCAGTTTCTTCCAGCTCGGTTTTAATGGTAAAATCCGCTTTTTGAACACGAGAGAAAACGATTTGAGCAATCCGCTCTCCCCTGTTTATAGTATACGGTTCCTTTCCAAGATTGATAAGGATGATTTTTATTTCTCCCCGGTAATCAGAATCGATTGTTCCCGGTGAGTTCAATACAGTTAGACCGTTGCGCGAGGCTAAACCCGACCTGGGGCGTACCTGTGCTTCAAAGCCGGCAGGAATTTCCATGCTTAGGCCGGTCGGTATCAACCCCCGTTCTCCAGGTTTCAGTTCGAAGGATTCTTGGATATTCGCACGCAGATCGGCACCGGAAGCACAATCAGAACCGTATACAGGTTTAAGATCTTCATGTTTCAGGGTGATCTTTACGGCAATCCGATCCATGTCAGGTACTCCTGGATACGAATGTAAAATAGTCTTTCTTTTTTCTATGCAGTCGTTTTGTACCGTAGGCGAGAAGGTTAAACGGCTTATTTTTAAGGGAAGTGTCAATAAACCGGGTAATATCGTTTCTGGTGATGGACTGAAGAATTTTAATCGTTTTCGGTATATCGTGGATTTCTCCTCCAAGTACATATTGCCTGACAAGTCGCCTCATTCTGGTTTCCATATCGTCTTTGGAAATACTTACTCCACCAACCAGGTGCGTTATAGCACTTTGTATTTCCTCTGCTGTTATCTGATGTTCCAGGACACCCTGTATTTCATTGCCCAGCGCCTGGATAAGTTCAGATATGGTTTCTATTCCGGTACTCGCATAGATCGTCCACAGAGTAATATCGTTGAAAAAGGTTCTCATCGAGTAAATTGAGTAACATATACCCATTTTTTCTCGAATATTCTGAAATAGACGGGAACTCATGGATTCTCCAAAGAGTGTGGAAAACACGAGAAAATGATATAGCTCAGGAATGTCCGCAGGGATAGGAAAAGAAAACCCGGCATACAGATGTACCTGGTTGAAACGTCCGGACACATAATCCCAGCAGACATTTTCCTGTGGTTCCACCCGGTTTTTTTTCACCGTACCTGTGTTCTCTTTAGGGAGATTCTCTTCAAGCCGGTTTAAGAGCAGGTCCTGGTCGAAACAACCTGCGCAGGAGATAATCATATTGCCCGGGACGTACCACTGTTCGTGAAAATCAACCAGCCGGTTCCTGGTTATTTTCCGGATATCCGGGATCGTTCCTGTAATTTTTCTTGCAAGGGGATGACGTGACCATAATTTGAAAAGAAAGTAATCATAGGCAAGCTCTTCCGGAGAATCTTCGACAGCCAGAATCTCGTTCATAATAACACGGCGTTCCTTCTCTATTTCTTCAGGTTCAAGGAGAGATTGAAACATCATTTCAGAAATGATATCGGCAGCAAGGAGTACATGTTCCCCAGGGAGGGTGCAGTAGTAACAGGTATACTCTTTTTCTGAAAAGGCGTTGAGCATTCCCCCTACACGATCAATTTCCTGGGCAATCTGGTATCCTGTCCGGTTTCTCGTACCTTTGAAGAGCATGTGTTCAAGGAAATGAGAAACCCCGAGTTCACTCTCATTCTCATCCCTTGAACCTGATAGCAACCAGAAACCGATGGAAACGGTCTCTGTATGTTCTACTTCCTCGAGAAGAACAGTTGCACCGCATGGAAGCAGTGTGGTATGTATCAATCCCTTCTCCGGTGAGGTCTGCCGCCGCCATGTCTCTCGCCCTGATTGCCGTGGTCACGCTGGCGTGAGTCATTGGAAGAATCACGCCCTCCGTCAGGTTGGGGATCTACTGCATCTATATAACTTAAATTAAGCCTGCCCATTTTATCAATTTCCAGCAGTTTAACTGCTATTTCCTGTTCCATTTCGAGCACATCCTCGACCCTATTAACCCTGTGGCGTGCAAGCTTCGAAATATGGCACAAACCATCCTTTCCCGGAAGAATTTCAATAAATGCGCCGAAATCTGTAATTCTTTTTACTTTTCCGTTGTAGATCTTACCCACTTCAGGTTCTTCAAGGAGCATCTTTACCGACTGTTCTGCATTTTCCGCTCCACTTACAGATTTGCCGTAAATCGTTATTTTACCGTCATCGTCAATGTTGATCTCTACATCATGCTGTTCAGATATCGAGCGAATGATCTTGCCGCCGGGTCCGATTACTGCTCCGATTTTATCCTGGTCAATCTTAAAGTTGATGATTTTCGGAGCAAACTCCGATATGGACGAGCTCGGATCCTGAATAACGCTGTTCATGATATCGAGAATGTGGAGCCGCCCTTTTTTCGCCTGTTCAAGAGCCCTGGACATGATTTCCGTGGAAACGCTGGAAATCTTTATGTCCATTTGAAAAGCGGTTATCCCGTTCTCAGATCCGGCTACCTTGAAGTCCATATCTCCCAAGTGATCTTCTTCACCTAGAATATCACTCAAAATCACGGTATGTTCACCATCGGTAACAAGACCCATAGCAATACCTGCAACCGGTTTTTTCAACGGAACACCGGCTTTAAGGAGGGAAAGAGAACTGCCGCACACAGTCGCCATAGAAGAACTTCCGTTCGATTCAAGAATTTCCGATACCACCCGTATGGTATAGGGAAAATCATCTTTTTTCGGCAGAACACCCTTGATTGCACGTTTAGCCAGGTGCCCGTGACCAATTTCTCTCCTTCCTGTGCCCAGCCTTCCGGTTTCCCCTACGGAAAAAGGAGGGAAATTATAGTGAAGGAGAAAACTGTCTGTTCGTTTCGCTCCATCAATATCATCCATCAGCTGTTCGTCAAATACTGTTCCCAGGGTTGTAATTGCCAGTGCCTGGGTTTCTCCTCTGGTAAAGAGGGCGGAACCGTGCGTCCTGGGAAGTACATCGATCTCACAGGTAATGGGCCGGATATCTTCCGGACCTCTTCCGTCGGTCCGGACTTTCTGATGTAAAATGGATTCCCTTACAATTTCAGTTTCCATATCTTCAAAAAGGGCATGCACGAGTTTTACTTTATCTTCGGGTATTGTCTCTTCGAAATGGGTAAGGGTTTCCGTTCTTACCAGTTTAATTGCTTTTATTCGATTGAATTTACCAAGGACAAAACACGCTTCTTTGAGTTTTTGGAATGCAAACTCCCTTACCGCGCTTTCGTTTTCCAGTGAAGCATCTTCCTCAGGTAAAGGCAATTTTTCTTTTCCTGCCAGTTCACGAAGCTTATTCTGGGCTTCACACAATTCCTTGATAACTCCTTCCGCCTTCTCAATAGCAGAAAGAAGCAGTTCCTCAGATACTTCCTGGGCCCCGCCTTCCACCATGGTTATTCCATCTACTGTCCCGGAAACCACGATATCAAGTTCACTTTCGTCAATCTCGTCAAAGGTCGGGTTTATGATCAGTTCACCATGTACCGAGCTGACCCTTACGGCACCTACAGGTCCGTCAAAAGGTATATCCGAAATAACTGTGGCTGCCGACGCGGCTACCATTGCGATCACGTCGGGGGGATTCACCTGGTCAGTGGAGATGGTGGTCGGTACTACCTGTATGTCCCGTTTAAATTTTTTAGAAAAAAGAGGTCGCATAGGCCTGTCGATAAGTCTGGAAACGAGTATTTCCTTATCTTTCGGTCTTCCTTCCCGTTTTAGAAATCCGCCTGGTATTTTCCCTGCAGCGTAATACTTCTCGTTATATTCGACTTGAAGGGGTACGTAATCCAACCCTTCAATTTCTTTTTCTGAACAGCAGACCGTTGCGAGTACTGCAGACCCGGCATACCGGGCAAAAACTGAACCATTTGCCTGTTTCGCTATTTTCCCTGTTTCCAGGATAAGATCCTGAGAACCAATTTTAATTGTTATCTGTTCTGACATGTGTAATCCTTTTATTATTTACGTAAGCCGAGTTTCTGAATCAGTTCACGATATTTGTCGAGATCTATTTTCATGAGATATTTTAAAAGACGTCTTCTCTGCCCAACTAGTTTGAGCAGTCCCCGTCTGGAATTGTGGTCTTTCTTGTGAGTTCTGAAATGTTCCGTAAGATCTTTAATTCTGCTTGTAAGAAGAGCAATTTGTACCTCTGTTGAACCGGTATTTTTTTCGCTTAATCCGTATTCGGCAATAATTTCTTTTCGCTGCTCTTTTGTTAACGCCATGTTTATATCTCCTTATATCATTTACGTAATAAAATGTATTCTTTCGGTTCTGAATTGTTCCGGCTGGGACCAGGACACGGCATCACCTGAAATGTGCAATTTTGTTCTGATTTTTTTATTTCCGTCGACGATGTCGACGTCAAATTCGCCTTGGTCAGGTAAAACCTGACCGATATGTCTTTTTTCTGCGTGTACCTCTACCAGTCCTTTCCTTACTCCTGTTGACAGCAACTTGATAGAATACTCCCTGCCAAGCATACCGGCGGCCCTAATAATATCTCCAGCTCTTATGGTTTCCCGAATACGTGTACTGCTTACCGGAATGCCTTCGAAAAGAACCGGATCTATGACATGTACCCGTACCTTATGGCTCTCAAGAAACGTTCTTATCTCTTCCGAGCCCATATCGGCCTGGTACCCGCACCGGAAATTCATGCCGATAGACAGATCGCGTAGCCCGATATACTCTAAGATCAATAGAAAAAAAGCTGCTCCCGATAGTTTACTAAAATCCAGGGAAAAGTCAATGAGTACTGTTTTTTCGATACCTATATCACGGACAACCTGCAGTCGGTCATCAATGTTCATGATGTACTCTTGAAAGCCGGAATTCCTGAGGGTCGAAAGGGGGGATTTGGTAAAGGTAAAGAGAACAGGAGTAGTCTCCTTACAAGAAACGGTATTCCGTATAAGACGCTGATGGCCTATGTGTACTCCGTCGAATACGCCGATAGTGGCCGATGCTGCTGATATATTCCTCAAGTGTCCCTGGGTAAACTCATTCCAGGAGTAGACTTTCATAAGCACGGTCCTACAAAATGATAAGTAAACCTGTTGTCTTTTTGTTCGGCGAGAGCCAGAAACCGGTTATTATCATCCACCAAGGCATACAGCCCTTGTATGGAATAGGTTGTATCAAAAAAATCAGTTAGAATCTCTGCACCATTGAGAACTTTTTGTATGCAGCTGCTCCGCACTTTAGCCTGTATAATATCCGGTATCTTATCGAGCATGGTAATGACGTCTCTCACATCTTCTTCGGGATTGAACTCCTGTGGCGACACCGCAGAATCGGTACAGAATGCCCCGATTCCGGTCCTTTCCAGTTTCACCAGGTATCCTTTGGAACCTGCTTTTTCTCCAAGATCCCGTGCAAGACTGCGGATATAGGTTCCCTTTGAGCACGTTACCTTTATAGTGAGCTCCGGAGGAGCATACCCGGTAATTTCTATGCTGTGAATATCAATGTTTCTTTCAGCCAGGGTAAAGGATGTCCCCTTCCTGATAAGGGCATGTGCCCTGCTGCCATCTACATGAAGAGCAGAATACAGCGGTGGTCGTTGAAACACGGAGCCGAGAAAAGATGGAACGGCTTCTTCTATGGCTTCCAGGGACGGTACAGGAGCCTCTGCAATAACCTCTCCCTCGGGATCCAGGGTATCTGTTTCTCTGCCCAGGTAAACAGTTGCCCGATACTCCTTGGTGAGATTCATGAATATGGAACTCAGTTTCGTGCATTTGCCTGTAAGAACGATCAAAAGTCCGGTGGCAAATTTATCAAGGGTCCCGGCGTGGCCTACTTTGATTGTACCGGTTCGTTTCTTAATGGTATCCAGTGCCTGAAACGATGTGATTCCTACCGGTTTATCGAGTAGAATGATCCCGGATTCTGTTTTCGTCAAATGTCCAGACCTTCGATTTTCTGAATCATCTCAAATCCTTCCTTGATGGAAGGATCGACGATGAATGTGAGTTTAGGTGTATGCCGCATTCTCAGCTTGCGGCCAAGGAGTGTCTGGATATACCCGGACGCATGGTTGAGAGCTTCGACTGAACGTGCTATTGCTTTCCCGCCATGGAAACTGGAAACATATATTTTCGCATAAGCTGTATCTTTCGATACTTTTACGGCATTCACAGTGATAAATGTATCAATCCGCGGATCTTTTACCTTACCGTTTACAATAAGAGCCCCGATCTCTTTTTGCAACAGGCTTTCCACTTTCTTGAGTCTAATGTCGGACATGTCAATCCTTGAGTTTCTTTGCTATTTCCTTGATCCGAAATACTTCTATCTGATCACCGACTTTAACATCCTGGTAATTATCGATTCCAATACCACATTCGTAGTTTGATTCCACCTCGCGAACATCATCTTTGAACCGCTTAAGAGATGTTATGGTCCCGGTATAGATCTGGATACCGTCCCGGATAACGTGAACCTGAGCACCTCTTGTCACTTTTCCACTGGTTACGAAACAGCCTGAAATGAGACCGATCTTGGGTACTTTGAATACATCCCGGACTTCAACGGACCCTATTATTTCTTCCTTGAGATCGGGAGAAAGCAGTCCTTCCATGGCAGATTTAATGTCGTTCACTGCATCATAGATGACATTGTATTTCCTTATCTCAACTTTTTCCTGTTCCGCAGCAGCAGCAGCAGCAGCTGTCGGCCGTACATGGAATCCAATAATAATAGCATTGGACGCCGATGCAAGATTGACATCACTTTCGTTAATAGCCCCGGCGGCAGCATTGATAACCGAAAGGCGAATTTCACTGGTACTCAGTTTTTCCAGTGCAATCTGCAGGGCTTCTACCGACCCATGAACATCGCCCTTGATAATAACTTTTAATTCCCGTACTTCTCCGTCCTGAATGGAATCATACAGGTTATCCAGGGTAATTTTTTTCACATTCCGGGCTTCTTCTACCTTTTTCAATTCCTGCCGTTTCGAACCAACCTGGCGGGCAGTTTTTTCATTTTCCGTAACCTGGAAAGGATCACCCGCATTCGGTATTCCTGTAAATCCCAGGATTTCCACCGGTGTTGCCGGTGTGGCTTCTTTAATTTTATGCCCCGAACTATCGAACATGGCCCGCACTTTACCGGAATATATTCCTGCTACGAAAGAGTCTCCAACACGCAAGGTTCCCCGCTCAACAAGTACGGAAGACACGATACCCCGGCCGTGGTCAACTTTGGATTCGATCACTTTTCCCTCGGCGCGGCAGTCATAATTCGCCTTCAGTTCGAGAATTTCCGACTGCAGAATAATGTTGCCTAAAAGATCGTCTATCCCGGTCCCTTTAAGGGCTGAAATCTCGGAAAAGAGGGTACTTCCGCCCCAGGATTCCGGCATGAGTCCGTATTCTGAAAGCTGCTGACGCACTCTGTCGGAGTTCGCCTCGGGAAGATCTATTTTGTTTATTGCAACAATAATAGGAACACCCGCATCTCTCGCATGATTGATCGCTTCCTGCGTCTGAGGCATAACGCCGTCGTTCGCTGCAACCACCAGTATGACGATGTCCGTTATTTGAGCACCCCGGGCTCGCATAAGGGTGAAAGCTTCATGTCCCGGCGTATCGAGGAAGCAGATTTTACCATTTTCCGTTTCAACAGTGTACGCACCGATATGCTGGGTTATACCGCCGAATTCAGAGTCGACAACGTTCGTTGCCCGGATGGAATCCAGTAGTTTCGTTTTCCCATGGTCGACGTGACCCATAACTGTAACAATCGGAGGCCGGGGTTTAAGGTTTTCGTCCCCCTCTTCGTCACTCTCAATCAGTGTTTCATCGTACAGGGAAACGATGTTGACTTTACATCCGTATTCTTCGGTAAGTATAGCTGCAGTTTCTGCATCTATCTGCTGATTTATGGTAGCCATCACTCCCATACTCATAAGCTTGGAAATCAGGTCCGATGCTTTCAGATTCATCTTCTTCGCGAGTTCTGAAACGGATATAACTTCCATAATATCGATCACTTTAGGAACAGGATTAGCTTTGTGTATGCTTTTCTTTTTTACCTGAAGAACCTTTTCCTGATGCTCCTCTCTCTTCGAAAACTTCTGGTAGGATTGTTTTTTCTTTGCTTTATAAAATTTCTTTCCTGCCGGTTTTTTCTCAGCAGTCGCCGGCGGTCCACCTGGTTTCGGGCTTTTTCGGTCTGTAAAACGAGGTTTTCTGTCAGATTCTACTTTTCTTGTCCCTGGCCTACTGCCTCTTCTGGGATCAAACCGATTCGGTTCTCCCTGTTGATCACGGCTTCTTGGAGGTCTTCGATCGTTATCTGAAGGCCGTCGTGGTGAAGAGGGGGGGGTGTCCCGCCTGTCCCGTACAGGTCTAGGCGCAGTATCTGCTTCTGCCCGAGCAGAAGGGACGGGAGGGGTCGGTTTTTTAGGTACATCCTGTTTTTTTTCTGTCTTGACAACAACTTTCGGTGATGGTTTTTTTACCACTTTCACCTTCTTTTTCACAACGACGACTTTCTTTTTTTGAGCTTTTTCCTGGTCCTCGTCTTTCATTATAGTTGTCGCCGGTTTTCGATGTTTAATAAGTGTGGTTTTAGGTTTATTCTTTTGATCTTCAGACATACATCACCTTTATCGTTCTTCGTCGCAGCTGCCAGACAACGTTAGGCATCACCCTCTTCGCCGGATTCCTCAATTTCAAAGCTTAGTCCGACACCACAGTTTGGACAAGAGGTCATATCCAGGGCGATTGCCGTCCCGCATTCAGGACACTCGTATTCTTCCTCGTCCTCTTCTGCTGTTTCCTCTTCAGACTCCTGGGCTTTCGGCACCTCATCAGCTTCATTTTCTCCTTCCTGGTCTTTAGCATCAGTTTTTTCGGGTTCTTCCTCCTCAACGATCTCCACATTTTCACTGATAATTGCGTGAATGCTCTGGACATCCTGATCTGTAAGACCTTCAATACCGGTTAGTTCTTCTTCACTCATCGTGATGAGTGTTTCTATCAGTTCGATACCGTTTTCCTTGAGGATATCAGCTATCCTTTCGGATATTCCAGGAAGTTCTCCGATGTTTGTTATTTCTTCTTCAGATTCATCGAGATCAGAGAACAAAGCGGAAACTGCTTTCTTCTGTTCGGATGAAATATCCATTTCTTCAAACTGGGCTTCTGTTTTTACATCGATATTCCAGTCCACAAGGCGGTTTGCAAGGCGGACATTGAGTCCCTGCTTTCCTATTGCCAGGGAGAGCTGATTCTCCGAAACAACTGCAAGAGCCTGTCGTTTGGATTCGTCCAGAAGTATAACCGTGTCAACTTCCGCAGGAGAGAGGGCATTCTTGATAAATCCTTTGGAATCGGTGTCATATTTGAGAATATCTATTTTTTCTCCTTCAAGTTCCCGTACGATTGCCTGGATCCGAACACCTTTCATCCCGACACAGGCGCCCACGGGATCAACATCTTCCCTGTTGGAATACACGGCTATCTTTGTTCTGTATCCTGGTTCACGAACGATTTTAAATATTTCTACGGTTTGATCGTATATTTCCGGAACTTCCAGCTCGAAGTTCCGTTTCACAAAATCGGTATGCGTTCTGGAGAGAACAATCTGAAGCCCAGAAGGAGTTTTACTTACTTCGTGAATAAGGGCCTTAATTCTGTCGTTCGGCCGGTACACTTCCCTGGGGGACTGGAATTTTTTAGGAAGAATCCCTTCGATTTTACCGAGATCAACATAGATGTTACCGTTCCTTTCTCTCTGATAATACCCGATGATCATCTCACCAACTTTATCTTTGAATTCGGAATAGAGAGTGTCTTTCTGGATTTCCCGGAGTGTCTGCCGGGCTTTCTGTTTAGCACTCTGCACCGAAACACGGTCGAAATCCTTAGGATTTATTTCAATCAGTAGTTCATCACCGATTTCACATTCTTCATTGAGTTCCAGTGCTTCATGTAAGACAATTTCTTCCACCGGGTCCATGACTTCTTCGACAATGCTCTTTCTGGCGTATATGGTAACGTCATCCCCTTCTTCACTGAAACGTACTACCGCGTTGTCCACGGTACCGAACTTTCTTTTGTACGCTGCCAGGAGAAAATCTTCAATTGTCTTTTTAACCAGTTCTTCTGATATCCCGCGGTCCTGCACAAGTGCGCGAACCGCATCTGCTAAGCCAGACACCATTTATCTGACCTCCTCGTCTTGTCCGAGTTGTGCCTTCCGAATTTCGTCGAAGGCAATGCGCTTTTCCTCATCTTTCGTTCTTATACGTACCCATTCTTCACCGGAATCGACGATAATACCCCGTTCCCAGTCATTTTTATCCTTCACCATGATTTTTACCTCTTTATTCCTGAAAACCGTGAATTCCCTAACGTGTTTAAGGTTTCTCGTGATGCCTGGTGAGGACACTTCAAGGTTGATATCCCTGTTCTCTGTAATAAGCTCTATTCTTGGAAAGATTGTCTTATAGACTTTACTGCAATCTTCCACACTTATTCCGTCAGGTTTATATATAATTAAACGAACCTGAAAACTGCTCTTTACTCTCCGGGATTTTAATTCAACAATTGAAATCCCCATACCCGTTATTACAGGTTCAAGTTCAGGCAGAAGTTCATCAACTTCGTCATACTTTAACAACTTCAATACCTACAAAAAAGGAGTCGCAAAGCCGACTCCTGTACTGTAACAATCCCTCAATATAGTTATTAAGATAACAGTAAGGTGAAACTATGTCAATAATCGTTTAGTCAATTGCGAGAGTCATGATATGCACATCCCCTGCTCCCATAGCATGGAGAACCCTGGTGCACTCCTGCGCTGTCGCTCCGGTAGTAAAGACATCATCAAGCAGTACAACTGAAGAGAACAGGCGGGTCCCGGTGATGTGCGGCGAAATCGTGTTGTTCAGATTGTTCTTTCGATCCTCGAAAGAGAGAGTTTTCTGGGCTTTACTTCCTGTCCTCCTCAATACCGGGCATAATGGAACGCCATAACTCTTATCCAGCACCGAAAGGACAGTTTCGATATGTTCCCACCCCTGTTTTTTCCTGCTCTCTTTTCTTCCAGGAACAGGTACTATGGGGAGGTGCTCGAAGTGTTCTGCATACACCGTGTACAGAAAACCGGCGAAGAGAAGGGACAATTCTTTCCTTCGATTGAATTTATAGGCATGAATCAGCTGCCGGACCACACCCTCATATTCAAACACCGACACATTGCGGGTAAAATCATAGTGCCTTTCCCTGCAAATCGTACAGGTTGTCATTTCCGAAATGAGAGGTCTTCCGCATGTGCTGCACCGTTCTCCTTGAATAGTCTCCAGTCGACTGAAGCAGCCCGGACAGATTCCATGGTAGTCTTTGCCGTAGAGAAGATTGTTCCCACAAATTTCACAATTACGCGGAAAAATGATATCTAACGGATGCATACCATACTATACGGATGTAACGGTGCCCCTGCTTCACACGGGATATGGGAAATGATTACTCTTCCAGTTCTTTCTTCCACCCGGCGATGAGGTTGAGGGCATCGAGAGGAGTCATTTTGGTGATATCCAGGGACTGGATCCGCTTGATAAGGACTTCCTCCCGTGAAAACAGTTCATTCTGAGAGGGTTTTCGTTCCTTACGTTCCGGTGTTCCCAGAAACTCCCTTGTTTCAACCTGCTCTATCTGCCTAAGGAGTTCTTCCGCCCGGAGCAGCACTTCTTCCGGAAGGCCTGCCAGACCGGCAACATGTATACCGTAAGAATGCCCCGCAGGTCCGGGTGTTACTTTTTTCAGGAAAACGATACTACCTTTGTGTTCTTTTACTTCCATGGAAAAATTGTCCAGGGCTTCATTTCGCAGCAGTGTGAGTTCATGGTAGTGGGTAGCAAAGAGCGTTTTTGCCCGGGTGTTATCAAGCAAATATTCCGAAACGGCCCAGGCAATCGAAAGACCGTCATGGGTACTCGTGCCCCTTCCGACTTCGTCCATAATAACGAGGCTGTTTTCCGTGGCGTTTCGCAGAATATTTGCAGTTTCGTTCATCTCCACCAGGAAGGTGGATTCACCCCTGGCCAGGTTGTCAGTAGCACCGACTCTGCAGAATATTTTATCCACGATTCCGATAGAAGCTTCTTCTGCCGGAATGTACGAACCCATCTGTGCCATCAGAATAATAAGTGCGGTCTGACGGAGATACGTTGATTTCCCAGCCATGTTCGGACCTGTGAGTAAGATGAAAAAGGGCCGGGAGCCACCGATGTGTATGGAGTTCGGTACAAAATCACCGGGAGGAAGGTGCGCTTCCACAACAGGATGACGCCCCCGGTGTATGCGCAGTTCCGGTGGACCTGTAACGGCGGGACGAGTATAACCGCCGATAGTTGCCGCCTGGGCAAGTGATTGGATACAGTCTATCCGGGCAAGATGTCCGGCAGTCTTCAGAAGAAGACCGACACTCTTTTTCACTTCACATCGTATGGCCATAAACAGTTTCTTTTCCAGGTTAATGATTGTTTCAGATAAAGAATTCAGTTCCGTTTCCAGTTCGACAAGCTGATCGGTGGTATACCGTTCACTCCCCAGGAGGGACTGGCGCCGGATGAAATGGCCGGGGACCTTATCGATGTTTGCCTTGGTGACTTCCAGGTAATAACCGATAATCCTGTTATACCGTATCTTAAGAGAAGTAATACCGCTTTTCTCTTTTTCACCTTTTACATAATCATCGAGAATCTGCCGACTGTTCTTTCGTCGTTCTTTTAACCTGTCCAGTTCCGATGAATAACCGTCTTTGATGAGGTTGCCTTCACTCAACAGAATCGAAGGGTCTTCGGAAATCGAAGAATCGATTAGAGTTGCCAGGATGGTTACTTCCCGCCGTGTATCGTTCTCTTTTACCCAGAAAGGATCGGGAAATGCAGATTCGACAAGCATGTCCCCGAGATCGAGGACACCCCATAATGACGTTTTGATCCCAAGGAGGTCCTTTGCATGGGCTTTATCCAGGGCAACCCTTGCAGCCAGACGTTCCAGGTCTAAAACCGAGGAAAGTCTGTCCCGTACCGAACTTAAAAGGAGCTGATTTCGGTACAGCAGTTCCACCCTCTCCTGCCTGCTGCGGATCGCCTCGATATCAATAAGGGGCTGAAGGATCCACTGTTTGAGTTTTCGCGCCCCAAGGGCTGTCTTTGTGTTGTCCAGGATGTCCAGAAGGGAATACTTACGGCTTCCATCCTGGAGATTCCGTATCAGTTCGAGATTCTTCTGGGTTGATTCATCGAGTATTAAACATGATGATTCAGTAATCCTCTTCACACTTCGGATGTGGGGGAGCATCATTTTGGCTGTTTCCCGGATATAATCCAGGAGAACACCGCAGGAAAAGAGGGCTGTATCATTATCCTGGATGCCGAATCCTTTAAGTGAAGTAACCTGGAACTGTGCTTCCACCTTTTTCCTGCTCTCCTCCTGTTCATAGCTCCAGTCGGGAAACCGGTTCACGAGAAGATTTTCTTTTTCCGAAATGATGGCGGATATGATCCTGTCTTCTTCGAGCAATGATTCCTGAATGATCATTTCCCTGGGCATGATTCTATACAGCAGTTCTTTCAGCTTTCCTGCCCTATCTTCCCAGGGGAACGCGGTTATCACGAACTCCCCTGTAGAAGTATCGATATAAGACGCGGAAACGGTGGTTTCCGTCCTTCCGAGAGAAAGGATGTAGTTATTTGATTTCTGATCCAGGAATTTTTCATCTACTACCGTTCCAGGGGTTATTATTTCAACGATTTCCCTCCGGGTGATGCCTTTCCCTTTGGCCGGAGGAGATACCTGTTCACAAATGGCTACCTTTCTACCGGCGGTAAGCAGCCGGGAGATATACGACGGTGCGGCGTGATAAGGTATACCGCACATAGGAATACCGTTCCGCTGGGTCAACGTCAGGTTGAGGATGGAACTCGCCTCTTTCGCATCATGCTGGAACATTTCATAAAAATCACCGAGGCGAAAGAAAAGTATAGCATCAGTACAACTTTCCTTTATTCTTCGGTACTGACGCATCATGGGGGTCGAATCTGACATGGTTATCAGTTTTGCGCGGCAGCAGCCTTTTTCATGAGTCTTTCCAGAATCATATCTGTTACATCTACGTCAGAGCTCCACCATATAAGGTCCGGATCGCTTGCCTTCAGGATGAGAGAGAACCCCTCACTTTCAGCGATATAGTTCATTTCCTTCATGATATCCTTTATGAAAGTCTGAGATTCCGAGAGTTTTTCCCGTTCGTTTTTTATCTGGTTGAACTTGATCCTGTTGTATTCCTTAAGATATTCCTTTTTATTATAAATTTCGTTCTCCAACCGCAGAACCATTGCCTCCTCACCATTATTCTCCGCTTCAATTTTTCGTGTTTCCAGCTGAGAAATCTCATTGAGAATACGGTCCTTGTTTTCTTCATAGTTGGCGATCATCTCTTCAAGGCCCCGGTAAGCCCTGGATTCTTTGAAATATTGGGAAGCGATTCTTCCCAGGTCCACGACACCCACCCTGGTAAGGCGCTCCGCCCAGAGACATGATATCGAAGAGAAGATAAGCACCAGAATCATGATCCAGTAATTCTTTTTCATGTTCTAACCCCTAAAACAATTCGTAAGTAAAAGTGATGACAAAATCCAATCCATTTCCTTCAACATTTTCCCTGTTGAACAATTCCCCGGTCTGCCACTGTACAACCCCGTTTTCGGTTTTAAACCGTTTGGTAAGATAGATGCCGATAGGAAGACCCGGGATGGTGAACCGTGCTCCTCCGCCGAAGGAGAAGTAGAAATCGTCTATGTTCATCGCCCTCATACTGGCTTTGTCTTCCCAGATTGCTACGGAACTGATGAAGAAATCCCACCATATATATTGCTCGGCCAGGGGCAACCGTAATTCCAGCCAGTTGTCCCAGAGTGCTTCCCCATTCCGTATGAATCCCCAACCCCGGGCCACCGTCATCCCGTCGATGAAGAGCAGGTCCTGGGGAGTCAAATCGTTGTCTTTGTCCAGGGGAGCCCGGCCGAACTGGGGAAGCAGCAGGGTGTAAGCAGAGTGAGCGGCTAGAATCATCTTGAAGCTCCATACGTCTGCAACAGGAATATCAAAGAGTTTCAGAAACCCCTCTATTTTCGAGGTGCTCCGGATATATTGACGCGTTCCGCCGAGAATACCTCCTACAAAGGTAAACTGCTGGCTAATATAGGAACCCTTGGAAGGATTGTAGATGATGTCCCTGGTATCCCAGGAAAAATTCGTCCAGGCCTTGTTAACGAATTTCCATTCTCCCAGGTTTTCCCGTACCGTAGAGTTAAAGGGCCGGTACAGATATGGATCGTAGGTTATCCTGGTCAAGGTGGAACGGAGCCCTCCTCCAACACCGAATCTTCCTACCCTTGTGTGCCACCGGTAGCCGGAGGTCCCTCCAAGAGAAAAATCAAATGAATTATAATCCATGAGGTAGGAGGTGTTTATCGATTCTCCGGCCTTGGCATCGTATGCATAGTCTGTCAGCAGGGTATATGAAGATATCTCTTCATCTGTGGGGATCCCGGGGAAAGGTTCTCCTGCGGCGTATGTTGTTCCGCTATACTCCGTTTCTTCAGAAAAGACATAATATCCCTGGTAAGGGTCGGGAACGCGGTTCGAGTCATCTCCGGAAAACACCGGCGAAAGGATGTCCTGCTGGATGTTCCGGGTAAGTTCATGGGATAAAGAAAAATCGAGACCGCCGGACCACCGTTTACCGAAAAGCCACTTTTCATTGAATGCGAAATTGAGGGTCTGTTTTACCGCGGATACTTCGGTCCCTACGCTGATTTCCTGTCCCCTTCCCAGGAAATTGCGGTCAGTCCATTTTAAAAATCCCATAACCGGAAAATCACCGGCCTGCCCGGTAAAGGTAACTCCAAAGTTGATGTCTATCGTCTTGCCTTCTTCGACGGTGATAATAAGATCCATCAACCCTTCTGCACTTCCCATGGGAGTTGAAGGCGAAACCACCGAAAAAAGACCGGTGTTATAAAGGTTTTGAAGTCCTTCGATGATCTTTTTCTTACTGAAGATATCTCCGATTTGAAGGGGAAGTTCCCGGTAGAGGACAAAATCTTTTGTCTTTTCATTGCCCGTTATGATGATGTTCTCGATGTGGGCCCGGCCCCGTTCGGCGATGGTTACCACGTACGAAATGATACGGTTTTCTTCGTCCCGCTTTTCTTCCTTGGTGATTGCATTGTAGATATACCCGTCGTCATAGTAGATATCCGTTACCCGGAGAAAATCCTGCTCGAGTTTTGTTTTATTGAGGATCTTTCCGATTTTCTGACGGACTTGTTCCTGCAGCTCCTCATCGGTAAACAGCGTATTTCCTTCAAAACTCATCCCGCCGTAGTAATACCGGTCCCCTTCCTCTATGTATATGGTGATAACCATATAATTCTTTTCATCTTCTTCGTTGTACTCCACATCACGTGCAACATCCACGACACGGGCGTCGATAAACCCGTTGTCCCAGTAGTAGGATTCAATTTTCTGTATATCCTCCTCCAGTTTGTTCTCCATGAAAACACCGGCGGAAAATAAAGATCGTTTTTTTGTGGTCATCTCTCTCCGTAAAGTGTTGTCGGAGGCAAACGAGTTCCCGGAGAAGACGATTTCCTCGATCTTTGTCTGATTGCCTTCATCTATAGCAAAAACGATTTGAGCAAAATTATCTTCTCCTTCCAGAGGGATTATTTCTCCTTCAACCTGTGCGTCAGGATACCCGCGTTCCAGGTAAAGATCCCTGATGGCATCACTATCGAGACGGACTTTGGTCTTATTGATCATGTCCCCCCGTTTCAACAGAACAACATCCAGGATATCTCCCTTCCGGATATTCTTATTCCCCTTGATGATAATCTCATCCAGAACAGGACGCTCTGCAACTTCGAATTCGATAATGAGAGTATCGTAATTGTCATCACCAGGAAGGGCATTTGGCATGAAGTTCTCAAAAAAATCGAGAGCAAAAAGTTTACTCTGCAGATCGAGAAACACATCATCATTATATTCCAGACCGATGAAAGGTTCGGTAATCCCTTCAAGTTCGGAAGGTGATATGTTTTTCAGACCCTTAAAACGAATTTCTTTTATCGGTTTTCCAATATACCAGTCCGGTGATGTCTGAGCCACAGCACAGAACACACTGACAACGCCGAGTAGCACAATAAATAATGCTTTCCGCATAGATACTCCTAATTAAAATGAAAATCTCCAGGATAACGCAAGAGATGTATCGCTTAAACTCGATACCATGTCCTCCATGCTCGGTTGAAAAGTCAACTCCAACAGAGCCACCGGAGTATCCCATTCTATACTGATTTCGCTTTGAACCTCAAGTTTATCGAAATACTCCTGGTTTGAAATATACACGTTTTTTGAATCAAGACGAACCATCAATTCGAGAAACACATCCTGACCGAGATACTTTCCTCCGAGAATAGTCGTATTGTCAAGATACTTACCTACTGAGGCCGTACCACCCCCTGCAGGTTCCAGTTCTTCGCCGAATACTTTTTCCAGTAGCAGGTTCTGAAGCATCCTGGTACGCACTGAAAACAGATCGAGGTTGAAAATTTTCTTAATCTTGTCTTCAAAGGTCCTCACTACGCTGAATTGTCCCACTATATCTCCGGTAAAGAGGATGGCATTCGTAAGATTAATCTTCTCCCCTCCTAATTCAGTCAACAGGCTCTGGCCAAGCATCGCCAGGATTTCCACATCCGGAAGGGTCGGTTCCGACTCGAAACGGGGTACAAACTGACTTAAAGGGTTGTTGTTGAGAACCATCGCGATTTTAACCCGCTCCCCTTCCTTGGTCGCTTCGAAAATTTCTGCCCGCAAGGTAAGCCGCGGGTCGAACTTATCCTGGTTCTCGTTGAAAGCGATAAAGCCATCCCGGAGATAGAAATTCCTGCTGAAATAATAAATCTGTCCGCCTTTTACACCTATATTGCCGGTGACGCTGTAGGTGTCCAGAACAGTATTATACTTGATAATCACATCTTCCCCGGCTGCAGCCGAAGCCCGCATAATAGGAAGTTCCTGGCTGGGCCAGAAAAATTCCACCCTTTTTCCAGTAGTAATAGTCAGATCAAGAATAAGATCGAAATCACTCTGCCGCTTCTTTTTTTCCCGGACGAAATCACCAAGGGTAACGGCGCATAACGTCGGTGACAGGGAACCCGTGATCTCGACTCCATTCTTGTCACCGGTTATCACCACATTGCCGGAACCGTAACCATCGATATTTATCCCTGCAAAGGAGTCTCGTATAGGAACCGTGGTACCCTCCAGTGTTCCTATCCTGATCTCAAAGGTCCTGGGAACCCAGTGATCAATAAAAAAGGTGATACTGCCGCCGCCTTTCCCTATGCCTACGGGAAACTCCATATCTTCCACAACAAGATCTCTTCCGTTAAAACGCATTACCGTGTTGATTGGTCCGAAATCTTCCTGGATAAGAGGAATACCACCGATAACATCCTGAACTTTTACGTTTCCTTCGAAGTCCGGATCATTAACTGGACCTGAAACATGAATATCACCGGAAAAAAGACCCTGTTTCATCTGGAAATACGGAATCAAGTCGAACCTGGCAACCGCTGAATAGTCCAGAGTCAGGTCATCTACATACATATCGATAACCCCATTCTGCAGGGTACCTGTTCCGTCAAAGACAAATGGAAGAGGGTCGGAAAAGGATATGTCAAAGGCCCCCTGGTCTCTAATGGTCCCCAGGATGGATTGTTCCGGTCCACCGGAGAAGGTTAAAACGGTTCCGGATTTTTCGAAGGTGAAATTCAAATCCCGTACAGGCTGTGCACCAAGGCTTGCTTTTGAGAGAGATGCCGTACCGGTGAATTCCTGTCCGAAGAGAGGTGAGTCTATACCGGTTTCATCACCGGGAACCGTTTCAAGAGAAAGGTGTAATTCTCCCGATAGAGGGGCACGCCTGAACAGACCCTGCACGGCGGTTTGGAAATCGAGGGAACGGTTCTCGAAGTCTACAGTTCCCCTGCCGTTGGAAACACGGGCGTTGAGAAAGGTCATAGTAAGAGATTCAATAGACAACATGCGCGGGGTATATACAATCGAAGAATCAAGGGAAAAAGGGTCGTTATTGAACCGTCCTGCCCGCATTGCAATGTCCGCACTGATGCTGACATCCCCGGGAGGACCTTCCACATGGGCATTCCCTCCTACATACCCCGTTACAGGAAGCTCTGTGAATCTGGATACCGGAGAACCGGTAAAATCTATGTCAGCCGATACGAGAGACCTGTTGAATCGAAAGCGCGCCTCATAGGATTCATCTGATTCCGTGTTATAGAGCTGAACCCAGCCGGATAAAGCGTAATCCGGCGGAAAGAGAAAATTGACACTGCCGTTTCCCTCAATTGTTGAGATGGAATCCGAAAAGGAAAGGGCGAATATGTTTCCTCCGTCTTCTGTAATCCTTGCAGCCAGGGTCAATTCCGCATTTTCTCTTTTCAGAAAGGGTATATTTCGAAGCCGGCTTTCCTGAACAAGGATTTCCCATGTATTTCTATCGATGAAAACTCCTTTTGTGATTATCGACAAATAGGTTGTCTCAGCCGGCAGAGGGATAGGTAAATCTTCACAGATCAACCGGAACAGTATCCGCCGCCGGGTAAACATCAGGCTGATATCGAAATTGTAACTACCCTGCACGATAAATGTCTGTTCCGGGATGTATACACCTTCAAAATTATAAGGCGTTCCTTGAAGATAAAGGGAGGTAGAGAATTCGAATCCCCTCTTTTTGGAAATCGAACTTGTAAAGTATCCTTCTGCAAAATAGTCGTTCCATTCCACGGTAAAATCAAAAATTTCGATGGACCTGTTATTCCCCGCGGCTCCTAGTGTAATGTAATTCATCGGATCGGTCCTGTCCCGAATTTCCACGTATGGGGCCACAAAAGAGGTTTTCTTGAGATCCGTATTGAAAAGAATCCGGGAATTGAGGATCATGGTATCCACAATTCTTGGGAATGGTATGGTGTCACTTAATCCTAAGGAAGAAATCATTCCTTTCAGAGAACTGTTTTCGGTTTCCAGGGAAGCCTGTATCAGGAGGTCAGGCTGTACCTGCATGTTCCCTTCCATTCTGATAGTCCCGTCAGATCCCTGATAAGGGAAATCTGCGAGAACGGAAAAATCAAAGTCTCCCGCGTTCGGTTCCAGCCGGATTTCCGCGTTCTCTAACGATACGGTACCGAAATCGATCCGGTTACTGGAAAAAAAGAGAGCAGACAACCGGCTGGATATACTGAACCGGCCGGAAAGGAGGTGCCCTTTCCCAAGGTTCACATCTGAGAGGGTGAGAACACCTTCAGGGTAAAACGACGTCAGATCGATAGACCCGGAAAAATCACCATTCCCGTAATCCGAAGATGCCCGTAAATCGGATACAGTTACTACCCCGGGAGTTCCGGAAAACCGGGTACTGACCTGCACACCGCCTCTGATCTGAGGTATCACCAGATTACTTTCAAGGTAACCTGTATAGGATAAAGCGTCCGCCCCGCCGTTGTATGTTACTGTTACGTTCATGGTTAATGTTGAGTCGAGAAATCCGTCGAACCGTTTGAACCCTTCCCCCAGGGTAATATATCTGGAGGGTACAAAATGGTCCGTGGCAATGGAGAGTTCCAGGTCTCCTGTTATCCTATCGTAGCGGAAAAGGAGATCAAAAGGAGACCTGTCCTGGATTTTTCGTATTTCCACGATAGGTTGCCCTATGACAGCCTGCAGTGTGAGTTTATTGATGGAAAGAAGGTTCGTATGCACATCGTTGAGCCGAACCCTGATATCCGCAGACGTAAGGGATTCACCGAAATATCCCCGAATAAGAAGATCTGACTGTACAGTGCTCAGTCCTGCGACGGGAGATGACCTGTTATACGAGGCAAAACCGCGAAACTGAAACGAGGGGCGCATTCCCTCCGGGTTAAATGAAAAAAAGACGTCACGGATTTCAACGGATTGCTCAGGCAACCGTGCGGTAACCTTGATATTTCTCCCGGTAACCTTAAAAACACTCCTTCCTCTGTCGTTGAACAGGTTAGAAAGGAGAACCAGGATATCTTCATCCCGCTCATAATCGATAGTGAAGGAACCGTTTCTGATAGTGATGCGGCGTAAAGCATCTGCCGGATTCTCAGAGAAAATATGGGATATCCTGAAATGGAGTCTCAGTCTGTCTATGGAAATCAGCTCCCCCTGTTCCGAATACACCGAGAGATCGCGGATTTCGATAAATTTGAATATAGATGGTGAAATCGTCCGGTAGGAAATGCTTCTGCCAAGGCGCGCTTCCAAAGAAGTAATGAGGGATGTCTTAATCCTCTCCATGTACCTCTCGACATTACGCTGTACCGGGATAAACAGGGCTGTAGTAGTGATAATACAAACAATAAGGAGGGACGCCTGGATGATGATGCCTCTCCGGATATTCTTCTTCAACCGGTAATTTCCTCAAGAACAGTATATTCCGTTGTCTCTTTTTTCAAAATATACTATTTTCCAAAGATACAGTCCCAATGTACACCATTTCGTGTAAAAATGCATGAGTGAGGTGAGGAGTGATCCATTCCTTTGACAGCGTTCCGTATATACTTTCCCGGTTTATCGCCCTCGAGGGGCTTGACGGCTCAGGTACTACGACACAGTTAACCCGGCTGGCCTCCAGGTTCAAAGAAAAGGGGCTACCCTGCCGTACTACCTGCGAACCTTCCGATGGTCCCATCGGATCCCTCATCAGGGATATTCTTTCGGGTAAGAAAAAGGTCGATCCCTACACATTGGCATTCCTCTTTGCCGGGGACCGGAACGAACACCTTTTACGTGACGATTCGGGGATACTGAAACAACTGGCTTCCGGGGATTATGTGATCACAGATCGTTACCTCTTCTCTTCCCTGGCATACCAATCTGTTGAGTGCGGATACCCCTTTGTCCTCACCCTGAACCGGTATTTTCCCCTGCCGGAACACCTTTTTTTTATCGATGTGCCTGTTGACCTCGGCCAGAAGCGTTTGGCTGACCGGGACGGCCGGGATATCTTTGACAGGGTAAAGACCCAGAAAGCCGTAAAGGCGCTGTACGAACGGTCATTTAACGATTACAGGGACAAAGGCATGCAGTTCCACCGGATAGACGGTTCCCTGGAAATCGAAGAGATTACCGATAAAATGTGGCACATTATCCTACCTTCCTGACCGATAAAAAAAGTGTGAAGAAAAGATTTCTCTTTTTAATCATTCTTATCACACTCTCGGCATCTTCTTCGTGGGCGTATAAGGTCCTGTATGCAGAACAATTTTACCGACTGTTCCACCTCCATTTTTACCAGTACCCGGAAGACACCAATGAAAATCTATGGTACCTGGAACAGGCCCTTTCATCGGACTTCTGTAATCCCCTCAATGCCCTGGCCCGCATTGATAACGAGCAGGAGTGGGAAAAATACCGCTACCTTTTCTACATGCACGTAAACATTAAAATACTCGAGCAATACCGCATCCTGGGAAGCAAATTCGACAAGCGGACCGCCTATTTCTACAATGCACCATGGAAGGAAGAAAACCTCAAAAGCCTGCAGGTAGCCGAGGTCCAGTATAAAAAAGCATTCTACTACTGGGAAGAAGCGAAGAAGTGGGCCGCAAAAGCATCCAGGTTCAGAATTTACCTGGAAGAGATTCAAAACTGGGAAGATGAAAGTTACCGGATCATGACCGGGGAGCTGGATTATCGCCGTATTATCAGCAAAGACCTGGCGAGACTTGAAAAAGTACGTCAGGATTTCGAAAACATGAATGAAGGAACCTATTGAGATCTACCGTATATACATGGCATCACCGTACGAAAAAAACCGGTAACCTTCCTTTATTGCCTCTTTATACGCTCTGAGGATGATTTTTTTCCCTGAAAATGCAGAAACCATAACGAGAAGGGATGATTCAGGAGTGTGGAAATTGGTAATGAGGTGATCAACAACATTGAAGGTAAAACCGGGATAGATAAAAAGATCAGTTGAATTCCTTCCCGCACTCACCCCCTGGTTGTTCCAGGCGGATTCTAAGGCCCTCACACTGGTTGTCCCGACGGCTATTACAGGAATCCCCTTCGCTTTACTCCGGTTAACGATTTCCGCCGTCTCGATAGGTATATGATACTCTTCCATATGCATGGTGTGTTGTTCGACAGTATCCGTTCGAATCGGGAGAAACGTACCGATTCCCACGTGAAGGGTAAGGCAGCAGAGAATAATCCCCTTTTCAGAGATCGAATGAAGGAGTTCTTTGCTGAAATGGAGTCCCGCTGTGGGCGCTGCAACAGAACCGGGTTTTCCCGAGTATACCGTCTGATACCTCCGTGTGTCCTCATCCGAATCGGCTCTCCGGATATAAGGCGGAAGGGGGACGTGCCCGTAGGTTTCGAAATACAATTCATCGATATTCCGGTCCGTGCGTATGATCCTGGTATGTTCCTTTGATTCCTTTGATTCCTCGATAACACCGGTTACCTCCCCGGGGAGATGGAGTACCCGTCCTTTGTGCAGTTTTTTCGACCTGTTCACGATAATACGCCATGCGGATGCGCCTGCAGGCTGAAGAAAGAGGCATTCAACTTTTCCCCCATGCTCAGTGTGTGCGATGATTCTCGCTTTTCGTACCCGTGAATCATTGAGCACGAGAACTGCCTTCTCGGGAAGCAGCTCCGGCAGGTCGGAAAAGGTTTTATGCTCTATCGACTCCTGCCGCCTGTCGAGAAGGAGGAGCCGGGAACCTTCCCGCGTTTCCGCAGGTGACTGGGCAATGCTGTCCCTGGGGAGGTCAAAGAAGAATTCCCTGGTTTTCATTCCCTTTCCTGGATAATCCGAGATGTTTATACGCCCTGGGGGTCGCCATCCTTCCCCGTGGGGTCCGTTTGAGAAGTCCCCGCTGGATGAGAAAGGGTTCGTAGAAATCTTCCAGTGACTCTATACCTTCGCCGATTGAGATTGCAAGGGTTTCCGCACCTACCGGTCCGCCACCGTAATTCTCGATAATGACCCTTAAGATTTCACGATCATGACTTTCCAACCCGACATTGTCGATATCCAGCCGGTCCAGACCGTCCTTTACAGTTTCCAGGGTAACAACCCCCTCTGCAAGAACTTCTGCAAAATCGCGCATCCTTTTAAGGAGACGGTTAGCCACTCTCGGTGTTCCCCGGGAACATTTAGCAAGAAACAAAACAGCCGGTTCATCTATCTGGATATCAAGGATCCCTGCGGACCTTCTTATTACCTGCTGAATCTCCTTTTCACCATAAAAATTGATGCGAAGGGTGATGCCGAACCTGCTGTACAGAGGACTTGCCACCTGCCCTGCCTTGGTGGTTGCCCCGATAAGGGTGAAAGGCGGCACGGGAATCCGTATCGTCCTTGCTGAAGGGCCCTGCCCTATGATCCAGTCCAGCTCAAAATCTTCCATACCGACATAGAGCATTTCTTCTATTGCGGGTTTAAGCCGGTGTATCTCATCGATAAAAAAGACGGTCCTTTCTTCGATGGTGGTAAGGAGTCCGGCCAGGTCTTTCGGCTTGTCCATGGCGGGTGCAGAGGTTACTTTAAACGGTACACCCATCTCGTGAGCAAGGATGCCCGCAAGGGTGGTTTTACCAAGGCCCGGCGGTCCTGAAATGAACACATGATCCAGGCTCTCTTTTCTATTCAGCGCTGCTTTGATAAACACGGAAAGATTGTCTTTTATTTCCTGCTGACCCTGGAAATCCGCAAGCAGCCTGGGGCGTAACGTTATTTCCCTTTCATCTTCACTGTTGTTGAACTCTCCGGATAACATGTTTCTCTGTTTCATACGTTACTGCCGGCTTAATGAAACGATGGACCGTTTAAGTATTTCCCGTTCCGTCTGATCCGAAGTGAAACCGGAGAAATCCACTTCCATGGTAATTACTTTTACCGCTTGTACTGCGCTTCTCCTGTCGAACCCCATGTCAGTCAGCGCCGTTATGATGTCCCGGTACCGCTCTACCGATTTCGCGGACGTTAAAACGAGCTTACCCTTCAAAGAAAGAACGATTCGTTTTGCTGTCTTTTCTCCAATACCCGGGAGTGAGGAAAGAGAGGCGATATCTTCGCTTTCCAGGTAAGTGATCAGTGTTTTGTAGTCTACAGCCGTGAGGATCTTGAGCGCCTGTTTCGGGCCTATTCCTGAGACTTTCATGAGGTCAAGAAACACACTCCTCTCGTCACTATCTATAAAACCGTAGAGTTTCATCTGGTCTTCACGATGATGCAGATAGGTATAGAGGCAGAAATCTTCGCCTGTACCGGGGAGAACGGTGATGAGCCTTCCGGGAACTTCCAGGGCCCATTCGATTCCCCCGGTCTGGATATACACCGTACTGTTGACAGACCCGGTTACCTTTCCGGTTATACTGTTGAACATCAATAATACCTGCCTTTCATATGAGTATGGCAGATCGCTGCTGCAAGTGCGTCCGCGGCGTGGTCGGGCTGGGGAATATCCTTCATTCCCAGGAGCATCCTTACCAGTTCCTGCACCTGGCTTTTTTCCGCCCTTCCATTCCCGACAATAGCCTGTTTTATTTCCTGGGGCGGATATTCGCAGGCCGGAATTCCACATTGAAACATGACGAGCAATACAACCCCCCGGGCCTGGGCTACCGGGAGAGCACTGCTTATATTCCTGGCAAAGTATAAGCTTTCTATCCCGGCTTCATCAGGCTTATAATCCTGAATAACTTTTTTCAGGCCGTCATAAATAGCAGAAAGTCTCTCTCCGGAAGGACATCTGGATAGTGTAGTGAATACCCCGTACTTGATACACTCGAAGGAACCACGATGTTTACGAATGATTCCGTAACCGGTTTTAGCCAGCCCCGGATCAATCCCGATTATCGTGTTCATTCATCATCCATTTCGAACCCTTCCGGAATATCCAGATTCGTTGATACTGCCTGGATGTCATCGTGGTCATCGATGTTCTCGATAAGCCTTAAGACTTTCACTGTTTTATCGTTTCCCAGAGAGACCGTAGCTTCAGGAACCATGGATACTTCAGCCATGGTCTCTTTGAATCCGGCATTCTGCAGTGCGGTAAGAACACCTTCGAAATCTTCAGGATCGGTAATAACTTCGATGGTTGTTCCTTCATTAACGACATCCTCGGCACCTGCATCGAGTGCAGCTTCAAGAACTGCGTCTTCCGAAACATCAGCAGAATCGAAAGCAATAATACCCCGCCGGCAAAAAAGGTAGGACACACAGCCGGACTCACCGAGGTTTCCTCCCCCTTTGGTCAGTATATTCCGAAGATCTGCGGCAGTCCTGTTTTTATTATCCGTCAGGGCTTCGATAAGAATTGCTACCCCGCCGGGACCGTATGCTTCGTAGGTAATTTCGGTGTAATGTACACCTTCCAGCTCCCCTGTACCTTTTTTGATGGCACGGTCTATATTGTCTTTAGGCATGTTTGCCGATCGTGCCTTAAAGACTGCAGTCCGCAGCCGTGCATTGCTGTCAGGATCTCCTCCGCCGTCACGGGCGGCAACAATGATTTCCTTGATTATTTTAGTAAAAAGTTTGCCTCTTTTAGCGTCAACGGCTCCCTTTTTATGACGTATACTGTGCCATTTACTGTGGCCGGACATGTACTCACCCCTTGCTGCACACGATAGAATGACTCCAAATTATCATAGAGAAAATTAAGATGTCAAGGATAGAGCTTTTTCAGGTTTTCGGCCAGGAAAGTGAATCCGGTACCGCTGTCTCAATTCCATCCAGCAACGTGAGGAGAACAGGGTTCAGAAAGGCGAATCCTCTCTGAGTCAGAACGATTTTATCATCTTCAGTGTTAAGAAGGTTCTCTTTCATCAGCTTTTCAAACTGCCGGGATAGCAATATGTCCGGGTCCAGGTGGAATACCTCGCGTATATCGGATTTCCGTATCCCTTTCACCCGTCGCAAGCCCATGATGAAGAACTCGAACAGGAAATCAGCCTTCGAAATCGGGTAGACTGTACTTCCCCTCAGGTGTTTATTACCCGCAAGATACTTATCTGTATCACAGGTATTCTCAATACGTAAGGGTCCGTTTTTTCCGCCAAGTGTAGATACCGCTCCGGGACCGCAGCCCAGGTATGGTTTCATCCTCCAGTAGCGGTTATTATGCCGGCTCTCCATCCCGTTTTTAGCAAAATTCGATATTTCGTACCGCGAATATCCCAATGTCTCGATATAGCTGCAGCTTTCCTCCCATACCCCACAAAGGTAATCTTCTTCATCTGCACCAATGGTCAATCGTGTTGACAGAACGGATTGATCCGAAATGGTAAGAGTATAAAGGGAAACATGATCAGGGCCGTAGCAATCACACTTTTCGATGTCTGCCCGGGCAGATTCTATAGTCTGCCCCGGTACTGAAGTAATCAAATCTATACTGAGTGCACCTTTCCATTCTGACCGGATCATATCCAGGGTGTGATAGATCACCGGTACTTCAACCTTCCTCCCCAGGGTACGCAGGGTATCTGCATGAAAAGATTGAACACCCAGGCTCAACCGGTTAACCCCATACTCCATACACAGGTGAAGAAAGTCACGGCTTATTGATTCGGGATTACCTTCGATCGTAAACTCCGGTGGACTGATGGTGCTGCCGATATGCGAACTGATACCCGACAGCAGCTTTTCCACGGTCTCCAGGGCAAGGAGACTCGGAGTTCCACCTCCGATATATATCGTTCTGATTTCCGGACAGGTAAGTTGCGAGCAGTACCAGGACACCTGATCAAGCACTGCAGAGACGATAGATCCCTGGGTTTCCGGATCAACCTGTTCAAGAGAAAAGAAATCGCAATAATCACATTTTTCCGTGCAAAAAGGAATGTGAATATAGAGAGAGATATCCCTGTGGGGCTTAAAAGAGACGGAATTCACGAAACGGCCAGTATTTAAGGATCATCTTCCCGAGAATATCCCTTTTCCGGATGACTCCCCAGTGTCTCGAGTCGAGAGAGCCGTTCCTGTTGTCACCGATGACAAAGTACTCATCTTCACCGAGGGTCAGTTCTTTAACACTGCCGGAAAAGGGAAGATCCTTTGTCCAGTCCTCGGGCAGCGGTTCGAACTGTATTTCATAAAGATCAGAAGCAAGTTCAGATTCATGAAAGAAATAACTCTTACCCTTCGGTTTGATATACATGACGTAATCGGACATTTTCACCGTATCGCCAGGTAATCCGACAATACGCTTCACGGTATAAGATACTGCATGAGGATAGTAGACACGGGTTACGATGGAGATTTTCTGCAGGGTGAAAAACCGGACGGTTTTATCCAGGAGGGTGATTATAACAGGCGGCGGCGTGTAATAACCGGGTCTGCATACTACGATATCGCCTCTTCCCGGGGCGGTGAATCCTGCAATGAATGACCGGGAAAACGGAATGCGGGGACCATAGACCAACGGTGTGGAAAGAATCCTGTCATTCACGGAAAGAGAGGGAAGCATCGTGTTGTTTTTAATCGCATAGGCCTGAAGGAAAAAATGATCTACCAGTTGGAAAACGATGAACACCAGGAAAATAACTAGAAAGAAACGGGCGATGTTCCTTCGGAGTGTACTTTTATTGTCATAAGGACGGTACCGTCTGGATATACCGGGAAAAGACGCCATAGTCAGCGTATGATCCCCATACGGTTGAGAGGCCAGTACTTGAACATTGCTTTGCCCAGGACATAGCGTTCCCGGACGGGACCGAAATACCTGGCATCCCGGGAATTGTCCCGGTTATCCCCCATGGGAAATATCCACCCTTCAGGGATATACCATCCGGTTTCATTTTTTCTCCATTCACTTCCGTACCGGCTGCTGTAAGGATGTATCTGGTAGAGTGCTTGATAACGGTACCCGCTCCAGGCATAGAGATCATCATACTTAATCCTACTGTTGCCGATGTACCGCTTAAGATCTTCAGGAACCGGTATCCCGGCATCGATATACGCATCAACGAAACCGGACCCTTGAATTCCTGCATAACCCGCGGGCTCTACCAACCGCCGGGGAACGTAGACAGGAGATTCGTACTTCCTTAACGATTTCTCGGGTATCCACTCTTTTTCGCCGGGAAAACGGTATTCCAGGTTTCCATCCACCACCCGGAGCCGGTCTTTTCCTACACCTATGGCCCGCTTGATAAGGAAATGAGGTTTCGGATTGCCGGACTCGTCCCGGTCGATATCTACGATGGAAAGGGTAACCATGTAGAGAACCCGCTGAACGATATCGAATACAGGACCTTTTGAAATATAGGTAGGGCTTTCGAAGATGATTACCTCATCCCGCTTTGGATGGCTGAACCCCGGGAGCTTCAGGCGGCCTGGAATAAGCTCCGGTCCATAGATCATTTTATTGACGAATATTCGGTCGCGAATCAGGAGGGTCCTTTCCATAGAACCTGAAGGAATCTGATATGCCTGGAAAAAATACTGATTGATAAGAAGTACGACGGCTGCCGCCCAGAGGAACGCTTCTATCCAGTCGACAATTGGATTTTTCGCCTTCTGTTTTTCAATTTTAATTGCTTTCTTTTTGTTTCGCCATGTAAGGAACTGCTCAGTTACCGTCTGAACCCGGTTATTCCATGTTGCCATTGATGCTCCAGATAAACCGAGGGTAGCACGGAAGGCGTTACATTGACAAGGTATAAGGTGGATTCTATAATCCCTGCATGGGTAAGAAAAGCAGACCTAAACCGGTAAGACAGCAGAAACCTGATGAAGAGCATATCGTTAAGCTTAAACCTGTTCTCGGTATACATCCTGGAACGTATCTAACCGTCCTTTATGGAATTATCCTTGCTGTGATCTTGTTTGTGGTGCTTTTTCTTCCGGGCATCGTTAAAAACGGTACGGTGTATACAATCAGCAGCGATCCTACCGGGGCTTCTCTCTATGTAGACGGCATTTTCGCAGGAACTACCCCCTATCGTATATTCATTCCTTCAGGGAAGCATACCATCACACTGAAGAAACCTTTTCACTCTCCTGCTGCGTCTGACGTTGTTGTCGAGGGAAGAGTGTTCGCTTCACTCATTTTGCCTCTTAAGAAAGATTTTACCGCTTTTCTGCCTGTCCAGGACCCGGAGGAATATATTGCATGGATGTATGAAGACTTCAGCTCCTGGAGCCTCATCGAAGGATTTCATCCTTCGTATCAGCCCCAGCCGATCCTATCTACAGGTGTTAACGGTTTATTCAGCCCGGGTTCGCATGCCGATCCAGAGCTTATCGAAGGTTTTCTCACAAGCAGCATGGAAAATGTAAGCGATGAAGCTCTGTTAAAAGATGTTCTCTACGCATCCACCGCTTTCTCTTCCAGGGGAAAGGTCCTGACACCTGGAGCCTTGATCAGCAGTGCAGTCCGAATTATCGACATTGTGAACGAAACACCCTATCTTCCTTTCTGGCTCCTGCAAACACTTGATCAGGAAAACATGGATATTATTCTACAGTCACCATGGTTTAACACATTGCTGGAACAGCACATGGCTTCCTTAACAGCTGAAGTTCCTCCTGCACTACCTGATGGCCCGGGAATTCTGATAAATACCGTTACCTTTATCCCCCTGGAAGGCGGCACGCTGTCAGCGTCGTATAATCCGGATGGTGCGCTGTCCCGGGATGATGTGATATCTCTCCTTACATCTGAACATCAATTACCCCGGCGGGTAACGGTAGAAGGCTTTGCGATTGCCCGTACGGAGATTACCAAAGCTCAATACAAGCTGTTTCTCCGGGATGTACCTGAATGGAGAAAAGAAAACGGTGAATCGCTGACTGCTAAGGGGCTGGTAACAGAGCAGTATCTTACGAACTGGGAATCACTTGAGGATGATGACCCGGTCTCTTTTATTTCGTGGTACGCGGCATCGGCGTTCTGTTCATGGCTGGAAAAATCGGTTTCCTCCGGATATTCCGTTCGTCTTCCAACGGAAAACGAGTGGGAATACGCTGCAGACACAGACATAGCTGATGGTGATTATGTATTCCTGAAGAATGGCAGTCCGGGCTTTTCAAGCGTTTACGAATCCGGCAGAAATAAGTACGGTATCTACGGGATGCCGGGAAACCTCTGGGAATGGTGTGATGACGGTTATAGGCATGCCTCTTTTCTCGATTTGAAGCACCGGAAGTACGGCAGCGATTATTTTCCAAGCGCGGAACGTTCTGTTCGCGGCGGTTCCTGGGCGAATAATGAACATGATATATCCATAGCCACCAGGGGCTCCCAGCCTCCTTCCTGGTGTACAGGGTTTCTCGGATTTCGACCGGTTCTCGTCCCAGATCCGAAGTAATGGAATCTCTGACATGAAAGATCCGGGTAACAGGACCATCGCGAAAAACAAGAAAGCCTACTTTAACTTCGAAGTTGAAGAATCCTTTGAAGCCGGTATCGAACTCAAAGGGACAGAAGTAAAATCAATTAAACTGGGGAAGATATCCTTCACCGATGCGTACGCCCGCATTATCAACGGGGAACTCATCCTGAAGGGACTCCATATTTCTCCCTATACCCACGGCAATATCCATAACCATGAGCCCGACCGGGACAGGAGAATACTTGCCCACAAACGGGAAATTAAACGGCTGAAACGAAAGGTAGATGAAAAGGGACTAACCCTGGTTCCCCTCAAATTCTATCTGAAAAGGGGTATCGTGAAAGTTGAAATGGGAGTGTGCAAGGGGAAAAAAGTGTATGACAAGCGGGAATCGATAAAAAACCGGGACCTTAAACGGGAAACCGATAGAGAACTGAAGGACCGCTATTAGATCCCGGTTCAACTCCCCCCGGTTTCAGCCGGATTGCTCTTTGAGGCTTTTTTCGATCTTTTTTATTTTCCGTGAAAGGTACACAAAACCGCCGATCACCAACAGCTGCATAACTGTCAGGGACAGAAGGATTAACTGGAATCCAACCACGCTGTCTTTAAGCCATACGATATAGCCGACCAGCACACCTCCGATAACCGGATTTATAATTGCCAGTATTAGACCAAGAACAACCAGTGCAGACATACCGTTCCTCCATAGCAGCATTTGATTTTATACTGTTCTATACATCCCTGATTACGGATTATTCACCGTTGAGGCTTTTTTTTCTCAGTAATCTTCGCTGCGGTAAAGAAGGGGTGAATAATCATCTACCTGGTCCTCTACAGAAATGATCTTTCCGATGATCAGTTTTCCTTCACCGTAGTTAAACACATCGTCCACCTTGCAATCTAAGGTTAAAGGGCAATCGTCGAGGAGCGGCGACCCTGTTTCTCCGAAATGAAACCTTACCCCTTCGAACTTGTCCATGTTGAGACTCGATGCGGTACCGAACCGCTTTGCCAGGGCTGTCTGTCCCTCAGCCAGAACAGACATGCCAAACCCCCGGGAACGCAGTATATATTCCCGGGTACTGCTCTGGTCCCCTATAAAAACCATGATCCCATCGATACCAACCTGGCATGCCCAGGCCGCAGTCATACCCCTCGGTGTTCCATCATAAGCTGCTGTTACGATATACACCCCGTGGGTAAGCATGTCATCCCTGCAATTCATATAATCCCCTCTTCATATCTGCATCATATCATGTTTTCTCCTAAAACGAAAAACCCCATAGATCCCCATAGATCCGGCAGGGGCTTTTTAATGGCGGTGTTTACTCACGGAATTAAGTTAAGGCCGCGACAGGAAACGCAACGGGGACGACAGGGATGTAGTGGCTTGCTTTCATCTCTTTCAGCTTAAAATGCGGTATCGAGATTGATTTTTTCATAAGTTTTTGTTATATTAATACCGAAATAAAGAAAACCCGGGGATGTAAGGGTTTCGACTGGAGGATTGCGGAAGATCAGGCTGCAGGTGGAGCGCTATACTCCTAAAACTGGCACCAACAATTAACTGCTGACGAAAACGTTAACGCAGAATACGCACTGGCTGCGTAATTGCGGCCACGGGTACCGGGGATGCCGTTCTGAAGCCCCGACTGCCTGAAAGAAACCAGGACTTACCTGTTATCATGTTCGGGGGATAGCAGGGACACCTTTCCGGACTCTGGGAAAAAGCGCGGGCCGGTTCGCTACCTTTTTCCCGAAACAATAACAATCGGCTAAACTTGTAGAAGCTTGTGATTCTCCCTTTAGGACGCGGGTTCGACTCCCGCCATCTCCATGAATAATTATTGACAGGGTAGTACATTATGTGCTACCCTTTTTTTGTGTTAGCAGATATGCAAGCAGTTAGATACGGAAATCTGCACAGGGGTAAAGAGTGAGTCCTCGATACCGAGATAAACCGTACACGCTTTTTCCCCGTGAATTACCATCAGGGAAGACGGTCTGGTACTATCAGACCTACCAGGGAGGAAACCGGACAAATCCAATATCTACAGGAATCGGCTTCATCCGTGAACGTGACCGGGCAAAGTCCCGAAGAGACGCCGAATCCTATTGCATGGAGCTTTTCCGGCTTGACCGCCTTGGTTCCCGACTGCGGGCTCCTACCCTAACGCAATGGGTAGAGCGAAAACAGTTCTGGAACTGGCGGAAATCTGAATATGTCCGGGGAAAACTTGCCCGGTCGGACAGCAACAGACCGGGGATCACCGAGACCTATGTAAAAACCGCTGGACAGATTACCCGTGATCACATCCTCCCCTACCATGGGGAAACATACATCGATGAAATATCCGTCGCCGATTGTGAAAGCCTGCTGTTTCAATGGGTATCTGAGGGATCGGCGCACAAGTCGGCGAATAACCGTCGATCGGTGTACAGCGTTATGATGGGTGAAGCTGAACGCCTGGGGGAGATTGAGAGTAACCCATGGCGGTTGGTTCCGGAACTGTCTGCCCGTAAGAATTCATACGGAGCCCTAACGATCTCCGAGGTTGCCCTGCTGTTATCCCCGGAGGGAATTGATTTTGAGAAAAAGCGGAATCGGCTTTATTATTACGCCTCGAAAATCGCTTTTATGACCGGGCTTCGTATCGGTGAAGTGTGTGGACTGTTGACCGACGATGTACGGGATATCACCATGCAGCAGGGAGACAAGGAGATCCGGGGAAGTTATCTGAATATCACGCATCAGTATAATATCAAGCTGCAGGCCAGGACCCTGGTAAAAGACAAGGATGAGCGGAAAGTTCCAATATCCGCCGAACTGCGGAATGAACTTGAGCCGTTCCTGACCGGGCAAGGTCGGTATCTGTTTTCGTTCCATCCAAGGCAGGAGAAACCGGTATCACCTCACAACCTCCGGAACTGGTTGTATACCAGGATGAAAGAGGCAGGGATAGAAGACCGGGAGGATAGGAACGTTACGTTTCATTCTGCTCGTCGGTTTTTCAACACGTTGCTCCGTCATGAGCGGATCGCCGATGATGTGATCCGGAGGTTTACCGGCCATGATTCGGAGGAAATGACAGACCACTATACTGATTATCTGCCGGAGGATTTGCAGGCTATCAGCCAAGCACAGAGGAAGTTGTTGCTGGGAGAAATCAAGGAATAAGAGAGGATTGTATGGACAATGAAGAACAGATTAAAAAAAGCGTAAGAATAATTTGCCCAAAATGCGGCAATGAACTAGATTTTACTGCAGGTTCCATAGTTAGCCTGCCTGTGTTCAAATTATCTCTTGAACAAAAAGATGATGATGGAAATTATATGACATATTGCACACAGTGCGGTGAGAAACAAAAGATGGAATTGAAAGAATAAAATTTATTTACTGAACCCTTTTAAGTCGTTTCTTAGCAGCCCGAATAAACTGAGCCCGGATATATTGTGGTGTGCCGTACTTTTTTAGGGAGTCGGAGAACCACCTGTTCGGGTCAATTTTTTTCTGTGAGGATTCAAGGTTCCGGATCATGACCATGCGGTGCTTTCTCCGCTCATAGATTCCAAGCCGTCTACTCGCAGGTTTCCCCATGAAGAAATTGCTCCCGATGTCCATCTCATTCATCTTGTACCGTCGAGCTATCCGCTTTCGGATGTTCTTTCCGGTACGGGCTTGTAGTGTTGGTATGGGGATTTTCTTGTTTTCAGCCTGTACGATTCCGCCTTCATCGTGGATTGCAAGATATGGAGAAATGGATCCAACCCGCGAGAACATCCTTGCGATATTCTGACCCCGTGCGTGCCTGTCCTGTTTGATGCTCTTAAGGGTATATGGGGTCCTGACAATCATCCGCTTTTCAACATTCTTTTTCATCTTTCGTTCGTTCGCCTGAGCTGTGTTGTTTAGGGTATCGACTACTGCTCCGGGGAGGGCTTCTTTTGAAATGAATTTCATTGTGGTCATGTAGCCCTTGATTTCAACGTCTGCAGACCATCCGCTATTCATTCGGCAACTCATATTTCCGTCGTACAGCGTCAACATCGATGGCGTAATCGATTATCAATAGCCAATAGTCGAGGGGTATAGAGACGAGCCCGGTTTCCTCATTGTATGCTACCTGCCCGACCGGGTCGGGGAATACCGGAAATTGAAGGTCAATCTTTACCGGCTGAGGGGTCTCGATCTCGGGAAAGGTCGTGCAGTACGTCAAGAGAAGCATTAAAATTATCAGTGTCGTTGCCTGTACGAATGTCACTCTTTTTCTTCGCCGTCTCACGGTTTACCTCCTCCATGGCGCGTATGATATGGTCACGCTGTTTGATGGTGTCCTGCAAAGTGGCGTTTGCCTGTTCTAAGTTTTTCGTCCGCTGTTTCTGCGCTTGGTGTTTCCGGGTTATGTTCCGGGAGTACAGGACTGCTCCGGCTGCTATGATGGCGAGGGTGAGGATAATATAAATCATTTCGCCTCCTGTATCCGTGCTTGGAATTTTTCGCCCTTGTACCGTGTCCACAGTTCGGCGGTTAGGCGTGCCCGTTGCAGGAGGGATTGTTCCTCTCCGTCTTCGCACCGATATTCTTTTTCAGTGGTCAGGATTTCCTTTTTACGTTCCATCTTCTTGCCGTCCACAGTTTCGGTGATTTTTTCAAACTCTCCGGTATGTTTGATAATTTCGATTGTTTTCATAGTGCCTCCTATGCTACGTAGCTCTTGGCCCATATATAGAGGTGCCCGATCAATGCCCGTGGATCGGTGGTTTTGCCGGTGCGGGGCGTGCCGTTAACTCCATCTGTGCTTATCGATACACTGCTAGTATTTGTACCCCACCGTGCCATTCCAGACGCGCCACCACTGATAGATAAGCTATCTAAACCCAAATCTCCATGTGCAGTTACATTAAATGTAAACCCCTGAAATCTATCTCTTCGCCTCATCCCGGCAATTGCCTCTCCATCTCCATCGTTGGCCGATACAAGGCTCCGTGCTGTCACCTCATAGACCCGTGCGGTGGTGGTGCTTCCCGGTATCCGGTGCTGGTAGAAATTGACTGTCCAGGTACCGCTCCCGCTGTTGTCCGCTGCAGTGAAGGCAAAATCGATCGTACGGGCTGCCGCGTCCACGTCCGTGATTGCGTATTCCCCGGCGGTAATGTCGCCGATTGCAGAGGGAAGCGTTATCGATCGCCAGTTGGAGTATCCGCCGTGTACAAGATTTTCCTCTGCGAGTGCCGCGAGTATGGCATTTTCCGCTGTGGTGTTAGCAAGGGTTAGAGTCGCAACATTGGAGACTATCGCCCAATTAGTAACATCGAAAGCGAATTTTTCAGAACCGGTGCCCTCCATGTACTTAAAGACTTTCGCCCGGAGGTGAGTAACAAGATCGCTCCAATTGGTAGAGCTGATATCCATATAGCTGCTGATAGTATCGAGACAGAGACCGGGGAAGAAGTTTTCCGGGTTGTCCTTGTCGAATGCTGCCGGCGTCTTGTGCTGGTCGAGAAAAAATAATTCTCCGAGCTGTTTACCGAATCGGATGGCAAGTCCTTTAATTGCGGCCAGGATATATTTATTCGAGCCGTCAGCTTCTGCGATAGAGAATTCATCCTGTATCCCGATCAATTCCCGCTGTACATCGTTTCCCCAGTCGGCTGTGTGTACTGTTCCCGTGGGGTTCGATATCGCGTCATAGTCCTTGAACTCGTTTGATACGTGTCCTGGCCCTGCTATCTTTCTCATTATGTATCCTCCTTCGTCCTGCCTACCTGGGCGAGTCCGGCCATTGCAAGGCCGACTTCACCAGTGGCACTTTGATTTCTAATCGTGATTTCAAAGACTGGTTCATGGGTCAGTGGTGCGATTCGGGAGAGTAAATTCTTAAGACCGTTCAGGTCGGAGATGTCGTCAACTTCTCCCGCGACTCTGTAGTAGTGGACAGGATACGTACCGTCTGCCGGTGGAAATGACAGCCATGACGGATAGTTTGATACTTGCATCAGACCGACCATGCCGAGACCGACCATGTTCTCCGGGTTGGTTTCGTATTCGATTAAATACACATCCGGATAAGCAATTTGGATCTGTTCCTCGATGTAATCTTTGTTCTGTCCACCGATGGAGCTGTATGCCTGGCTTGCCCGTTTCTGTCGTGTGTCAAGGGTCTGCGTGCTGTCGTATTTGATGCCGAGCTGTGAGTACCATTCCTGCAAGGTGTCAACTGCCATTCCTGGATTGCTTTCGGTTTTTACGTCCGCAAGAAAATCCCGTACCCTGTCGAGGGAGAGGGATAGTGCATCGATAACCGATCCAAATATTCCCATGAGTGACCAGGGATGACCATGAGGAAACAGGCTGCGGAATGTCTGTTTCATTATACCCATGTGAGCGTCCTTAATATGGCAAGCTCAGAATCCTGCAGGGTGTAGCTGGTGATCGGTGTGCCTCCCGCGTTCTTCAGGGTCACGGTTGCCACGGTCGCACCTGCTCCGATTGCGATTGATGTTACCTCTCCGGCTGATATCACGTTTTTCGGGTTTACCTCGTCGTCATACTGTTCAGGTCTGCGGGCATACATGTAGTTTTTGATCACTGTCTCGATCGCCGCTTTGGTATCAGCATCGTTCGGCGAGAGATTGGCGATATCAACATCGAAATCAAGCTCGCTAAATGCGAGGGCCGAGACTGTGGCATTAAGTGGTCTGCGTTTTGTGTCGGAGAGGTAATTTTCAACCTCTGTCAATTTTGCACTGCTCGGGATTCGGTTTGTCGGGTCTGCATCGTCGGTTAAGGGATATACATTCACAAATCCGGGTGTCGGTCTGAAGGCGTATGCTTCGGAGATTCCGGCTACTTCCAAAGTCCATTTGATGTAGTCGGTAGCCGCTCCGCCCTGGGGCTGGTTTTGCTGTCGGGAGAGTATACGGCTTCGGAAGTTTTCGAGGGCTTCCGCGTCCTCCCCGGATTGTGTAACGGATGCAACGGTAGCGTCTTTGTCAACGCCTGCTTTCGGGGAGACAATGGAAATGATATCACTTACCGTTAAGTCAACAGCGTCCCCGGTTTCAAGGGATTTTAGATCCATTGTCGCGGTACCCCCGGTGATGGTAACAGCGGTTAGCACTTGGTACACGTTGCCGTCTTTCTGCCAGAGTTCGCCGGCGGATATAACCGTGTCATCATCGCCGGTTGCTGTTGCTGTGCCAATCCATTTTGCCGCTGGCGTCCGTGAAAGGCCATATTCCGCTGCCCGTGTTGCTATCGCATCATCGTCCATCGAAAGGGTGAAGATCTGTTTATAGAGCCAGAGGCCGAACCGGTAGAGGAGATGTAACGCTCCGCCGAGTGCTGTGGCAAGTACACGCCAAACCGCTTTTGGGAGTACCGGTGTGGTCTGTCCGGTTGCTATTTCAATGTCCGCAAGTATCTGGTCTCTGATTTCCGCTATTGTGGGGATGGTTTTCATCTTAAAGACACCTCCTGCGATTCCCAGTTAAGGGCATAGGCAAAATCCTCTGTCGCTTCCGGTTCGTAAATCCTGACAGCAAGATAGAGGGTGCCGGTTTTCGGTATTTCCGCTTTAATCTCTATCCGTTCGGCTATGCCTTCGTCGATCATCCATGCAAGGCTGTTCCGGGCTGCCTCAATTACATCAAGCCGGGTCTGGTTAGTAAGTGCCCCCCGTGTCATTACTTCCGGGATTGTCGAGGTGTACCGCTCCGCTTGTGTTGATATCGCATTACCCCACCAGGGAGCTGTGAATAGCGAGAAATACACAGCGTTATCAAGGCCACCAGTCATTTCCGGTTTGCCTGCGGTTACTGTGATTTCTCCACCGTCTGCTGTTGGTTCGAGGTATATGTCACTCATCCGCCTGTCCTCACTGTCTGCGTTTCCGCTGCTGAGATGTTGAGGATCAATGTTCCCGGTGTTCCTCCGCCGTCGAGTTTCGTGCCGAATAGGGTATTGATTGCTGTTACAAGGGTTTGCAGTGCTGTATTGAGCTCCGAGTAGGTAACGAGCTTTTTACCGCTGCCGTTCAGATCTATATTGCCGGCGTTGTCCAGCTTGATCTGAGATTTGACGGTATCCCCTGCCTCGTTGGTCGAGTAGATGATCGTTTCCCCGCTGTCGGGATTGACCTCTATCCGGTAATTGTGCGTTGCAACGGCTACCCTCACTCCTGTCCCGAGCGGGATCTCAATTACCCGGTCTCCCTTTGTCGGGGCTGAAGATATGCCGGGGGGGTGATAAAGTTCTGTTGTCCGCTCCATACCCACACCGCCATCGGTCTGGATGATCACACATTTACCCGGGGCTTTTCCTCGTTTTGCAATGTAGGATTTTACCGCCTCAACTAATCTTCCCACGGTACCACCTCCGGGTATCCGCCGGAAAATACTTCCGGGAGTGCAAGGTCGAGAGTGGTTATTTGTCCGCCGGATTCGTCGAGCCGAAAGGTTGCCCTACGGACAATCAGTTTTGAGGGTTTCAGGATGAAAGCGCCTGGAGCATATAACCGGATCACGTCTCCCGCTTTCCAGAATTGCTGTGCGCCTGCCTTATTCCGGAAGGCAAAACCGGTAACAATCACAGCGGTATTGTATGAGTCGATCAATCCCCTGGCCCGCGCGAAGTTGGCAGCCTGTTGATAATCGGTTGATTGTTGCTGTGGTTCGACGACCAGGGATCCCCGGATGTTCGGGGCAAGTGCTTTATCATAGGCGAACGCCTCTACTCCGGGGTTCCCGGTGGAGGAAGCCACGACTTTGTACACGTGGAACCGCTTTGTCATGTCGTGCGTGGTTGATACGGAGATAACCGGGCTTTGTCCTTCGATGAGATCAACGACTGTGGGGGTGGTCCCTAGGTCCCGCCGATAATGGAGTGCTCCGGCAGGTGTCGGGATCCCTAAATAGCCATTTGCCGCGGCTAAGGATGCGAGGAACTTAAAGCAGGTCGTACCCGGTTCGATAGCGACATCTTCGATAACCGGCGTGTCCGGGAACGCTTTAACCTCGTTCGGGAATGCTACTTTTACGGCTATCTGATTAAAGGTCATCCCGGAAAACTCGAAAGCCACATTTTCCTTATAGGCTTCTGTCGCTAAAAAGGTAACTTTTCCAAGTTTCTGTACTTCCCCTGGGAAATGTCCGGCGCTCCACTCAACGAGTACGCCGGTAGTAGATCGTCCCTGTAGTTCGATTGTCCGGCTGTCCGCCTGAGTGGATGCGGTAACATGTTCGAAATAGCCCCGGAGAAATCTTTCATTGTCTCCACGTATTTCAATCACGCCAGGAGAGTATGGCCGGAACCGCTCTACGTTCTCCGGTGTCGGATCGAAGGGAAGGGAGAATGCAAAAGCGTCCGCTGCCGCATCGAGAGCCCGGACCACGTTAAATCCAGTCCATCCGGTGAGTTTTTCACCGCCTACGATGATTGAGATTTCAGGGGCCTTTGCTATGGAAACGGGTGTGTCAGACATACCACCTCACTTCCGTGCCCCGCTGTAGCAGGAGCAGGTAGGTGTCCTGAAAATTGTTGAAATTGATGAGCCGGTCGATGTTGTTAAGGTCTCCATAGAGTTCGTAAGCCAGTTGTATCGAGGTTACATCTTTATCGAGTGTGAGGATCCTCTCTGTCGGGAGAGAAAATGCCCGGTCAACCAGGTTGCCGAGTGCCCGTGATACCGCTTGATCTACTGCCGCTTGTGCGTCATAACCCGCTGAGAAAGAGCCTGCTGATTCAACATCTTCAATGCTCCCGGTGATATCAGCGTACAGGCTGGATAGGTCGTCGATTATCTGTCCCGCCTGTTCCCTGGTTTCGATGTCTCCGGCTGTGGTCGCCTCTGCCGCCGCAATGGCTACCGCTCCGATCTGTCCGGTGGTAACAAGTCCGAATATTTCCCCGTATTGGATCGTGGTATTTACAATGCCGTCTACCAGACTTGTGTAGATTTCCCGGTACGCTCTGATTTTTGCATCGATGTCGATTTCTTCCCGCGCCGGTAGTCGGTACAGGGATGTCATTGCTTCGAGCAGGAGTGCCGGTGATGCTACAAGGGTGTCAATCTCCCTAGTAACTTCGTTTATCGCTCCGGTTATCTGTGAGCGTGCCGTATCGGTCAGTCCGGTGACTTTGTTGATCGCACCGCTTACCATGGAGAGTGCTCCGGTGATCCTGTCTTTTATTCCGGCTTTCTCCCTGGGATTTTCGGTTTCAGCTCCCTCAAGGGTGTCGGCTATCGCTACGGCTGCTTCGTTCGTATCGGATATTATCTGGTCATCGGCTACACCGGTAACTTTCGGGAACTCGAATTGTGTTTGATCTGTCCGGATAAAATCAATGGTGAATACCGCCCGCATAGCACCGTTTACAAACTCTTCAGTCTGTTTCCTGGTAGATGGGAGTACGGTAAGGATTCCCCACCTGGGATGATCAAGGGTTGCCTCCCCTGATTCAGCGAGAGCGTTCCAGAATCGGTCGGATTCAAGGTCATACTCGGGACCGGAGATGTAGCAGGTGACCGGGAATACAATGGTCAATTCTCCGAGGTCTTGTACCGCGCCCTGGTCCTGTCCGGGAAACTCTGAGACCGGAGCTTTCTTTCCGCCGGTTCGAGTGAGAGCGTCAAAGAGCAAGGTGAACTCCTGCCCGGATGGTGAGGTATACCGCATTTCACGGAGCCGGTCGGTATACACTATACTTGACCTCCCGCATATCCGTAGTTCATCCGCACGCCCGGAGCTATGCCCCGTTGTCTCACGGTTGAGCCCTGCGGTAGTCCTGCCATGTTGATATCTACGGTTGATTTGTTTTCAGCGTAGCTGCGGGATTCCATGATGCCGTCATTTCTACCGATGAGGCTGGGCTGACCACCTGTCTGGTTTTCATTTATGTTGACTTCTGTTTTCTTCCCGCCGAACTGTTTAAAAAAGTCACCGATTTTCTGGAAAGGCTCTTTAATTTTCTCCCATATCTTTAGAAAGAAATCTTTCACCGCCTGCCAGCCGGTTTTAATAGTCTCCCAGATTATCTTAAAGCCTTCGACCAGTTTATTGATTTGAAACATAAAGACGTCTTTGATGAAATTCCCGATAAGTTTCATTATTTCCCATCCGGCTTTGAAACCAGCAATCACTTTGTCCCAGTTCCGAATGAGGTAGATCACCGCTGCTACCAATGCCGCAATCGCTATGATAATCAGCCCGATCGGATTGGCTGCCATTACGGCGTTGAAAGCAATCTGTACCCCTTTCGCAATTGTAAGAACGCCCTTGTAAATGGCAATCGCTATGGTTAACCCCTTGAAAACTCCGATACCGACAAGGATCGCCGGTATCAATCCGCTGTCCCAGAGCTTCACAAGTATCTGTACCGCTTTTCTGATTCCGTCAAATACTTGTTTGATTCGAAGGTTAATCATGTCTTGATTTTTGGAAATGTAGTCCGCCATGTTTTGAACCAGGGGTTGTAGTTTTTCGATAAGCGGGGTGAGCGCATTATTTTTCAAAGAATTCATTGTGCTTTTCAGGTTTGTCATAGAGTCAACAAACTCTTCAGATTTCTTCGCCGCTTCGTTCGAAATGATATTGCCGTATTTCCTGGCTTCCTCCCGGAGTGCTGAGATTCCTTCTACTCCGTTTTCCGCCATGATCAGAAAACCAGTTCCGGATCGTCCGAAGGCTGCATTTGCCAAGGCGGATTTGTCCATCTGGTTTTTCATGGAGTTAAGTTCCGTGACCAGGATATTGAACGCATCCTCGGAGTTTTCGACTGTTTTCAACTGTTCGAGTAAAGCAGGATTCGATTTATTTAGCATGGTGTAGAGCGCGCCGGTCTGTACTCGGGCCTGACCGACAAATTTATTCATTTGCTGAATGGACTTTGTAAAATCCTGCGTGGTGATCCCTTGCCGCTCGGCTGCAAACCGTAACTCCTGTAGTGCTTCAGAAGTGAGTCCGATCTGCCGGGCAGTTTTAGCTATCTCGTCTCCAGCCTCAGCGAATTTTGTAATACCCCTTGCGATTGCTCCGGTCGCGAGGATGGCAACCACTCCGGTTAATAGTCCTCTTAATTTACTGATCGACGGGCCGACACCACGGAAGGAACGTTGGGCGGATTTCGAGAAACCGGTAACGCTGCGGTTCATCTTTTTAACCGGGCCTGTTATTTTGTCAACGGCGTTGAATGTTGCGCTTATCTTAGGCTTTGCCATATTGTTTCCTTTCGTGTTTCGCTATTTTTACCGCTCCGTCGTACCAAAACCTGAGCCTTGACATCGGCATATACCATAGCTCGTTTTCCGAAAATCCGAACCGGTCAGCGACGGTCAGGAGCATGTTATCAGCCCCCGCCGTCGTTATGCGAAAAAAGAGAGTACCGTGCCGCAGAGGGTAAGGTCTCTCATCTTGAGCCTGCCGATTACGCCCGCCGGGTGGCCGGTGATACTTGAGAGAAGGAAAAGGGTTTGATCTATTTCGTTTTTCGACTTCGATGCCTTTTGAACCTGGCTGAAATCGGGTTCGGTTATTATTAACGTCTCAACTGTCTCCCCGTTTTCAAGCTGTATTGGTTTCACAAGCATTATGGTAAACGATTCCTCTGTCTCATCGAAATCGAGCCTACCTGCTGAAATTGCCCGGAGAAGTGAATGCTTATTCTCCGGGTCAAGGTCGGCACCGAATGCAGTTATCATTTTCTCAAGCTGTTCTCTGGCAACCTCTTCCGCTATTACTGCCATATACACCCCTTAAATCTTTTCAAACTTCGGTCCGAGTGCAGATATCTCAACCTGTCCGTCTCCGGTGTTCGGGTCGATTTCGCCCTGGATGGTGAGATTGCCTGAGTAGGTAATCCCGTTTATCAGGGTCATTGAGCACGGTCCCGGTTCGCCTGCGTTCGCTTTCTCCTGGAGAAATTCAACATCTCCTCTGGATGGGTCTACGGAAATCGGCAGGCTGTCGAAACCTCCGAGCTTCTGCCTCTGTGTCGTGTGCATCCCGCCGTTGCCGGTCGGGGTTGATTCGTTCTGCCTGCCAGATAACCGATAGGTCACGTTGCTGTCGGCTGCTACATCAAACTCACGCCCGAATAGCATTACCTGGATTATGTCTCCGCCTCTAACTGTTGCCATTTTTCATATCCTCCTTAGACCACAAAGGCCCATTCGAGTTTGGCTGCAAGAATCCTGAGTCCAGCACTCGGTACATCCGGGATGAGCAGATTGATACGTCCGGGGTTCGCTCCGTCGATTGCTGCTGTGATCCCCTCAACGATGGTGTCGCGTTTGGTTGAGATCCCACGGGAAACCCAGTCGTCAACCAGGGATACAGCATAGGATTTGACGGTCGATGGTCTAACTGTGTAGGTAGGGCCTGCTCCGCTTCCATCTGCGAGTACAACGGCCTGGTCGAATGGGGATGCAAGGTACGTATTTTCGAGTGCGTAGATTTTAAACTGCAGGTTAGGAATGATGATGGTGAACCGCCAATCGTCGGTATCCGCACCGCCATCAGTTTTATTACGGGTCGTTACCAGGTCGCCGATGGTTACCGTGCCGTCCTCCTGGTTATAGGTGTGAGATCCGCCCGCTTTTACCACGGTATCACGGTCGGTGTAGGTCAAAATGTTGGTTGCGCCTGCGAGCACACTCGGAATGGTTTTGGTCTTCGCCGGTCTTCCGGGTGTCGCCTGTTGGATGCTTGCGAACAGTCCGGCGGTTGCCGCCGCAATCTCTAGGCCTGCTGTAGATGATCCGTGTACCGGAACGATCGTGATCCACTCACAATTGAGGGCTCCGAGCTTTGTAATCAAATTTGCCTTCGTGTCTGTGTATCCGACAAAGGCAACGAAAGGTCGTTTCACACCGGGGTCTACCCGCGCGTCGCCCGACGTCTTAATCGCCGTCAGACTGGTTGTATCCAGATACGGACACACAACATCGGTGTACCAGGTGTCTCCGAGGTTCCCGAGGGCTGTGTCCAGTGTCGGGTTGGTTGCGCCTGCTACCACGTTCCCGATGTCGGTTACGACTACGGCTATCCCTGCCGGAGTGCTGTCGGTTTCAAGCCGATTGATTTCGAGCTTGATCTGGTTACCGCTTTCGCCTTTCCATCTTACCGTAAAAGTAACTGTACCTGTTACGTTTGCAGCGGTTACCGGCAGATCGAGGTCTGCGGTTACGGCCGTGGCGATTGCATCTCCTACCTGTGTGGCAGTCATGCCATTGGTTACAGTTACGGGAATTCGTTTCCCGCCTACATATACAGCGAGAGTTCCGGCTGCTGTTGCTGTGCCAGATACAACGAGCGTTCCGGTTGCCTGTACGCCTGCTCCCGCGTCATCGAGGGGAAGAGCGTAGATAGGGACGGTGCCCCGTTTCCTCAAGGCTGCCGCAATGAGCAGGGAGAGGAGGGAGCCTCTTCCATACCGAGTCCATGCGTCATCGAGGTCAAGTACGAGCTGCGGGGTGTTCACAACAGGAGATTTCCCGCTATCGAATTGTCCTATGACTAAGATTTTATGAGGTATCACAGGAGAACCTGTCCCCCTGCTTACCGGTTCCTGTTCGACGAATACCGCCGAGGCAGCTGCGTCATTTGGAACCAAATTGAAAGTAATAGACATATAAGTCCTCCTATGGTTGGAATAGTGCCGCCCATTTGTCGGCAGTCACATAGATATCTGTAAGAGTGTCACCTGCGAGCGTTCCGGGTTCGAATGCCATGCCGAGTGTGAGAGTCAGCCGTGCCCCGACAATAGGCCGTTCCCCGAGCTGCATTTCCGGCGGCAGGGGATTGATCTGGAGCATTCGTCTTCCGTTGAGGGTGCCGACCGGAAAGCCAAATTGCATATTGTCTTTCGGATATAGGGCATTAAGGACCTGCTGAATCAGGTACCGAAGGCGGATCCCCGCAGCCTCGTCTCCCCGGGTGTACTCCGCACCCTGTGTGCCTTTTCCGAGCGCTACACAATCGATGTTGTAGTTTGCTTCATAGGCGTAATGCACGTTGCCCGCCGATCTCCCATTATCCGGGCTGATATCGCCGAGATAAAGGAAAACGTATGCTCCGGAGTCTGCTGGTAAATTCCGGTAGTAATCAGCGTGGACGGTAAACTGCTCCTCCGCCGGTTGTGCAGCCGAGTAGGTTTAGAGGATGGTTTTTATGTTGTTAAAGGCTATGTCAAATCCGCCTTTCGCGCCCATCAGTTCACCACCTCAATCAGCATGGTTACAAACCCGAGGGTACGGTCAAATCGCACCTCGATCACCTGTCCGGTTATGGTCTGTCCGGTTACATCTGTTGTTTCGATCGCCCATTCGGTTGTCGGGTCCGCGGACAGGTCCGAGAGGGAAACGGTTACAGCGGTTTTCGGCTCAAAGAATTGCGTCCCGGTGTCGGGGTCAATTCCTACGTCGATCCGGGTCACCTGTCCTTTGACGTTGTAGACAACAGGACCAGGAGCGGTGAGGGTTATGTCCTCACCGTCCTGATTGAGTATGCTTTGTAAGTCTGCCGCTGCCTGGGAACGGATGCTCATTTAGCCTGCCTGTGCTTCCTTGATTGCAAGAAGGATCTCTTCTTTGTTCGCACCGGAAGAAATTTCGAGTTCCATCTCCTCGGCAACCTGTAGGAGTTCCGCCTTGGTCATATCGGCCAAGGTTTTATTTCCAGATTCGCTGGATTTCCCATCAACGAGTACACCGTCAGCAACAAGGCTATCGATGTCCAGTTTTTTGGCAACACCTTCCGGGATTTTGGCACCGGCAAAAAATTTTTCTTTCCCAAAAGAAAGAACACCTTTGAAATCATCAGAAACTTTAAAAGCCATTTGTTACCTCCTCTTAGGTATCCACGTTTATGAGGGTCCCGATGGTATCAATTGCCGTCGGAATCACGAGCGGGGCACTCTGCACGCCCGCCATGAGTGCGGCAGGTGGCAGGTTGTAGACAAAGGGGATGAACTCACCAGGCTGGAACTGCGGCAAGGTCGGAAGTCCCTGCTCGCTGTAATCAGCCTGGAACTGAGGAAGAACTTCGACCGCTCCGAATACTTTGGTCAGCCGTGCGTCTTTGTTCATCACAACGACGGTATCGGTAGTGACGTACGGTGTTGCCGTGCCGGATACGTCATAAAATTCGCTGTAGATGTAAGCCACAAACCGGTAAGGTCCGATGTCGAAAGCTCCCCAGGGTTTCGCGCCGTTTACAATTTCACCAGGAGCGAGGTTTCCAGGTTCAATTCTACGGTTGTCCAGGTAGGACTGCACGTTTGAATTGTTGATGAACGCGTCCCACGCGGACTGTCCGAAAATCAGGGTATTTGGTTTCAGTTTGCCGTTCTGGAAAATCACATCCGCCAAGGCTTCAATGTCGGAAATCGGGTTACCCGTCGAGTCCCATTTTGTACCGGGGGTCACACTATGGGTCGCTTTCTTTTTAAAGTCGAGGGAATCGGTATTTACCAGGGTCACCGTTCCGAGCTGCAGAGCTTCAGCCGCCATTTTTTCCATTGCCCGGAGGATTTTATTAGTGTTATCCACCTGGGCACGAGAGGCAAAATAAGCGAGGGCCTCCATGCGTCCGGTCGGGGTGTAAGGGTCGATGCCAGGCAGCCTTTTGTTAAGCATCGATGCGGTGATCGGTGCTTCCTCCCAGTAAAGCGGTACCGTATATTCCTTAGCCGAGAATTTCCCGACAACGTTTTTATTACCCGCGCCTCCGCCTCTAACGACGTCAGCCGCAACCAGTCGATTATCACGGATGATATCGACGTCCACTTTTTCCGTTGGTGCAACTACAACCTCCTGCGGATTTTTCCCGAAGAGGGAAAGTAGGAAAGTTGTCACCTGCCCCGCTGCCAGTTTTTCGTTGTAGGCAGCTGTCATTATGTGCTTGAAAAGATCAGGCATATCCCAAACCTCCTTAGCTGTTGTCGTAGGCTTCAGAGCTTTCGGTATCAACAGCAATAATACCGGTCTCTTTCAGGGCTACATGGTGATCGGCGAGAGTGTCGGTTCCGCCAAAAACCAGTTTGTCAGCATTCACGATGCCGGCAGCAAGCAGTTTGTTCCGCTGTCCGGTCAAGTCTCCGCCCGATGTGTCAACGGCTTTGAGCAAGACGTATTTCGGGTTTTCCGAGCCGTCCACGCTTGCGCTGTCGGTGAGTTTCAGCTTGCCGCCTGCCGTCACGATTCCGAGCACGGAGCCAAGGGCAAGGATCTGCCCGGTGAGGATAGTCATATCTACGGGAGGGGTCCCGTTGTTGACAATGACCAATGGAGTGTTATCTAAGTCGCCCATGATTAACCTCCTGCCTTTTTAATACGCTCAACAGAGGCTTCGACCTCCGCCTGTTCGTCTTCGGTGAGTTCAGCGTTATCATTTTCCCCCGCTGAAGCTGTTTTGACATCGGCTGCGTTTTCCCCGTCGAGTTTATTTCCGTCCCGGATTGCTACAGAGATTTTCGTCTGTAGTTCCAAGTCTTTGGCGTCGGTGCCGTTTGCGATTGCATCCGCAACCACTTCCCGGAGTACTTCATTGTCCGGGTCCGCATTTGCCTGGGCCTGTAAAGCGTTGCGTCTTTCGCGTTCCGCTTTCACGCCGTCCTCTCTCCCGATGTTTACCGCCTCGGCGTATACACCGGGATGTTCCTTTTTGAGTTCGTCAAGTTCCATGCGCTTGACCTCCTCTCTGTTTTCCGCCATGGCGGCGGGTTTGGTAACCGTCAACGACGGTGTTTTGATTCCGCTTATTGGTATGAGTGCTGCTGCCTTGGTGATTGAATCCTCTTCAACAAATTCGTTTATGACCGAGAAGCAATTTTTCACCTTCGCTTTTGCCGTCACGAGCGCCGCCTGTTTGTCGTCCTTTTTGTCGGTCTCGATGATTTCATCGACGAACCCCGCTTCCTTGATCTCGTTTCCGAATAGGTAGGTCTCTTCGTTCATGAGATTGATAATTTCATCAAGAGATTTTCCACTCTTCTTTGCGTATTCCTGTGCAAGCATTGAAGCCATGCGCTCTAAGATGTCCGCTTCTTTTCTGAAATCCTGATGATCGCCCACGATAATGTTCCACGGGTTGTGGATCATAAAAACGGCGTTATCATGTGCTTTGACCGTGTCGCCAACCATGGCGATATAAGAGGCCATGCTTGCGGCAAGTCCCATAAGCTGAGTTGTCTTTTTGCCCTGGTAATTTCTCAGCAGGTTGTATATTTCGAGGCCATCATAGACGAACCCACCGGGAGATGAGATTTGAATGTCGAGGTCTTCGCCTCCGGCTTCGTTAAGTTTTCGCCGGATAGAATCGGCGTATACATCCCAGCCGATGATCCCGGATATTACGATGGTTTTCATCTTGCCCCTCCAAACTTCTCCACGACTCCCACACCGAGAAGACTTGCCCCGGTGATGATCAGGGTTTTCCCCACGGCAAGGGCTGTTGACGGATCTGATATCTCCCGAACGACGGAAGCGCAGCCGATACCCAGGAGGAACAGTGCACCGGTTCCGAGAATGATTGTCCCGGCTATCCGTTTACTTGATCGGTTGCCCTGTGAGTCCTGGAAAAAACCTGCTGGTTTCATTTCAAGAATTTCGCCTTGTGTGTTAGTCATGACTTGCCCTCCGTGTAGATAATTGCGAATGGTTTAACGTTCATCTGGAATTCATCATGGTTCATGCGCCGATTGAATCCGTTTCTGTCCGGGAAAAATCCTGGCCATGGATCGTTATAGATGATTTCTTTCGTAGCATGATCATATGCGACACCAGCGATATAATGTCCCGGATTTTTCAAGCAAAGTTGTACTGCGCAGCTTTTTTCAAAGAACTTTACGATCTCGGCTATTGCTTTTGTCCAGATAAAATGTGCTTCTGCATCGAATACTTCACGGACGGCGAGCGGGTAGTATTGCGGCACTCTGTTCCCCTGGATTTGTGCAGGAGAGATATTACCTCTTTCTATTTTGAGTTTTTTATAATTCCGGGGATCGTTGAAATAGTCGGTCAATACTTCTTCGGGTTGCGGTCTGTAGATTCCAGGACTGATTATTTCAACGTTATAGTCGAGAACTGCGAGACAGTTAACCGCTGCTGTTGGGCCGCAGGATTCAAGCCAGTCCTGTCCGTCCTCCTTGCGAAGAATCTCTTCAGTTGGGTTGTTTGTCTGAATGTAATAACGATCTCGATCATCCCAAAACCGTGCACCCTTGATCATTCGATACCCCTCGATTTTTTTAGCTCGTCAATGGCCTTAACGATGTGATCGAGTTTTGTATTAATCTCGACAATTGCCTTTTCAGTTTCGATCTGATGGCAAGTGCTGGCAGATTGCTTTCTTTTCAGTTCAGCCACTTCTTTCTGCAGTGCTTCAATTTTCATGTTTTGCCTCGTTTGCATTTGAAAAAAAGCAATGATGCCTCCGCCCATTGTCATGACTCCTGCTGCTATTGCGATTACCATTCGAACATCGATCATTGTTTAGTCTCCTGTTTTTCTTTCTCAAGAGGCTTTCTTGATTCCGCTAACGATTTGTTTTCAGTTTTCAGCCGTTCGACATTCTCCCGGTAATCACTGCCGTTATACGCTTTCGCTTCCCGTTCTCCGGTGGTGTGTCCGAGCCTGATCCGGGTTTCTACCGCCTTGACTTCTTTGAGCGGATCGACAACTGGGCGGGATATTCCAGTCCATACGCCATGGAGCCAAGCGCGTCTCAGAAGAGGTCTGTCGTATCCGGGGGATTTGATATCACCCGCTTTGATCTGTTCGGTAAACCATGCCTCGTAAAAAGGTGATAAAAAGCCGGATACAAAATCAGCTCTTCGGCGGTTTACGGTGTTCCAGAAAAAGAGGATTTCTGCTCGTGCTGCTGAATATGAAGCGTTGAACTTTTGAGTTAAGACGGAAAGCGGCATGCCAAGACAACCAGCTATCCGGGTCATGAACGCTTCGACGAAAGCGGAATAATTCTGGTTCGGCCTGGTCATTTGATGGAAATTCATTTTGTAGCCGGGCGGGAGGTTATTCAGGACTAGCGCCCGTTTACCTACCTGTACGGTTTCAATGCCGGTTTTCGGTACATAATCGTTTGTTTCCGGGTTTGCGGTTTTAGGAGCAAAACCAGGCTTTTTCGGCGTTGCGTTGACATCAGCCTCGACCGATGCGAGGAAAAGAGCATTTGCCACGACGGCCTCAAGTTCTGCTATGTCGTATTCGGTCAAGCGGGACAATTCGTAGACGAGTTTCGATAGTTCAGGGAGTCCGCGGAGTTGTCCGACTGCCTCGAAATTGCCGGAGTGGATCACAAAATGTCTTCCGGATTTCGTGCTGAATATCGGGATACGTTTTGTTTTCATGGTGTCGGCGTCCCGGACATGGATGGCTACCACTTTTCCGATTGAGTCTTTTTCTATGCCGTGTTTAACGGATCCGCCACGGTTTTCGATTGCCTTTGTTTCTTCGTGGGATGTGGGGTTGATTACTTGTTCAGGCTTGATTAGCTGCAGAGCAACCGGAGACATACGGGAGGGGGTTTTGAGATACCGGATGATGCCGAATATCTCCCCGTCTATCATTTCGAGCCGGTAGAGTTTCCGCTGGAGCTGATTGAAAGTCTGAACTCCTTCGATATCCGCCTCTTTGCTCTCGGCGTAGAGTTTCCACATCGATTCTACGGTTTGAGTCCATTCGTACCGGGCTTGATCTTCTTTCGGAGCATCCGGCAAGAGGTTCCAGAGGGGAGCCGATTCCCAGGTCAAGCCGGTGTTGATCACGTTGTCGGCAAACCGGGTAATGATTCCGGTTGCAATGGTGCTTTCGTTGTACACGCCTCTTGAGTTCCGGCGGAGGGTAGTGTAATTATAGCCGGAAAAATTGCTGTAATTGATTGACCCGTATTTTTCGCCAGTATATTGTCCGATAGGATTGACCCATCCGGTATTTACCATTGCAGCGGCCTGCATTCGTTCCCGAACTTCTTGCCGGGTGTTTACGGATCTCACCGGTTCCGGTTTTTTTCGTAAGCGGTCGAACAATCCCATTAGCGTGTCACCTCCACAGAGATGATTCCGCCGCGTTCGTCAAGTTCGTCATGTTTTGCGAGCCAGTAGTCAAGCTGTTTTTGGAGGGTGGATAGATTTGCTCTGGTTACGGTTTGACGGCCCTGCCCGGTATCCAATGAGTAGGATTGACCGATCATTACGGCGTCTATTGCTGCTGATATTGCTGTGATTTTTGACTCGATTTGAGCCTTGGTGAAGTATCCCACATAAATGATATGCAGAAACAAAAACATTTTGCAATATGATTTTGTGATTTACATGCAATAAACAGCGTTTATTTAATATTTTTTCTGTTTTTGAGCTATATGTGGTGTTATTGGTCTTTTTGATCAAGATAATCCCAGAAATCGCCCCAGGATATTCGGTAATCTTTCTCGATCTGGTTTTTCGATCTTAAATAGTCATCGACGTATTGTCGGTATGCGTAGACCATGGCGAGAGCGTATACCCGGCAATCAAGTTGCTCATTCCTCCGCTGCCCCGCATCCCATTTGTATTTTTTTTGCCCGGATGCACTGACTTCCATGATCCTTGATTCAGCGGTCAGCCGGTTGAAATGCTCCCGGGTGTACTCAATGGGAAAATGACAATATCCTTTCGGGAGTGCTCCGCTCTCATATTCGCCCTTGTTCAGGTATTGGTATATCTCCTGTTTGAGGAGGTCGGTGTTGATATCGATGCGGGCAATGTTCGGGCCGGAAGAAGCGGAGACCTTAATGTAGTCCTTGCCCTTGTTCAGGGTGTCAAATCCCATGACGGGAAGCACGCCGGAGTCAAACCGTTCGCAGAAAGCGTTTACGATGTCGGGGAGATATCCTGCATCTATCCCGGCGAATTGGATGTCCATGCCGCAGTGTTTGGCGTTGATGATTTTTTCGAGAGCATCATAACAGGAGTCGGAAATTGTTGAGGTGTCCCCGTGAATCACGTGGTAATTAATCGACCAGCTCTCTTTGTCCCTGCCCCAGGCCACCACCTCGCACTCGATCCGGTTCGCCTGGATGTCAGCGCCGAGGGTGAGGAAAAGGATCCTTGCATTGTCCGGGAGAGTATCGAGGTGGTAGCACCGCTCTCGTGTGATGACCGCTTCGATCCGTGGCTTAATGCCTTCGTCGCGGAATGGTTCGCCGAGGAAGGTGTTGATGAAGTTCTGGAATTTCAGCTTAGGGAACCCCTCGGATTTGATCTGGAGAAATTCCACAACCGCGTTTTCCCAGGAGCGGAAACCAACGGGAGAGTATAGCCCTGGAATATGATAGCTTCGCATTCCTGGACGGCGTGGTTTCGCTGTCGGTCGCCATTCGCCACGGGGAAGGAACCAGTCTTTGTCAGAGTTTTTCCAGTACTTCCCGCATTTCTCACATTCGTACCGGACAGAAGATGAAGTGATCTCCCCGTCCTTGTTCAGTTTACAGACTAAGCGGTCATCTTCAGTATGGTCGAATTTGAGCTGTTTCCATTTCAGGTATTGCATGTGTTTGCATTTTTTGCATGGTACGAAATACCGCCGTTGATCTCCTTCGTGGAAAAGCGGGAGGATCTTGCTGTTGTGTTCAAGGAGCGGTGCAGAGCCCCAGAGGATTTTAAGCATCTCGGAATATGCGTCTCCCCTCCGGCGGATCAGGTAGATCGGGTCGCCCTCTTGTTTTGTGGAATCGGAGAAAGCGTCCACCTCATCGACACACATTTTCTGAAACGACATTGCCCGGAGTTTCGCCCCGCTATTCGGACCGGCTGCAATTAAGAAACCTCCTGGAAACTCTTTCCGGGTTTTTATGTCTCCTGTTTTCCGTTGTGTTTTTCGTTTGTGTTGTGCGGCGATTTTGTGAGTAAGTCCTGCGTGATTGATCATGGCATCGATGCGGAGCTCCATTTGTGTTTCTGCGAGTGTGGCGTCGCCGGTGACGTAGAGCATCGGACCGGGGGAAGAGTCGATGGTGTAGCCTATCCAGTTTTCGATTGTCCCGACGGTGAAAGATATTTGTGTCCCCTTCATCACCGCTACTTCCCGGACCGGGGAGCTTTCAGAAAGGCAATCGACGATCTCCCGCATGTAGGGGAAAGGATCGAATGAGAAGGGTCCAGGATACGGGGAGAGTCCTTCCGGGATTGTCCGGTTTTCTTCCGCCCATTCTGAAACCTGCAGGCGGACTATTTCAGTCGGGATAATTTCATATGCGGTGGCGGTGAGTTTTTCAATTGCGGTCTCGTAGTCAGTCGGGGTTAATAGGTTAGTCAGTTCTTTTCCACCTCCATCATCTCAATAATTTTCTTCGATTCTTTTCTCAACTGTGTTGCCGCATTGTCCAGGGTTTTCTGGATTGCCTTTTTCACTTCCTTCTCGATTCTGTCCCGGAGTTTTTTGTCTCCACGGGCTATACGGTTCCCGATCTGCAGGAAGTTATTACGGATTCCGGTGGAGAATGCGCCGATCCAGATCCCGACAAGTTCGATGTGTATCAGATTTTTTTTTTCAACCTCGTACTGGAGGTCAAGTTTTCGCCCTTGTTTTTTTTTAAGTTCGATTTCCGCTCTCAGTTTTTCGGCTTCGAGTGATACGGTTTCTTCGTCAATTTCCTCATGGTCTAACGGGTCGTCATATATCCCCCGTTGTGCTCTCTGTTTTTTAGATGCACCCATGATGTAGCGTCGGTTAACAGGATCATTGGTGTCTACTTTCCCGTCCTTGGTTAGACGGATCTGCCCTTTTTTTTTCGCCTTATAAATTGCGGAAGAGGAGACTTCAATAAATCGCGCAAGCTCGGCCAAGGAATCAAGTAGCACCTACCAACCTCTTTTCAAAAAATCCAGTGTGGTGAAAAGGAAAATACTGTCGAACAAAACCCATCAAAACCCCCACCCCCCTGTCACAGTACCTTTTTTGTTATGATTTATCATACTCTTTTTCTTTCGCTTCTTTCTGCGTACCCTCTGTGCATTGATAGCTGCCCTCCACTCACTCTCCTTCTCAGCCTCCACCCTCCGGTACATATCCCGTGTCATTACGTTCTTGTAAATAGAAACCGCACTCTTCTCCAGAATTTCCAGCCGTACCTTGCTTTCAGCCTTGCCCGGTATGCTTTAAGTTTCCGGATCCGGGTGAGGAGCATGTCCCGCTCCTTTTTTACTTCCCACCGTACAGCTGCCCGAAAGTGTTTCAGGGCTTCCATAAGGTTCTCGTTCCGCTCCTGAAGGAGTTTAATTTTTCTTTTTAGCCTGGTTTGCTTTGAGTGTGTCTTCAAGTGTCCCCTCCTCGATCATTGTTAAAATTAACCGCTGGTGTTGTGTGAGCTTTGCCAGAACAGCGGCCCGGCTTGCCATCCATGCCTCTACAGCTATGGCCAGGTGGTCCCAATCTTTGAAATAGCCAGAATCACATTTATATGCCTGAATCCATCTTCGGAAGTCCGCCAACTGCTTGTCCCATACGTTGTGTTTTATATTTATCTGTTTTTTACTCATGCACATACCTTCATGCTTTTCTCTCCCAGGTTGTACTGCCTGCAAATCGTTTCAAACTCCATCTCAACGCTATGCTTCGAATACGATGCACAACAGAAATGATTACCACATTGATTTAAGATATGATAAATACCAAAGATTCCCTGTTTCATTCTGACCACATCGAATCCACAGTTATTCCCATACGTCACCGATTCGATAATCGATTCGATGTCATCCTGGGTAAAGACAGGTTCATACTCAGGATCTTTGGCCCACGTCCTTTCAGCGATTTTTCGCATGAGTTTTATTTCCGGATATTCCATTCTTCCTCCCAGTTATCCACAAGCTCACAGGCCCTACTACTAGTTTTTATTTATTAATCCTAAGAATTTGTCTCCCAGAACCGCACGAACGGCTAACCGCACGAACGGTAATTGACCCACCGGTGCTAAGTCTTGATATATCAAACAATTATTTTTCATTCACCTCTCACCGCTGGTTCAGTTTCTGTACCACCCGTCAAATCGGGGTTATCCACAGGGTTATCCACAAGTAAAAGCTGCTTATCGTCCACCTCGTTATACTCCTCTTCTCCCTGGTCTTTGAATAAAAAGGCTTCCAGGTATGTCCTGAGTTTTTCAGAGTTCCACAGGAAATTGATCCGGATCCGGATTTCGTTATAGGCCCCGCTCTTATGCCTGGGCTGAACATAGGATATCAGTCCCCGCTGATGGAGCCAGGACTTTAATGTTTTAATCTTCGCTTCTCCGAATCCGGTACCCCGCTTCAGATACACCATGTTCGCCCGGACGTTCCTGTTCCCCTGGAGAAGAGCGGTAAACTGCAGGTGCATGTAGAGCCGGAACGCCTCCTGACTTATCTTTCCCCCAGACAGAAACAGCTTGTACAGCCCGACCGTGCAATGAATGATCTGATCGTTATCCGGTGTTTGTACAGGATATTCGCCTGCTGACCTCACTGACTTCCTCTTTATTTCCCCTGTGACCCTACGTTTGTAGGGTCAGTAGAAGAGTTTTCCGATTTCTGGTATCTAATGTCATCCAACTCGGAAAACACCCCTTTTGATGGATATTTATTGATGTGGGAAAACACCGCCATACGTGAAAATTCAGACGGCCGTAATCCCTTCGCGGCTGCTTCATGCCTGATGATTTCATACGCTTGATTGTCCACGGAAAAACTGACTGATCGTTTCATACCCCCTCCCCGGATATTGGTTGTCTATCGTTCTTTAACCGTTGCACTTCCCTGGAAGTGGCAACAATAAGGTCCTGTAGGGCCTGACGAAACTCATCGCTTATCGATTCCAGATTGCAACGGATCAACATGATCGAATCAGATTCTACGTTTTCAATGTCACTAATCACGCTCTTAGCCATTCCAGACACTCCCGGATGTTCTTCATTTTTTCGTATGCATCCTTCTTATTTCTAAACTTAGATTCTTTTTCGTAGTACCTGGCGTCGGTTATGGCCGTTTCAACATCTTCTCTCGTTTTTTTTACCACAATGATTCCTGCCTTCTTCTTCGAAAGATAAATGGTAATGAGATAACGCATTATGCGTATTATCGATTTGTAGGAGGTGTCTTTTTGTACAACCTCTATTTTCAATCAATTCCCCTCCCCGCTGGTTTCAACAGCTCCAACTCCTTTCCAGACGCTTTCCTTTTTGCGGCTTTCTCAATCGCTGAGAGTGCAGCATTATAGTCGTCCTGGCTCATCTCTCCCTTTGCGTATTTCCGTTTCACAATACGCTGCAGCTCCTCAACAGATCCGCCACTGTTCAGCGCAATGACCGCTCCATTGTAGAGCCCGGTATCGCTGTACGTGCGAGCTATTTTTTTCGGTGGTTGGTCGAATAATGACAACTGGGACATCCTCTCTCCTATGCCGACAACACGGCCTCACATAATGCCTGCGCGGTATTGCACGGTACCGCGTTGCCTATCTGTCGAACCTGGTCCTTTCGCCCACCTGCAAACCAATAATCTGTCGGGAATCCCTGCGCTGCAGCCAGTTCGTGGGGTAACAACATCCGAAAGGTGATATCCAGAAGATAGGGGTTACCATCAATGACAGCGAATCGGTCTTTTGCTGTTACTGTATCAAGTGGTTTATCTATTCCCTGTGAAAGTCCAGTCCCGTAATACTTGATGAGAAACGGCTGTATAAGGCTGTGCCCGTTCACCGAAGTAATCGTTGGAAGTGGTAGATTAATATCACGGTCCGTACTCCTCCCTTTTGATATAACGATGAACGGGTTCACCAGGCCGATATTATTACCACCGGCTGTCACTGCCGGTAATGGACGATTTATTTCCCGCGTTGTTCCGGTTCCTCTTAATATAACGAGGAAAGGTTCCGCGAACTCTCCCCAATATCTCCGTATACCTGCCTCGATTCGTTTTATCGTGTTGTCAGCCAGTGGTCGTTTACGTTCGAAAATAGATGTCCCCGGATTCGACCAGTCAATAACATTTCTTGCCGGTATCCATCGATCGGGACAGAACATATCCGCATTTTTCGAATGCGACGGTTGTGGCCACATGATACGTTTCTTTCCCCGAACGGCCTGGATAAAAAGCCGCTTCCGTGTTGTTGGATCCCCGTAGTCCGCTGCACATAGCAGGCGCCA
>JAJSAL010000056.1 GCA_024274705.1 Spirochaetota bacterium
TCATTGTGTTCCCTCCTGTATGTATTAAATATATCAGATTATCAGTCAAAGTTCAAGAGTCACTGGGCAGCTACAGCAAAAGCGGAATGGATTCCCCCTGTGCCCATGGAGCAGTCCTCAGGTCCGGGAATATAACGATGATAAGAATAACCCAATTATTTGTGGGATAAAAACGCTCTATAATAACCCCTTGGGGGGGGGGATTATACCGGCAGAGCTTTTTCAATGGCCGAAGGACTGCTCTCTACCGATCAGGCAGAACCTGTTACCGGATTCTTCGCCAGGCCTTTCAATAATATGTCAATAAAATTATCGACCTGGCTTTTTACATCCAGGATTCGTTCCCTTATTCCTTCCAGGGATGATTCCAGGCCCTTTAAAGAGAGGAGGATGGTGGAAGCCGTTGTTTCTATATTATTAATTTCCAGTTGTCCGGCACGGACGCCGCCCACAAGAATACGTTTGATCGTATCCAGTTCCCAGCTGACCTGCTTTCCCGCAATCCGCTGGATAAAGGTATATTCCCGGAGAGACTGGTCCCTCATCGCCCGCTGAAAATTCCGGAGATTCTTGAGCTCCTTAAAGCGGGTATTGATATATACCCGCAATTTATCAAAGGGATGTTCCACCTGCTCGACAGACCGGTGGAGCTTCTGATTCATCTCTTCCGTCTCTTTTTCCAGGATGTTTTTATAGATGTCCTCTTTACTGCTGAAATAATAATAGATCGAACTCTTCGCCTTGTTGACCGCCCCGGCGATCATCTCCATGGTCGTTTTACGAAAACCCCACTGGCAAAATACATCACCCGCAGTTTTAAGAATATGGGCTTTGTTGCATGAGTGCTGCTCCTGATTTTCACTGCAATCTTCGTTATTCATAACCTCCCCTGCCGATATAAAAAAATAAAATAATTCATATTTTCCTCTTCTTTCTTGACGCATTCATTGTTATGTATTAATTTATTTATACACTTTTCGAACAAATTCGTCAATTGGTCGAAAAGATATTCCATGAAGAGGAGGCACCTATGAGCCAGAAAAAAGTCTTTATTTCAGATAGAAGGATCGACACTATTGCACATTTAATGACTGTTCCCATACTCAGGAAAATCGGTATGCACCTGCTCGATCAAAAAATCAAACAGCGGATGAAGATAGACAACGAGAACAAGATGCCGCCGCTCATGGTGAGTGACAAAGGTCAGATGACCCATAACCTGATCCGGGTGGCCGACAAATGGCTTTCTTCAGAATATGTTACAAAAGAGCACTTCAAACGTCTTTTCAAGAGTTTTTCCTCTATTATGAGTGAAAACGCAAAGGCTTCGATTCAGGGATTTAAAGAGAAGAACGGTTTATTGCCGCCGAGATTCATCACTTTGAGCCCAACGAAGCGATGCAATCTCAAATGCACCGGTTGTTATGCAGCATCGAGCCGGGACACCAATATTACCCTGGACTACAATATTGTAAGCAGGATTCTCCGGGAGAAAAAAGAACTCTGGGGCTCCTATTTTACGGTGATTTCCGGTGGGGAACCGTTTCTCTACAAGAGCCGGGGGAAGACCCTTCTTGACATCGTGGAAGAAAACCATGATCAGTTTTTCCTGGTATACACCAATGGAACCTGCATCACCAAAGATGTGGCAAAACGGATGGGAGAGCTGGGTAACATTACCCCTTCCATCTCCGTTGAAGGGTTCGAAGCCGAAACTGACGGAAGAAGGGGTACCGGTGTACACGGCAAGATCCTCAACGCTTTCGAAAACCTTCAGAAAGCGGGTGTACTCTACGGCATTTCCATTACAGCAACCAATAAAAATGCAGATATGGTCTTAAGCGATGAATTCGTAGACTACTATTTCAATAAAAAAGGCGTGTACTATGGCTGGATCTTCCAGTACATGCCCATCGGCCGCAGTTTCAGCCTCGACCTGATGGTCACTGCCCGGCAGCGTTTTGACATGTTTAAAAGAATGAGGCACCTAATCGTGGAAGAAGAACTCTTTATAGCGGATTTCTGGAACAGCGGCACCCTTACTAACGGATGTCTTTCCGCCGGCAGACGGGGTGGATATATCTATATTGACTGGAACGGAAACTGCATGCCCTGCGTATTCAATCCGTACACCACCCACAACATAGCCGAAGTGTATTCCAGGGGCGGCACGTTGAATGATGTTATCATGGCACCTTTTATGAAGAGAATTCGCCAGTGGCAGGATAACTACTTCAACGACGTGTCTGACGGTCCACGGGGGAACATGCTGGCACCCTGCCCGATCAAAGACCATCACCCGGAAATGCGGAAAATCATTGACGAAGTGAACGCTGACCCGGCGGATGCTAATGCTGCCGCGGCGCTGATTGACAGGGAATACTACGAAGGGATGTGTCAATTCGGACAACAGATCGAATCGGTTACCCATGAGACGTGGGAAAAAGACTTTCTCGGAAAAGATACGGTAAGAGAACAGAAAGAGGAGAAGAAGGAAGAACGGGTAACCGTTTAGGCGTTCCGCCCGAATATCAGATGGTCCAGGATTAACCCGAAGAACGTATCATCTCCGGCTGTATAATACCATCCCAGGTGGGTGTGACAGCCCAGGCAGAGGGCGAATTGCCAGTAGAATCCTGCGAACCAGGTATATTCATCAGTAGGAACCCCTGCAGGGACACACCCTGCAGCACTCCTGAAGCAGCCTATGCGATACACATAACCGAAAGCATTTGTAAAGGTATGTTCAAAACTGCACTGTACCTGAATCTCTTCCCGGGTGCGGGTAACGGGTTCTCTGCAGCGGCTGCAGTATATACGCCTGTCCTCCTCCTCCAGCAACTCATCAGCTGTTTCGGCGGCTTCCCCGGGCTGTTTATCGATGACAAACAATGTAAACAGAGCGTTTTTCAGTTTCATAACTACATAACGAATGGAAGAAAAAGCTCCTGCCCCGGTTTTTCCGGAGGCAGGAACCCACGTAAAATAAAAGAAGGAGAAAAATGAAAAAGATTCTCGCTGTTCGAATATATAACAACCTAACAGAGAAATTGTAACAAAATTTCATCAGGTATTATTGATTTTTTCCCGATTCCCTCCCACAATGATTCTATGAGCGAATCAGACAGATTTTTTCTTTCTCTTAAAAAAATCGGTAAAAGCGGGCAAGACCGGCCCGGCTGGGACAGAAGAGAAGAGATCCGGGAGGCTTTTTTCACCCATACAACCGTGCTCCCGGAGGAGATGCAGTACAACATCTTCGATTATCAAGCGGAACAACATACCGATTTCAAAGAACTGATAAAAGCCCTCTCTGTACTGGTCGATCTCTTTAACGAAGACAGCGCTCTCGATGAGGATTACCTCGAGTCCAAGGACTGGATTTATATAAAGGAGGTAACATCCGATTTCGGGTATGAACTGGAAAAACCGCTCCTTACCTATGTTATGAGCCTTGTGATGGAACATGGGGGGTTTCGGTGAATGGAAAATATCTATTATGTCATGGGAATCATCTCCGCTCCGGAAGGTGAAGCCGGAAAACTCGCGAAGATGCTCGTCCGGGAGAAACTGGCGGCCTGTGCCCAGGTTACGGAACCCATTACCAGTACATACTGGTGGGATGGTAAGGTGGAAGAGGCGGCGGAAGTACTGATCTATATCAAGACCGAAACCGGCAGGGTCCGGGCTATTAAGGAGTTCCTGAAAGCCCATCATTCCTACGACGTCCCGGAATTCATTATCGTGCCCATCATGGAGGGAAATCCGGCATACCTGAAATGGATATCGGAAGTGATTCATTGATAGTTCCTGAATAAAAAGGAAAAAGTTTCTTTTCTACTTGACATAATCAGTCAACAAAGTATAATTTAAAGAGGATAAGCCGGTGAGGAAGGTGGTCTGTGTTCAGTCTTTCTTTGAAAGCCCAGTACGGTCTCGCAGCACTTGTGGAACTTTCGTATTACTACAGAAAGAGGCTTGTACAGATTAAAGAGATTGTTGAAAAACAGAACATTCCAAAGACCTACCTGGAGCAGATTTTCAACCGGCTGGTAAAAAGCGGGATCGTGCGCAGTGTACGGGGCAATCAGGGCGGGTACGAACTTGCGGCGGATCCTGCAGGTATTACGGTTCTGCAGGTTCTGGAACATCTGGAGGGTGAGATTCGGATCTCCCATGACAGGTGTTTATATGCCGGTAAAGAACTCTTTGACCGGGTGGAGAGAAAGGTACGGGAAATGTTGAAAGCAACGCTGGCAGAACTCGCTGAACAGCAAAAGCAACATGAACAGGGGCTGATGTTTCATATATGACAAAGCGGAATATGGTGTATGCAGACAGCATAATCGATTTAATCGGAAATACCCCGCTGGTAAGAATCAACAGGGTAATCCCGGCAGGGTCGAACGTGGTACTCGCTAAACTGGAGCAGTTCAATCCCTGCGGTTCCGTAAAAGACAGACCCGCCCTCTCCATGCTTGACCGGGCCCGAAGTGAGGACAGGCTGAAACCCGGCAGTGTGGTCATCGAAGCTACCAGCGGAAACACGGGAATTGCCCTTGCACTCATCGCCGCTGTTCAGGGATATCAGCTCATCATCGTCATGCCCGAATCGATGAGTGCGGAGAGGGTAAAACTGCTTAAGCTGTACGGGGCAAAGGTGGAATTGACAAAAGCCCATTTGGGGATGCGGGGGGCGATTGAGCGGGCGGAAGAACTGCACCGGGAAACCAGCGGTTCGTTTCTGGTTGACCAGTTTAACAACCAGGCCAATCCCGCCGCCCATGAGACCGGTACTGCTGAAGAGATATGGAAGGCTACACAGGGTGAAGTCGATGTGGTAGTTGCAGGTGTGGGTACCGGAGGAACTATCACCGGAGTAGCACGAAGGTTGAAGCAGCTTAAACCCGGGTGTCAGATCGTTGGTGTTGAACCTTCATCTTCTGCCGTGTTAAGCGGCGGAAGCTCGGGTGCCCATATGATCCAGGGAATTGGGGCCGGGTTTATTCCTTCCATCGTCGATACGGCATTGATTGACGATCTGGTTACCGTTTCGAACTCGGAAGCGATGGAATGGTCGAAGAAGATCATCAGAGAGGAAGGAATTCTTGCAGGAATTTCATCCGGTGCCGCTCTAAGGGGAGCGAAAAAATATATGCGGAAAAACGGCCTCCGGAACCGTGTAATTGTAATCATCTTTCCGGATTCCGGGGAACGGTATTTGAGTGTTTCCATGTTTGGAGCATAGTTTTTTATCCATTTCTTGACTTTCTAAGTCAAGATAGTAATTTTAGGAGGGTTACATGATAATTAAAGTAAATGGAGATCAGCTGACATTGGCGGGAGATTCGGTTTCGATTCGTGAGCTTCTCACACTGAAAAACGTGGAGATGCCGGAAATGGTCTCGGTCCAGCTTAACGGTGAATTCGTCGAACGGGATCATTTAGAGAGTACCAAAGCACAGGAAGGGGACGAAGTTGATTTTCTCTATTTTATGGGAGGCGGTTGACAGCATGAATACATTTGCCACTCAGGCGGTACACCCTGTACCATCAGGCAAACAGGATATCCATGCCGCGCTGCGTACCCCGGTATACGATTCTGTAGCATTCGAGTTCGAAACGGCAAGAGAAATGGAGCTTGCTTTTACAGGTAAACGGCCATCCCACACGTACAGCCGGATTTCCAACCCGACGGTGGAACAGTTCGAGCTGCAAATACGGGCCCTTTCGGGTGCTGTGGGTGTTGTAGCAGTGTCCTCAGGGATGAGCGCCATCACTACTTCCGTGTTAGCCCTTGCCGGGACCGGTACGAATATTGTAACATCCAGGCATCTTTTCGGAAACACCCTTTCCCTTTTTGAAAGGACTCTCCGGCCCTGGGGCCTGGAAACCAGGTACGTCGATCTTAACGATCCGGAAGAAGTCGCCGGCGCCATGGACAGCAATACAAAACTCGTGTTCTGCGAAACGATTACGAACCCCCAGATGGAAGTCGTCGACATCAGCATGCTTGCTGGAATCGCAGAGAGACACCATGTACCCCTTGTTGTAGACGGGACGGTTACCACTCCCTATCTGTTCAACGGGAAGGAACATGGTGCCGCCGTTGAAGTCATATCGAGCACTAAATACATCTCCGGCGGGGCTACATCCATCGGCGGCGTCATTGTCGATCACGGGGGCTTCGACTGGAAACAGGCGGAAAAACTCGCATCTGAATACCGGGCCTTCGGCAGGTTTGCATTTCTGATGAAACTGAGACGGGAAGTGTACCGCAATACTGGAGCATGCCTGTCACCCCATAATGCCTGGCTTCAGACGCTGGGGCTGGAAACCATGCCTCTTCGCATCGAAAAGAGCTGTGAGAACGCATATGCTGCAGCGGATTTCCTGGAATCACACGAAAAAGTGACCTCTGTCAATTATCCCGGCCTTGACAGTTCCCCGTATCACGTTGTTGCGGAAAAGCAGTTCCGCGGCAGGTTCGGCGGGATCCTGACCTTTGAATTACAGGACCAGGAACGGTGTTACCTCTTTATGGATAACCTGAAGCTTATCCGGCGGGCGACCAATCTGAATGACAATAAAACCCTGGTTCTGCACCCCTGGTCGACGATATTCTGCGAATTTTCCGATAAACAGAAAAAGGCAATGAGCCTGAGCAGCTCCATGGTCCGTCTTTCATGCGGCATCGAGGATTCATCGGATATCATCAGGGACATGACCCAGGCATTGGAGGCAATATGATTAATTACACTGAAGATCAGTTACAACGGTACAGCAGACACATACTTTTAAAAGATGTCGGTATCGAGGGGCAGGAAAAAATACTTAAGGCAAAGGTGCTTATTATCGGCGCCGGCGGTCTCGGGTCCCCCTCCGCTTTCTACCTTGCCGCCGCAGGAATCGGTACCATCGGTATAGCAGACGGGGATGTGGTGGACCTTTCCAACCTGCAGAGGCAGATTATTCATTTTACCGGGGATGTCGGCCGGTCCAAGGTCCTTTCAGCCAGGGAAAAAATGGTAAACCTGAATCCCGATGTAGAGGTAAAGGCATACGGGAACTTCCTGACCGCCGGCACCATCCTGGAAATCGTTGAAGAGTACGATTTCGTCATAGACGGAACCGATAATTTTACCGCGAAATTTCTCATTAACGATGCCTGCGTGATGGCAGGCGTTCCCTTTTCTCATGGCGGGATTCTCCGGTTCGCCGGTCAGACCATGACGATAATTCCCGGGGAGTCGGCCTGTTACCGGTGCGTTTTTAACGGTCCTCCTCCCAAAGATGCGGTTCCCACCTGTTCGCAGGCGGGAGTGCTGGGGGCGATTGCGGGAATGCTGGGAACGATTCAGGCTGCGGAAGCCCTGAAGTACATAACGGAAACCGGGGAAGTGCTTACCGATTCTCTCCTCGCATTCGACGCCCTGGATATGGATTTTCAGAA
>JAJSAL010000057.1 GCA_024274705.1 Spirochaetota bacterium
CACGGAAGTTAAGCCCTCCTGCGCCGATGGTACTCCCAGCACCTTTTTCGAACCACCGTAGGGTGGAATCAAGTATGAAGTAAATCGAAAAATGGTGCTGGGGGGAGAGTAGGTCATTGCCAGGCTCTTTTTTTCCCTTTGTCCTTTGCATCCTTTTTAAATACATAAAAAATATCAAAAACTATTGAAAATCGGCAATTTCTCATTTATCCTTGATGGTATATCAGGGGGAACGATGGATGAGAGAAACTCAAAACTCCAACTTGTCACTTTTCAACTTGGAGAGGAACTGTATGGAATCGACATCATGGAAGTTGAGGGAATCGTTCGTGAAGACAATATACGGACGATACCGAACGCGCCATCTTACGTGGAAGGAATATTCAACCTTAGAGGCGCTATCATCCCTGTAATCAATCTTCATAACCGGTTTCATCTGAAACGGGCCAGTTTAAGTGAAGAAGATAAACTCCTGAGCGGACTGATAATTATCAATATAAATGAGATGCTTATAGGGGTTATCATCGATAAAGTATCCAGGGTCATTACTATTGATACAGGGGAGATACAACGGCCTCCTCAAATGTTATCCGGCATAGGTGCGGAGTACATCCGCGGAGTCACTCATGAGGATGAAGGTTATCTCATAATCCTGGATATACACAGGCTGTTCGATCCTAAGGAACTTCAACAGCTGGGAAGAATTGCACAATAAATAATTTTTTATATACTTACCCATTGATTATTAAGACTTCCAGAAGAGGCACACTATGAGTATACCCGTTTTTCGGCCGTCGATTAAAAGAAAGGAAATGGATGCAGTCCTTTCCTGCCTGGTATCCGATAGAATCGGTCCCGGGGATCTTACAAAAAAACTCAACCATGCGGCTGCTGGTTATGTGAACTGCGAGTCGGCCATAGCGTTTAGAGAAAATCAGCGTGCACTTTCATGTGCATTGCTGGCACTGGAGATCGAGCCGGGATCTTCTGTGATTGTCACTCCCCTGGCTCCGGCATACTATATCGACGCTCTTGTCTCCCTGGATATCACGCCTCTCTACTGTGATGTTGAGGAGAATGGGTGTGTTATTTCTCCGGACCGGGTGGAAAAGCTCATCGGCTATAATCCAAAAGCAATCATTGTATCAACGACTCTCGGATTTGTACCCGATTTGAAAACACTATCTGACATGGGCATCCCCATGATCGAGGATATTTCTCAGGGTTTTGGTGCAAATACGGGAGAAGACAAGGCAGGGTCGTACGGCTTGTATACTCTGGTTTCCCTGGAACACGACAGCCTTATCACGGCAGGAGGGGGATGCCTTCTCCTCTGCAGGGGACGAAAGGAAAAAACTGCTGTGACCATGGTACTGGAACATCTTGATTCCGAGACCCTCCTCCTTCCCGATATGAACTCTGCGCTGGGGATACAGCAGATAGAATATCTGGAGAAACATATCCAGAAAAGAAAAGAAATCGCGCAGGTTTATTCCCGGGCAGCTGCAAAAACAGTCCATAAAATGTTTACACAGCAGGGCGAAGCAGAAAACATCTATTATTCCTTTCCGGTTCTACTGAACACCGGTATGAAAGAAGTGATTAAATATGCCGCGAGAAAAGGTGTTGAGACATTCCCGGCTTTTGAAAACTCGGCTATCACAAGGTTCCAAGTTGAAGAAACGCCCTGCCCGTCGGCTCAGTCCATGGTACTCCGTTGTCTTCTTTTTCCTCTTTACCCCCTTCTGGGGCGAAAGAATATCGAATTTGTCGTAAAAGTTCTTTCTACCCTTCCATAGAACACAATCATAATGGAAGTGGTAGTTTACAAGAGAGTTTCAGATTGTATATAGTACCACTTAAGTGGTTCTATGAAAGATATAAGGAAAGTTCTCCTCATTGTTAATATGCATAAACGGGACGTCGGAAATGTCGTAAATTCCATCGAATCGTACTTCCATAAAAATAATATTGAAACATTTTTTTACGGTTTGAACGGTAAATCGGTTCCTCCTGAAATCAATGGCTTCGATCTTGCCTTTTCTCTAGGTGGAGACGGTACAGTGCTGTTCAGTGCGAGGCTGTTAGCCCCATTCGGAATCCCTATTCTCCCTGTTAATTTGGGTGATTTCGGATTCATTGCCGAGGTAGCCAAAGATGAGTGGAAAGTCGCCTTCGAAAAATACTGGGGCGGACTTCTTGGTGTCGGAGAACATTTGATGCTGGACCTTACCGTTATACGGGGGGGGGAGCAGATCGCAGAGTTTACCGGACTAAACGATTGTGTTGTATGCTCCTCTGGAATATCAAAGATTGTCCGGCTTCATCTGTCCCTGGCGGACACAGAACTGGGTGAATACCGGGCTGACGGAATCATCGTTTCTACTCCTACCGGATCTACTGCCTACAGTGCTGCCGCAGGGGGTCCTATCCTTGATCCCGAAATGGAGGCAATGATCATCAATCCCATCTGTCCTTTCACCCTTTCGAATCGTCCAATAGTTGTGCCTGGAGAAGAAAAGGTTTATATAAAGATAAAAAGTCTTCAGCGTACAGAGGTGATTCTTACCATCGATGGACAGAGTGCTTTTCCTCTTTTTCCAAAAGACTGCATCCAGGTGAAAAGGGCTGAAAAAAAAGCATGTATCATCCGTTCGGATAAACGGAATTTTTACGAAGTACTACGGTCGAAGCTGCACTGGTCCGGGGGCCCGGATGCTTGAACGCCTCGAGGTACGGGAATACGCCCTTATAGATCACATCTCCCTCCCCTTCGAACCGGGTTTCACCGTCTTAACCGGGGAAACAGGGGCGGGGAAGTCAATTCTGGTCGGCGCCCTGGGCCTCCTGCTCGGATTTCGGGGAGATACAACGATGATCCGAACAGGAAGTGAGCAGGCAGAGGTCTACGGTGTTATTCGCATTGAGCCCGGCAGTGAAGCTGAGGCTCTGATGGATCGACTGGGAATAGAGACCGAAGAAGGAACCATCCTGGTCCGCCGGGTCCTTAAAAAAAGCGGTCGCGGCACGATCTATATCCAGTCTACCCCGGTTACCTTGAGTCAGCTCATGGAAATCATGTCCCTGATCTTCGATATGCATGGGCAGCACGAGCATCAGTCTCTTCTGGTCCTGGAAAACCACAGAAAGTTCCTTGACCGGTATGGAAACTTAGCGGAAAAAGCAGATAGACTTCACGCGGTCTTCTCAGAGTTGTCAGATTTGAGAAAGCAGTTCAAATCTCTGGCAAGCAGTGAAAGAGACAGACTCCGGGAGATCGACATTCTCACCTATGCTATCGATGAAATCGATAAAGCTGAACTCGTTCCCGGGGAGGAAGAAACCCTTCGTAAGGAGCGGACGATTTTGCAGCAGCACGAAAAACTCTTTTCTCTTATCGATACATCGTATGAAAACGCCTCGGAAAGCAGGGGCGGGGCGTTAAGCCGTCTTCGCCTTTCAAAGGAGGCGTTACAGGGTGCAGCGGAGATCGATACTGCATTAACACCCCTTTACCAGAGGATCGAGTCAACCTTCTACGAGCTCGAGGATATCGCGGAATCCTTACGGTCATACCGGCAGGAAACCGAATTCAGTGCAGAGCGCCTTCGGGAATATGAGGAACGGCTTGCCATGATTCATGATCTCGAGAAGAAGTATGGATCAACTATCGGTGAGGTCCTCGATTATCGAAGTCAGTGTGAAGAAAGACTGAGAGAGCTGGAGAATTGGGAGAGCGACAAGGAGAACCTTCAGCTGGCTGTCTCCCGCCTGGAAAAGGAACTTCTTAAAAGTGCGAAAGAGCTGTCGGAAAAGCGGGAACACACAGCGAAGATTCTTCAGGAACATATTCAAAAGGTAATGCAGGTGCTGGGTATGCCGAAGGCGCAGTTTATCATATCAGTAACAAAGAAAGTTTCCGATTCCGGAAAACCGGTGTGTGGTCCTTACGGATATGATGCTGTTGAGATCCTGATATCACCGAACCAGGGCGAGGGCATAAAGCCTCTTAAAGATATAGTCTCCGGGGGGGAGATGTCACGTATTATGCTGGCAATTAAATCGGTCCTTGCCGGGTCTGATCATATCAGGACACTTATTTTTGATGAAATAGACGCAGGAATCGGCGGAGAGGTTGCCAATGCAGTAGGGGAACATTTAGCGGCCCTGGCGGAAGAGAAGCAGGTTCTCTGTATAACACACCTTGCATCTCTGGCCGCAAGAGCAGATAATCATATAAAAATAGAAAAGAGTGTATACGATAATAGAACGGTGACAGGGGTAGACATACTGGACAGGGAAGGTAAGATAAAAGAGATCTCCCGTATGCTGGCAGGGGACTCGGAAGGGGAAGTCTCATTGACACATGCTCAGGAGTTGTTGAAAAAGTTCAGCTCAAAGCGGTAAGAAAGTAAAAAGGGAGCAAGGAGAATCCAGTGGGAAAGATCAGCGCCCAAGCGAAGAACAGATATCTTGAACGAATCAAAGAGTATAAGCAGGTGGTTGAAGAAAGCAAAGAAAAGGAAAAAAGCCAACTGTCCGAAATCAATTCCGAAACAGAGGGCCTGGAACTAAAAAAAATAGCCCTATCCGAAGATGTTTTAAGCCGTGTCTCATACTACAATCTTATGAATGCTCTCTCCGTCTCTCTGCTGGGGGTGAAAAACGAAGGTTTCCTGAATGAAGCAAGAAAAGATTGCTACAAGAGTCTCATCTATCTGGAAGATGCGGTAACCAATTATATCGATGTACCCTTTTCCGACTACGAGGAGAAAATCGAAGCAATCAATGAAATATCCGATGAAAAACGGTATGCTCTTCTGCAGAAACTCGGGTATTCGATTCAGGCGCTGAAGGACGGTTTCGGTGAAAACTCCAAATGGAAATGGTCCTTTGTTGAACTCGAAGGACGATATGCCACTATCACAAAAAACCTGATCAATTTAAAGACCATCGTAGCCGGACTCGACCCCAGGATTGAGGGATATGAAACGCGCCTTGCCCACATAGCCCTGACAAAGAAAACCTTGCAACAGGCGGCAGACCGGTACCGGGAAAAATACGAACTTTCAACTCTGAGAATCGATGATTTCAAAATAGCCATTGCATATCTCTCCGCCCTCCGTCGCCTTCTGATTCTGATCGGCCAGCCGAACGAGGCAGAGGTAATCAAGAAAAAAGTAGATGTATGGAAAGTGAAGATGGAAAGCGATTCGAAAAAACTGGATGCCAAGAAAAAGGCGTCTACCTGATCTCCTGGTCTTTTAATTCACGTAAGGCATCGAAAGGAAACAGTTTCCCGATTTCAACTTTATACCGTTCCCCGGATTCCCCGGAAAAATGCACAGGAAAATCCGGAGTTGTGAATTCACTGATGACTTGTCTGCAGGCGCCGCAGGGCGATACAGGGTAATCGGCATCAGGGCAGTACACGGCGAGGGCTTTAAAAGATTTCTGTCCGGCGGATACCGCAGATACAATTGCGCTTCTTTCTGCACAGATCGTCAAGCCGAAAGATCGGTTTTCTACATTAGTCCCGGTATAAATCGTCCCGTCAGAGCAGAGAAGTGCCGCCCCTACCCGAAAATGAGAATACGGGGAATATGACTTTTCCGCGGCTTCTTTAGCTTTTTTGAAAAGGAGGTCTGTGGATTCCACCTGTCTTTACCTCTTGAAAACACCTTCGTTGACAGTATTACATGTATTGTTATAGGATTCAATATCACAATGAGAAAAAGAAGAATAATTGTTTTTGTTATTCTGTTAACCGGGTTGTATCTCCTTCTTGCAGTATCAGATGTGGACAAAGAACGGACGGTTCAGCCGGCGTGGATCACCCGGTTGACTACGGAAAAGGTAAGCCCCGGGCAAGGGGAGGATGACACATTCAGTTTCCGGTTAAATAATGTATTCGGGTATATGAATTCCCGGGGGCGACTTATCCTCCTGGACCGCGTACTCTACGGTACGGCTCTTTCCGGGGACTATTATATCAATTACTCTAATGTCCCTCAAAACCTCATTGCCAGGGACCGGTTCGGCTATATAGCCTTCAATATCGATCAAAACGGATACCCTGTTATAGCGAAGAACAGATGCATCGTAGTCTCCTCCGAAGCAAATGGGTTGTCCGAGTGGGATAGTGATGGAACGAAAATCTGGCAACGATGGTTCGGATCGACGATTACTTCTCTGGAGGTACAGAAGGAATACATAACCGTCGGGTTCCTGGATGGTACTCTGAAGTTGATTAACCGTGAAGGTGATATAGCTTTCTCCTACATTCCGGAAAACAGCAGAATCGGAGTAATCTACGGATGTGCATTATCTCCCGGGGGAAAGCGCCTGGCTCTTATTTCAGGCCTGGGTCCTCAGCGGTTGACGATACTGGAAGCAAAAGAGGATACCTACAAAGTTGTTTCCAGCCGCATACTGGATTCGAATTTCCGCAGGGCACTCTTTATCCGGTTTTACGGTGATTATCTTTTTTTTGAAGGTGATTCGAAGCTTTACAGAATGGAGGTAGGCAGGAAAGCCGTGCAGGAAGTCCCATTCGATGGAACCTTCAGCGGGATGGAATATGATCCCGTTGCTGACCTGTACTACATTGTTTCCCGGAATAATAGTATCAATACAATACGGGTAATGGACCCTTCCGGTCACATTCTGATCAAAACGGGTTTACCGGGGAAAGGCTTTTTCGGATCCGCGCAACCTAACGCTTATATCCTGGGAAGTAATTACAATCTTATGCGAATCAACCTGGTTGAGAACTGATGAAAACATTTGCATTGTTTCTGATTTCAATGATGTACCCCTTCTGCGCCGGTGCTTTTGAATGGCCGGTTAAGGACGGTGTGCTCCTTTCAACCTTTGGAAGTAAAAGCCTGGAGCAGATTTCCACCGGTATCTGTATCGGCATGGATGAGCAGCCGGTGCAGCCGATTCTATCAGGAGAAGTCGTATATTACTTCGATGAAGCACGTACAGCCTTTGGGGTTTCTTCAGGGCTTGGAAGTTTTGTCGCACTCCAGCACGAAGGAGGGTTGCGATCGATCTACGCACATCTTGAACCCGGGACTATCCCTTTAGACCGGTTATACTACACAAGGGAGGATTCCCTTGGTATTACGGGTCTTTCGGGAACTTCAGTCGTTGAAAACGTGTGTCTCATCGTTGTAGATATGGAATACAGCCAGATGGTAAATCCACTGCTCCTCCTTCCTCATCGTGAAGATTCCCAGTCCCCGGTAATCCAGACCGTATTTTTCCGGAGGGATGACACTGTTCTTGATATTTCCAAAGGCGGGGTAATACAGCCCGGCGGTGCCGAACTGATAGTTCAAGTTTTCGATCCTGGTGAAAATGTAACATATCTGAATCCCATGACCCCGTTTGAAATTCGCGTCTATGTAAACGGGGAAGAAAAATCATTTCTTCTGTTCGAAGGGGCAAAAGAAGAGGCGGGGACGATTATTCTTGTCAATTCGCGCAGTCAATCGTATAACGATATCGACAGAGGGGAGAACCTGTACAGTCTGGGGATGATCGATGTAAATCCCGGGGAAACAAGGCTGGAAATAAGCGTTAAGGATTTCATCGGTAATGAAGCCAGCCGGATTATCTCCCTGGTCGCATCGGATTGAGGCGGTATGAAAACATTCTCCATACCTCCGGAACTTCACCGTGTGTCTCACACGGATTGCAACTTCTGCGGAAAAAGCAACACCAGGCCCTATCTTCTGTGTAAAGGATATACATTCGTGAAGTGCGGCGGATGCGGTCTCGTTTACCAGAATCCAAGGCCCGAGAGTTCCCTGGTCCCCCTGCGTTACGGAGATGATTACTTTACATATGAAAAAGAGAATGATGAGAATTTTTTTCAGCTCATGCTGAAGGGGCTGCAGGATGTCGAGTTCGATATTATCGAAGAGAGGTTTACCGCAGGTGGAAGATTTCTCGATGTCGGGTGCGCCACGGGCATGCTCTTGGAGCATATGAAAAAGAGAGGCTGGGAAGAGAAGGGCGTCGAAATCTGTGCTCCCGCCGCCCGCTGCGGAAGGGAGACCCGGGGTGTCGATATCTTTGAGGGGACTCTGGAACAGGCCCATTTCCCGGATAGCCATTTTCATGTCGTGCATTCTTCCCACGTCGTCGAGCACCTGGAAGACCCGCTGGCTTTTTTTTCTGAGATACGGCGTATCCTTAAGCCGCATGGTTTCATGGTCCTGACAACACCTAACATAAGGAGTTTTCAGGCCGGATGGTACAGAACGGGATGGCGTTCGGCTATCGCCGATCATCTATATCTTTTTACCAGGAAAACAATTACAATGTATTTACGTCGTACCGGATTCAAGCCGCTTCGGTGGAAAACCTGGGGTGGTATTCCCGCAGGAGATGCTCCGGCAATGATCAAGAGACCCGCTGATTCCCTCGCAAAGAAATTGAATTGCGGCGATGTAATGATATTCCTGTCTCGACCTGTAACTACTTGACATGAAATTGCCATTTACCTACGATTGATACGTCATTACGAGCTAGTTTGTGCGGAGGTTGTTTATGACACGTGAGCGGCTCGAACGTCTTTCCTTTCCAACACTTAAAGAAATTGCAGAAAAGGAAGGAATTAATTATGACCATGGAATTTCACGGCAGGATTGTATCGATCTCATCCTGGAGGCCATGGAAGAAGAGAAGATCGAGCGGGAACACCTGAACAATCTGGCAATTCGGGTAGAAGAAAAAAAGTACGATATTATCCAGGACGAAGAGCTGGAGACCCAGGAAAAGAATGACTATCCTATTCCGGAACGGTACAATGAGACAAAAATCACGTTGCTGTTAAGGGGTCCTCTCTGGGCGTTTGCTTACTGGGATATAAAAGATACGGACGTAAAGAGTCTCAAAGATCACTATTCAGGGTTCTCCCTGGTCCTGAGGGTCCATGAAACCAGGGAGAAACTCCTTTCGGGTAAAGAATTCGAAGACTCCTTCGATATTCCGGTAACCCTTTCAGATAACCGGTGGTATCTTAACCTGCCGCGGACCGGCAGTACTTATTATGTGGAACTCATCGGTAAGTTGAAAACTTCGGAAAAGAAACTCTGCCGGTCCAAAACGGTCAAAAGCGCCAGGGCCACTATTGCGGGATCCCTGGAGAAGGGGACAGCCATGGACTCTAACAATGACATTCTTGCCCTTTCCGGGCTCTACAACGTCAACGATTCCCTCAGCAGTGAGATGATTCCACAGAGGATAATAAGCCTCCTGGATGCGAAGGTTTTTTCTCTTAAATAAAGGATATACAGTGAGTACAGGTTTTCTGACGTTTGTGTTTAACGCCCATCTCCCTTTTGTAAGGCATCCGAAATTTGAAGAATTCCTGGAAGAAAACTGGCTGTTCGACGCACTTTCCGACACCTATCTGCCGCTGCTCAGGGTTTTTTCAAAGTTGAAAGAGGATGAAATTCCCTTCAGAATAACCTTTTCCATATCACCCACATTGGCAGCTATGCTGGGGGATAAGCTGCTGCAGAACAGGTATATACTGCATCTGGAGAAACTGAATGATCTGGCGGAAAAGGAAGTAAAACGTACTGAGGGAGATGTGTTGTTCCGGGAACTCGCCGGAATGTATAAGAACCGTCTTCAGCAGAACTATGTAGATTTCACAGAAAAATATAAAAAAAATGTACTCCGGGGTTTCAGGGATCTTCAGAAATCCGGAAATATCGAACTGATCACCTGCCCGGCAACCCATCCGTATTTACCCCTCTTTTCCCAGTATCCCGAATCGATTGAAGCACAGGTCCAGACGGCAGTTATGTCCCATGGACGGGTGTTTGGATCTGATTCCCCGGGGATATGGGTACCCGAGTGCGGATATTTCCCCGGACTGGAACGGTATTTCAAAATAAATAACCTTAGGTATTTCTTTGTAGCAGCTCATGCCGTCCTCTTCGCCGAGAACAAGCCCAGATTCGGTGTTTTTGCACCGATACAGTGTCCCAACGGCGTCCATGCTTTCGGCCGGGATCATGTTTCTTCCAATGCAGTATGGTCGCCGGAAGAGGGATATCCGGGAGATTACGTGTACCGTGAGTTTTACAGGGATATCGGATTCGATCTGCCTATAGACTATATCGGTCCATATATCCACAACGGAGAACTCCGGACTCAGACAGGGTTCAAGTATTACGCAATTACCGGGAAAACCGGGGATAAAAGACCTTACAACATTGCCGAGGCGATGAATAAAGTTGAAGAGCATGCAGAAAACTTCCTCTATAACAGGCTGAAGCAGATTAATAAGCTGGGTGAACTGATGGACCGTCCTCCGATTATCGTGTGCCCCTTTGATGCCGAGTTGTTCGGGCACTGGTGGTATGAAGGCCCCATGTGGCTGGATTTACTGTTTCGCAAGCTGAATAATGTTAAAGACACCATTATTCTCGCTACACCTGCAGATTACCTGGAGCACTATCCCGAAAATCAGGTATCAATTCCATCTTTTTCGAGCTGGGGCAACAAAGGCTATTCAGAAGTATGGCTGAACGGGAGTAATGACTGGATATACCGTCATATTCATAAAGCGATAGAGCGGATGGTCGAACTGGCCAAGAGATTCCCCGATGCAAAAGGGTTGAAAGAACGGGCCCTGAATCAAGCCGCCCGGGAGGTTCTTTTAAGTCAAGCTTCGGACTGGCCGTTTATCATTCGTACGGGAACAACGATCCCCTACGCGGTCCAGCGAATGAAGGAGCACATTCACAATTTCACTGCAATCTATGACAACCTCTGCAGGAATACGGTAAACACCGAGTGGCTTACCCGTATCGAGCGCAAGAATAATATCCTTCCCGACATCGACTACCGCCTCTTCTCCCGGCAGAGCAGTGTGTAACATCAGGTATACTCCAGGATTTCCGGCATTCCCACCAGTTCGAGATAAAAAAGACGCTGGGTCTCTCCCGGCAGATCCCTGGTTGAAATCCTGAACACCCTGAAAACAATCATTTTTCGTGTAGCCAGAGGAAGTCGGAGAGGATATCCGTTCACATCGGTGAGCTGATTGATTCTCAGTGAATGAGGAATTTCCTGGGTATCTCCCTCAGGGTATACGATGAGATTGGAAGAGACGATCATGATTTGCTTTCTTTTTCGCTTTTTCCGTCCCCAGTCACTACTTTGAAACTACGCACCTTTTCCTTCGGCTCTTCATCCCGTTCTTCTATCAGAGACACCGCCTGAAAAGGAATCATAAGATGATTTGCCTTCCCAAAATGTTTTATCATCTCATCCTGTTCCGGGTTGATGATGAGGTTGCTCGCCTCCGGAAGCAGTAGTTCTTTAATAGAGACAAAATAGGGATGGGTAAGGTCGAGTTTTTTAGCTGAAATTTGGTATTCTTTTTCCTTCCATTTGAAGTGCACTCTGTAGATAGACAACTGAATCCTCCTGTATCTATTCATACACATTTAAAACCCGTTATGACTACTTAACCTATGTTAGGCTGTTTGAAAAAAAGTATCTTTTTCTCGGTAAAACCCCTGAAAAACCCGGTTGACAATCCCTGATTACGGTATACTATGGAGAAAAGTGGGAAAAAGTGGGGAGAATTAGAAGAAAGTGGAGGAACAGTGATAACCGGCGAGTACCACAATTCATTAGACGAAAAAGGACGCATACTTATTCCTTCACGTATTCGAAATGAAATTGCAGGAAACACTTTGGTACTGACAAGGGGAATTGACCGGTGTCTTTGGCTGTTTCCTACGGATGAATGGACAAAAATATCTCAAGGGCTGATGGAATCAACCTCGTTATTTCAATCGAAAGCGCTGATGATCCAACGACGAATTATTGCGCAGGCCCAGGAAATGGAAATTGATAAGGCCGGCAGGATCAATATTTCGCCGGCCCTGAGGGAGTATGCGGAACTGGAAAAGGATTGCATCATTCTGGGAATCGAGAATTACCTGGAACTGTGGAGCGAGTCGGAGTACCGGTTATATCTGGAAGCGACAGAGCCTGATTTTCAAGCTGCAGCGGAAGAGCTTGGGGATCTGATTAAATTTTAATAGAAGGAGAGGGTTATCGTTACGTTGGAAATTATGCATTCTTCGGTCCTTAAGGAAGAGGTATACCGGTATCTCGAACCGAAGGTACAGAACGAGCTTCTCATCGATGCGACCCTTGGGGAGGGGGGCCATTCGGAGGTCTTTCTGGAACGTTCGGAAGATATCCGGGTGGTTGGTCTGGATGCGGATCAGGAGATACTCAGCGTGGCAAAAGAGCGGCTTATTCCTTTTTCAGACAGAGTAAGGACCTTCAATATCTGGTTCAACACGTTCTTTTCACACTATCCCTTGGGCAATGAAAGGCCGGATAAGATCCTTTTCGATCTGGGTATATCGAATTTCCACTATAAAAAAGCCCGCCGGGGGTTTTCTTTTGAAAGAGACGAACCTCTCGATATGCGGTTGGATCACAGACTCGAGATTTCTGCCATGGATATCATCAATGAGTATCCGGAAAATGAACTGGCGGATCTCATTTTTGATTTCGGTGAGGAACGGTTATCCCGGAGAATTGCACGAGCCGTGGTTCTTGCCCGGAAGACCAGCCCGATTGAAACAACCGGGGAGCTGAAAGAGATTATCTGGCAGGCGGTGCCGGTCAGTTACCGTTACGGCAGGATTCATCCGGCAACGCGTACATTCCAGGCTATTCGAATCGTTGTGAATGGTGAACTCGCCCGGTTGTCCGTTGTTCTGCAGCAGGCACTGATGGTGCTGAAAAAAGGGGGCAGGATGGGAGTTATTTCATTTCATTCACTGGAAGACAGGATCGTAAAGGAGTTCTTCCGTGAGAAGAACAAACAGTGTACGTGTCCTCCGGAATGGCCGATCTGTAAATGTGGGGGGATTCGTGTTGTGGATATCCTGACGAAAAAGCCTGTAACCGCCGGAGATGATGAAATGAAAGAGAACCCATCCTCCAGGAGTGCCAAATTCCGAGTCGTGGAAAAACTGGAAGAGGAAACGGTGTAACCCATGAGGAAAAAGATAGCGCTTCTACTGCTCTGTACCGTCCCGGCCCTGGTTTTTCTCAATATCTGGGAAGTTTTCCGCTTTGAAGATCTGAAAAAGGGCGTAGCTGTCCTGGAACAGCAGCAGAAAGAGTGGCTGGAGAAAAATAAAAGGATTATTGCCGGAATCGCTGTGTTAAGTTCGCCTGCACGGATCGACGTACTGGCCAGAGAGCAACTGGGACTGAAGCGGTTGGAATCAGGAAAACTGATCCGGATAGAAGTGAACGAAGAGAAGAAACCATGATGACGGAAACATCGGAAACTCTTATCACAACCGATGAAATCCTCAATGCTGCCGGCGGAAAAGCGGGCGGTTCCTTTGAGAAACATGCATCGATAACCGGGGCTTCCATTGATTCCCGGACCTGTGCCCGGGGAAATATCTTTATTCCCCTTCCGGGAACCCGTACGGACGGTCATTTTTTTATAGAAGAAGCTGTGAGGAACGGTGCAGTCGCTTCGTTCGTCAAGAAAGAGGTGTGGCAGCAGGAACAGGAACAACTGATCAAGCTGAAACAGAAGTACAGGGTATGTTTCATTGTTGTTGATGATGTGCTTACATCGTTCCAGAAGAGCGCCGGGTACTATATTTCCCGTTTCCCTGCACTCCACAAAATTGGGATTACCGGGAGCAGTGGGAAAACCACAACGAAAGAGTTGATAGGTGCCGTACTTTCCAGGCAGTATGCCACCTTCTGCAGTACCGGTAACCTCAATTCCGACATTGGTGTGAGCCTCTCCGCATTTCAGGTAAAAGAATCCCATGAGTACGCGGTTTTTGAAATGGGAATCAATAGAATCGGAGAAATGGAAGAACTGGTCGATATTGTTCGGCCTGATTCAGCGGTAATTACCACTACCGGGACCGCTCATATCGGGCTGTTTGGTTCGGAAGAGATCATTGCCCGGGAAAAGAAAAAGATATTCTCAGGGTTCACTGCCGCCGGTGCCGGGTATGTACGGGAGGATGATGGATTCCGTGACTTCCTTACCCGGGGAGTCGAAGGGGAAGTGCACTTTTTTGGACCTGAAAGCATTGAAAATTTTACGATTGTAAAGCGGGATGGTCTTAAAGGCACACTTCTGAACTGGCAGGGGCATAACTTTCGCCTGCCCCTCATCGGTGACTACAATGTATACAATGCCTGCGCTGCAGTGAAAATTGCCGAGCATCTGGAAATACCCTGCAGAGAGGTGATTGAGGCTCTGGAATCGATAGAGCCGCTGTTTGGAAGGGGGCAGATAAAGATCGGTGATATCATCCTGGTCTGCGATTATTACAACGCCAATCCGGAGAGTATGAGTAATGCTCTCGATTTCATGAAAGCCCTGGAAACGCCGGGGCACAAGATCGCAGTGCTGGGGGCGATGAAGGAACTTGGTGATTTCACCGAAAAAGCTCACGAAGAACTCGGGAAGAAACTTAAGAGTTCCAGCCTGCACAGGGTATACCTGTTCGGGGAGGAAATGCGTGTCACCTTTGAAACCGCCGGGGAGCATATGGGAAGGAATGTATTCTGGACGAAGGACGCGAATGAACTGGTCCGTATGGTCAGGCAGGGAGTAAACACCGGAGATGTTGTACTGCTGAAAGGCTCCAGGGCTGCTGCCCTTGAACGGATAGAAAAGAGCATTGCCGGATAAACGGGCAGGGAGGGTGTGTGTTTAGAGAACTGTTGTATCCATTAGTAAAATATTTCTCGCTGTTCAATATATTCCAGTATATTACATTTCGTGCAGCTTACGCGGCTGTGACAGCTCTGCTCATCTCCTTTGTATTTGGTCCGAAGTTGATTGTATGGCTCCGGAAAAAGAAGGCGGGACAGGAAATCCGGGAAGACGGACCACAGACTCATCTGAAAAAATCCGGCACACCTACCATGGGCGGTATCCTGATAAATGTTTCCATATCAGTTTCCGTGTTCCTCTGGCAGGACATCCGGAACGTCTACACCTGGATTGCCCTTCTGGGCATTGTCGGGTTCGGCCTTATCGGGTTCGTAGATGACTATCTTAAGGTTTTCAAGAAAAATTCTGTCGGGATGAAGGCTAAGTTCAAACTTTTTGCTCAAACCGGGCTCTCATTTGTGATCGTGATGCTTATCTATATGAATCAGAACGATCACACTGCCTTGTTATACCTGCCCTTTCTGAAAAAGGCGGTTGCCGATCTATCTGTATTGTATATCCCCCTGGCAGTGCTCTTCCTGGTAGGCACATCAAATGCTGTGAATATTACTGACGGACTGGACGGCCTGGCTTCCGGTTTGATCATCATGGTGGGTATCGCATTTGCGGTTCTTTCCTATCTCTCCGGGCGTGCGGATTATGCTGAATACCTGCAGATACCCTATATCCAGAACAGCGGGGAGTTGTCGATTCTCTGTCTGGCTGTTGTCGGTGCCTGTGTGGGGTTCCTCTGGTTCAACGCGCACCCGGCTGAAGTGATGATGGGTGATACAGGCAGTCTGTCCCTGGGTGGGATTATCGGAATAATCGCACTACTGATAAAAAAAGAAATTCTGCTCCTTATCGTGGGAGGTGTGTTTATCCTGGAAATAGCATCTGTCATCATTCAGGTTGCCTCTTACAAATTAACCGGTAAAAGGGTTTTTAAAATGGCGCCTCTCCACCATCATTTCGAACTCAAAGGGTGGGCGGAGAGTAAAGTTGTGATCAGATTCTGGATTTTAGGAGGATTATTTGCAATTTTAAGTCTTTCGACATTGAAATTGCAGTAGAGCTGATGGAAATGCGGTTTTCGGCAGAGAAAATTCGACAGAACTCGGGTGATTTTTTACTTCTCGCTGTTGTGATCCTCCTCCTGGGAATAGGGCTGGCAGTCCTTTTTTCCGCCTCTTATTTTTATGGAGAACTTCGATTCCAGGATCCGCTCTATTTTCTTAAAAGGCAGTTTGTCAAAGCTGCTGTGGGTGCCGTTCTCGCATTCTTCCTGGCCCGGATTCCCATGGAAACAATCCGGCGGTGTATCCCGACCTTGCTTCTTATTTCGTTTATTCTTACGGGGCTGACCTTTGTACCGGGAATTGGAAAGGAGATTATGGGAGCCAGGAGGTGGATTTTTATCGGGGGAATGTCTTTTCAGCCTTCAGAATTGGCAAAGGTGGCGGTCATCCTCTATCTGGCATACATTTTCAGCAAGAAAGAAGAGCGGATCGATGACTTTTTCAATGCGGTGTTCCCGCCGCTCCTGGTGGTTTTTGCCTTTATTACGCTGATTTATTTTCAGAACGATTTCTCTACAGCGTTTTTTCTCTTTCTCCTCGCTCTTGCCATGTTTTTCATCGCACGGATCAGGGTCATTTATTTTATCCTCCTCGGTGCAGTGGGAATACCCCTTGCAATCGTAGTGATATTAACGAAAGAGCATAGGGTAAGAAGAATCCTGGCCTTTCTGAATCCGGATATGGATCCGATCGGGGCTGGGTTTCAGGTAAATGCAGCCCAGGATGCTCTCATAAACGGCGGAATCTGGGGTGTTGGCCTTGGTGAAGGAATAAAAAAACTGGGAGGACTTCCCGAGGCACACTCAGATTTCGTGTTCGCCGTCCTTGGCGAAGAGATGGGATTTATCGGAGTTGTCTTCATTGTAGCTCTTTTTACAGCATTTTCTTATCGGGGCTACTCCATCGCTTTGAAAAGCGAAGACCGTTTCGGCTATTACCTTGCCTTCGGTATAACCACAGCCATCCTCTTTCAGGCTCTCTTAAATATTGCAGTGGTCTCCGGAATCGTTCCTGCAACCGGAATACCTCTTCCCTTTTTCTCATCAGGAGGTTCATCCATCGTTATAACACTCCTTATGTGTGGACTACTTCTTAACCTCTCTCGTAATACAGGAGACTCCGGGAATGAATAATGTTGTCTATCCATCGGGGATAAAGGAAGGATTCACCTATAGAACCATTAACGGGTCTTTTTTAAGGGACAATGCACACGGCGGGAAGCAGACCAAGAACAGAGCACGGAAGCCGTTTCCAAAAGATCTGGGCGTTATGAGCAGTGTGCATTCCACACCAGGAAATAAGAAGAGAAAAAGGACTAACAAGTTTTTTCTGATGCTCATCATTCTCCTTTCCCTGCTGCTGGCAGGTGAGGTGTGCTTCCATCTGTTTATCGCCCCTAATCTGCTTATCCAGAAGATACAGATCGTAACTGATGATGCCATCGGCCTTTCCAACAGCGATATTCTCAAGCTTGCAGGTGTCGGGAAAAAAGAATACTATTTCAGTCTCGAACCGGAGATCATACAAAAGCGGCTTCAGGAATACCCAATGGTCAAAGAGGCGGAGGTGGCAAAAGTTTTTCCTGACAAACTGATTATCACCATAACCGGGCGTGAATCTCTTGGCGTTATTTTAGTGAATGTGGAAAATGTGGTTGTTCCGGCGGCATTTGATGATGAAGGTGTAGTGTTTCAGATTGGGACATCTGTTACGGAAGCAGCGCTTCCTGTTATATCCGGAGTGAAAACACCTTCGATTCAACTGGGAATGAAGCTGCCTGGTGAACTGAAGGCGGTATTAAAGGATCTAAAAACGCTGAAAAGTTCCTACCCGGAGCTCTTCAGTCTGATCTCGGAAATAAAGTTTGTAAAGAAAAAAGATTCCAGGTATGAAGTGTTGATCTATCTGCAGCAGTATCCGACCCGTGTCCGGATCGGGGAACGGCTGGATGCTGAGCTTTTGAAGTACATCGTGATGGTTCTCGATGTTTTTCAGCACGAAGAGTTAGGTGTGGCTGATGAACTCGATTTCAGGACCGGTGAAGTTGTATTTAAAACGTACGAGGCAGGATATAACGTTGATGGATAGCACGATCACAGGACTCGATATCGGAACAACAAAAGTGTGTGCCGTTATCGGGGAATACGATGAGAAGGATGAACTCGAAATTATCGGAATTGGCACCAGCCGGTCCAGGGGGATCCGCCGGGGAGTAGTTGTTAATATCGAAGCAACTTTGCAGTCTGTGGTAGAGGCCATAGAGGCTGCCGAGCTGATGTCCGGCCGGGAAGTGCACGGCGTATATACCGGAATTGCCGGTGCTCATATCGACGGGATCAATTCGAAAGGTGTTGTGGCGGTGACAGGAAAAAACAGGGAGATCACCCGCGAAGATGTGGGGAGGGTTATCGATGCTGCAAAAGCCATCGTGATTCCCATGGACCGGGAAGTGTTTCATGTGATCCCCCAGGAATATATAGTGGATGACCAGGGGGGTGTTAAGAATCCTCTGGATATGATAGGTATACGACTGGAAGCAGAGGTACACATCATTACCGGTTCGGTTACGTCGGCACAGAACCTGTTGAAATGTGTCAACCGTGCAGGATTCAAGGTGAATGATATCATTCTCGGATCCTTAGCCTCTTCCGCTGCTATCCTTTCAGAGGATGAAAAGGAACTGGGAGTACTGCTTATCGATCTCGGGGGCGGAACAACCGATGTGCTCCTCCATATAGATGGGTCTCCGTATCACACAAATGTGATTTCGTTAGGGGGAAGTCAGGTTACCAGTGATCTATCGATTCTTTTAAAAACTCCCCTTGAAGCGGCGGAACAGATCAAGAAAGAGGCAGGCTGCTGTTTCCTGCCTATGGTAGATACAAATGGAGATGTCATCATTCCCGGTGTAGGAGGCTGGCCCACTGCGGCTATTCCGAAACAGGAGATGTGTAAAATAATACAGTCCAGGATGACGGAAATACTGTCCATGGTAAAGGAACAGATTGAAAAAAAAGGGTATCTCCGCCATTTAGGCGGGGGTGTTGTTCTCACCGGCGGAGGAGCCCTTATGCAGGGTGTAGCTGAGCTGACAAAAGAAGTATTCGGGGTTCCCGCCCGGGTGGGATACCCTAAGAGAATGGGGGGACTCGAGGAAGAGTATCGAAGCCCCATTTATGCCACTGCGGTGGGACTCGCGCTTTTCGGCGCTGTCAGGAGAGGATCAGGATACGAATCCGGGGCCGGCAGGGTAAAGGGCGAGGGGTTCCTCGAAAAGCTGAGAGAATGGATGAAAGAATTTTTTTAAGAGCTCCGTAAGGCTCATACTATACGTACTGTGTATTGCTCTGGGAGGGGGAAATGCATATTGAAGTTATCGATGAAAACGTCAATTCATCAACAGTCATCAAAGTAATCGGAGTCGGAGGCGGAGGTAGCAATGCAGTAAACCGCATGATTGCCCGGGGCGTTCAGAACGTCCAGTTCATTGCGGCGAACACCGACCTGCAGGCTATGAAACTCTCCGAAGCGGAAATTAAACTGCCCCTGGGGTCGGAACTCACAGGAGGGCTGGGGGCCGGCGGTGTACCCGAAATAGGAGAGAAAGCCGCCCTGGAAGATAAGGAGCGGATACGTAATGTTCTTGCCGGCGCGGACATGGTCTTTGTCACCGCCGGAATGGGAGGCGGAACCGGGACAGGTGCGGCTCCGGTAGTCGCCAACATTGCCCGGGAGATGAATGTTCTTACCGTAGCGGTTGTAACTAAACCCTTCGAGTTCGAAGGCAAGAAAAAAAAGTTACTCGCCGACGAAGGGATTAAAAAACTGAGGGAAGCCGTAGATACCCTCATCACCATCCCCAACCAGTATCTGCTCAAGATCGTCGAGAAAAAAACTCCTATCAAGGAAGCGTTTCTCGTTGCGGACGATGTATTGAGACAGGGTGTACAGGGAATATCCGACCTCATAACAATTCCGGGAATGATCAATATCGATTTTGCAGACGTGAGAACGATTATGAAAGGGAAAGGGGATGCTATCATGGGTATCGGTATCGGCGTCGGCGAAAACCGTGCTGTAGATGCCGCAACGAACGCTATCAACAATCCTCTCCTGGAAGATGCCCGGATAGAAGGGGCAAAAGGAATCCTGGTTAATGTAACCGGCGGCAGCGATTTCTCTCTTACGGAATACAGCGAAATTGTAAATATCATTACTTCCAATGCGGATGATGATGCCCTTATTATTCCCGGCAACTGCATCGATACCGCCCTGGCTGACGAGGTTAGGGTAACGGTTATTGCCACCGGGTTTACCGTGGAGGGATCTGTTGTTCAGCCGGATGTGGAAGAGGCAGGTCCGTCGGAGATTATTAAATATCCGGACTGGCTGAGGATGAAAGAAGGAATTATCCGGAAGATGCCCAATGAATACCTTCTGGAACGGAATTCCCCTGACACTGACTTAGGGATCCCGACCATTCTAAGAGACCAGAACCTGACAAAGCAGAACGAGGCTTAACAAGACGGATTTGAAGATGAACGATCGATTACTGCACAGATACCGAAGTTATCTCGCTGTCGAACGAAGACTCTCCAGAGAAACGGTATCAACCTATACCAGGGAGTGTGCAGCATACTGTAATTATCTGAACAAGGGAGGAATCGCCCCGGCTTCCGCATCTTCAAAGGATGTTATCGCGTTTCTTGTTCAGAGACAGCTTACGCCGGTGGATCAGCGTACTATCGCTAAGGTCTTGAGCGGCATCCGTTCGTTTTACCGCTATTTAGCGGAAGAGGGGCTGGTTGAGCACAACCCTGCGGACCTGGTGGATTCTCCGCGTCAGAAGAACTGTCTTCCCAACGTCCTTAAAAGAGAAGATCTGGAACGGTTTTTCTCATGTATAGATATCGGGACGCCGGTGGGACTCAGGGACCGTGCGCTTTTCGAGCTTATTTATTCCTGCGGCCTCCGTATTTCGGAAGCTGTCAGCCTTTTGCCGGAGCAGGTGTTTATTTCTCAAGGGATAATCCGGGTCACCGGGAAGGGCGGCAAGGAACGTCTTGTCCCCTTGGGAGAAGTAGCTGCTTACTGGCTGGGGAAGTATCTTGGGGAAGCGCGGCCCGGCTTGATGAAAGGGAAGCCGGGAAATGAGTCTCTTTTTATCAGTCAGCTGGGAAGAGGAATTTCAAGAAAGGGAATATGGAAGCGGTTTAAGCAGATTGCTCTGAAAGCCGGGATCGATGCAAAAGTGCATACGTTACGTCATTCCTTTGCGACCCACCTTCTCCAGGGGGGGGCTGACTTAAGGGAAGTGCAGGAACTATTGGGACATGCGGATATCGGGACCACCCAGGTGTATACTCACCTGGACAAGGAAGACCTGAAAAAATCTCATGCCAGATTTCATCCCAGGAGCGCAGGGATAAAAGCAGCAGGAACAGTTGAATGATAGTAAAGGGTAGAAAGGCAGAGCGTAATCAGTTAAATGCAGCATCGATCTGTCTCCTTGTATCGGCAGCGGTGCTCGTGGTTCTACCCAGTTCCTGCAACCAGACGAGACAGAATGTGTATTCAAAAATGGTGGAACTGGAGCGGCCGGAATATAAAGGCAAGGATATGCCTGAAGAAAAGATAAAGGAAATCCAGGAGGCCATAAAACGGTATGAAAGTGTTGCCGACCGGACAATCGAGGCCAACCAGCAGCTGGGGCACTATTATAAACTCCTTGCGGTAAAGTATCTGGATCGGGAGATGTATGGTTTGGCACTGGAGAGCCTGGAGGATGCAATTTTTTACAACCCGGAGAACCCGGTTCTTTTTCAACTCGGTGCAGTCTGTTCCGCCAGGATGGCAAAGTCGGCGATGGATTCTCAAAAGAGAGAGCAGTACTTTCTCCGTGCAGAAAAATACTATAACCGGGCTATCGAACTGGACGCACGGTACGTGGATGCCCTGTATGGCCTTGCGATATTGTACGTATTCGAACTGGACAGGCCGTTTGATGCCGCACCTCTATTGGAGCGGGTTCTGCGTATCCAGAAGAAGAATTCGGATGCCATGTTCCTGCTGGCAAGAGTATATGTACAGTCCAGGAGGATCGAAGAGGCAATAGAGCTGTACGAGACGATAGAGGAAACCTCAACGGACGAGTTTCGTAAAAGCAAAGCGGCGGCGAACAGGAGACAACTGTTGGAGGGGGTTGTATGACGGATCATGGTGTACTCCGACTAGGTATTCACAGGATGGGCTTCCTTAAGACGGAGCAGAAACTCCTTGTGGAAGAAGTCATGGACACTTCCGACGCCCTTACCCGGCTGAACAGGAACGATCTGCAGGCTATTATCGGCTCCGGGTTCCGTGCTCCGATGCCGGATACTTCCGAAATTGTACGGCGTGCGGAATCGGATTTTCGGATATTGGAGAGTATTCAGACTGATGTTCTCCACATCCACGATGCGGCATATCCTCCCCAGCTGAGGGAGATATGGGACCCGCCGTACCTCCTGTTCTGCCGGGGTGCAATCCCTCCTTCGGAACATCCCTTTCTGGGTGTTGTCGGGACCCGGTATCCCTCAGGGAAGGCGGGGAAAGCGGCTTTTTCCCTGGCAATGGAGGCAGGAGTAATTGGGATGGGGGTTGTTTCAGGACTGGCCCGGGGTATCGACACCGAAGCCCATAATGGAGCACTTGCCGGGAAGGGGTATACCTGTGCCGTAATGGGTACCGGTGCAGACGAGATCTATCCGGCAGAGAATAAAGCCCTGGCGAGAACTATTCTCGATTCCGGGGGAACTCTTCTCACCGAATATGTTCCTTCTACCCCGCCTTTAAGGTATCATTTCCCGGAGCGGAACAGGATTCTAAGTGGTATCTGCAGGGGTGTTGCCGTTGTCGAGGCTCCTGCCCGGTCAGGTGCACTGATTACAGCTGATTTTGCCCTTGACCAGGGAAGAGATATCTTTGTACACAGTCAGGGACTGCATCCCTTAACCGGTGACGGAACCATGGCGCTGGCAGTAGATGGAGCATCTGTTATCCAAGGAGCCTTGGAAGTTCTGGCTGAATGGGGAATGACACCTGGAAAGACAAGTATTCCGGAGCAACGGTCGGGAGACAGTGATCACACAGGAAAAATATTGGCGGAATTCCTTGAAGAAGAACTCGCGGGAGAAGTATTATTTCATCAAGGAGCCGGCTTCAGGAGTTGATTGGTATGGGAAAGAAAGGTAAGACTCTTTTAGTAGTTGAATCACCTGCGAAAGCGAAAACAATCGAGAAGTATCTCGGGCCGGACTACATAGTAACAGCATCGATGGGTCATCTGATTGATCTTCCCAAGTCCCGTATCGCTATCAATGTAGATAATGGTTTTGAACCTGAATACATCACCGTGCGGGGAAAAGCGAAGATACTGAAAGAACTGGTATCGAAGGCGAACAAATCGGAAGCTGTGCTGCTGGCATCGGATAATGACCGTGAGGGAGAAGCAATATCCTACCATTTGAAAAATGCAATTCTTAAAAAGAATCCGGATCTGAATATCGAACGAATCGTTTTCAATGAAATAACGCCGAATGCGATCAAGGAAGCTGTCGCCCATCCCGACGGCATCGACATGAACAAGGTCAATGCGCAAAAAGCCCGAAGGATACTCGACCGGCTGGTTGGATATAATCTATCTCCTCTTTTATGGAAAAAGGTGAAAAACGGCTTGAGCGCAGGGAGAGTCCAGTCTGTAGCCCTCCGGCTTATCTGCGAGAGGGAAGAAGAGGTAGAGGAGTTTATTCCTGAAGAGTACTGGACCCTGGATGCGGAGTTGAAAAAGGGGAAAACTGCGTTTCTTGCCCAGCTTATTCTTATGAACGGTGAAAAGCCCGTTCTATCGGATGAAAAGAGTGTGGAAAAGATAATAAAAGCCCTGGAAGGTTTTCCTGCGGAAGTTGCGGATATCAAGGAGACAACGAAGAACATCCGGCCCCGTCCGCCTTTCACGACTTCTACACTGCAGCAGACCGCTGCCAACAGGCTGGGATTTACCTCAAGAAAAACAATGCAGATCGCCCAGCAACTTTATGAAGGTATAAGCTTAGGGGCGAGCCGTGTCGGTCTGATTACCTACATGAGAACCGATTCAACCAGGGTATCCAATCAGGCTTTAGATGATGTGCGGAGATATTTGAACGGACACTATCCTGAAGATCTGCCGGATACTCCTTTAAGATATTCCCCGGGGAAGGGCGCTCAGGATGCTCATGAAGCGATCAGGCCTACCTTTGTGTCCTATCTTCCGGATACAATGAAGGAAAGCCTCTCCAAGGACCAGTATAAACTGTACCGCATTATCTGGGAGCGGTTCGTATCTTCGCAGATGAAAAATGCCGTAAGTTCCACCAGGAGTGTTGAGTTTGTGATCCAGGAGGGACGGTTTCGGGCTTCTGCCACAAAAATAGTGCGCAAGGGGTTCCAGAACGTGCTCAAGCTTCTCCGTTCGGAAGAGAGGACAAAGAGTCTTCCGAAACTTGAAACCGGCGAAAAAGTTGACCTGGTGGGGTTCCACCCTGAGCAGCATTTCACTTCCGGACCGCCAAGGTATACCGACGCCAGTATCGTGAAGATCCTGGAGGAAAAGGGTATCGGGAGACCTTCTACGTATGCTCCGATCATATCGGTCCTCCTGGACCGGTATTATGTAGTCCGTAAAAGCAAACAGCTCATTCCTACGGTACTGGGGAAGATTATCTACGAGATGCTCAGTACCTCCTTCCCGAATGTTCTGGATGTTAATTTTACGGCGGTGATGGAAAAGAAACTTGATATGGTGGAAGAAACAGCGGAAGACTGGAAGAACGTTATTCGGGAATTCTACGAGCCGTTTAAGAAACAAGTGGATCACATCATGGATACCCTGGAGAGTGTGAAAGGCATTCTCGATGAAGAAACGGATTACGTATGTGAAAAGTGCGGGAGACCGATGGTTAAAAAACTGGGCAGATACGGATTTTTCCTGGCCTGTACCGGTTTTCCGGAATGCATGAACACCAAATCCGTACCTCTGGCGGATTGTCCCCGGGTTGAGTGCGACGGTAAAATCGTTGCCCGGAGAAAACAGGGCGGTCGCGGGAAGGAGTTCTATGGATGTACGAATTACCCGGAATGCGATTTCATAACCCATCACAAACCGACCGAGTCCAACTGTCCCAAATGCGGATGGTTCCTGGTACAGAAGAGTGATAAGAAACGGGGAGATTATAAAGCTTGTATTAATCCGGATTGTGATTTTCTCCATACATCTGTCGATGGACCGGACGAGGTAAAGGAAAAGTATGATTGAGGAATATCTCTTATATATAAAGAGCGTCCGCAATCTTTCAGACGCTACCGTACGGTCTTATGGTAATGATCTGCACCGGTTTGAAGAGTACCTCCGCTCTCCGGGTGTTTCCCTGGACGAAGTGAGTATTCATGATGTTCGCGGCTTTCTCACGGAACTTTCCGCCCTGGGCCTTTCCACTGCTACCCTGAACCGGGTCCTCTCCGCCCTGAGGATGTTTTACTCGTATCTCGTCAAACATCACGGATGGATAAGAAACCCGACTATAGGGATACGGGGACTGAAACGGAGAAGAAAGCTTCCGGGTTTTCTATTCGAAGAAGAGCTTGATTCATTGTTCATGCTCCCTGAAGATTCTTTCTGGGGACTCAGGGACCGGGTTATCCTGGAACTCCTCTATTCCACCGGGTGCAGGATTTCTGAGATCGTAGATCTGGATGTCACAGAAGTGGATTTTAAAGAAGGAAACGCCCTTATCCGGGGGAAGGGAGGCAGAGAGAGGCTGGTTTTTATCGGGGGGCTGGCGATGGATGTCTTAAAACGGTATGTAGCTTTAAGAGACGGGTATGCGCGGTCCCAGGACAATGATGCCGTCAGGGCACTCATTTTAAACAGACAGGGATGGCGTATTACGGCCAGGGGGATTGCCTACATCATTGCCAGGTATGTCCAGAAAGCGGGGATTGCGAAAAGAATTTCTCCCCACACCTTCAGGCATACCTTTGCCACTCACCTTCTGGACAGAGGAGCCGACATCAGGATGGTTCAGGAAATGCTTGGACATTCGAATCTATCGACGACCCAGATATACACTCATGTAGGTATAGAGCGGCTGAAAAAAGTGTATGAAAAGGCGCATCCTCATGCAAAACGATAGGAATGGTATAACGATGACACAAATAAGAGGAACAACAGTAATAGCCGTAAGAAAGGGAAACAGTGTCGCAATGGGGGGAGATGGACAGGTTACTTTCGGGAATACTGTGATGAAGGGGACTGCACGAAAGGTACGGAAAATCTATGATGGAAAGATCCTCGTTGGATTTGCCGGCGCGACTGCAGATGCCTTTACCCTGTTCGAGCGGTTTGAAGAAAAAATTAAGGAGTATCACGGTGATTTGACCCGTGCAGCTGTAGAACTGGCAAAAGACTGGAGGACCGACAGAACACTCCGCAGGCTGGAGGCAATGCTTCTGGTAGCGGATTCCTCCACAATTCTACTCATCTCCGGGACCGGGGATGTGGTTGAACCTGACGAGGGAATCATTGCAATCGGATCCGGGGGCAGTTTCGCCTATGCTGCAGCTCTTGCATTCCTTTCAAGCTCCGAGCTTTCTCCAGGCGAGATCGCCCGGCGGTCCCTTAAAATTGCATCTGAAATATGCATCTACACGAACGAACAAATTATTGTGGAGGAACTGGCATGAAAAATACTTTCGACGACTTAACGCCGAAAGAGATCGTGCAGGAACTCGACCGGTATATTATCGGCCAGGAAAAGGCGAAAAAGGCGGTAGCCATCGCGTTGAGGAACCGTATGAGGCGGAGGAAACTGCCGGACGAACTCCGGGAAGAGGTAGCTCCTAAGAATATCATCATGATAGGGCCTACAGGAGTAGGAAAAACCGAAATAGCCCGCAGGCTGTCCAAGCTCTGCGATGCTCCTTTTATCAAGGTGGAAGCAACAAAGTACACCGAAGTCGGATATGTCGGAAGGGATGTGGAGTCCATGGTCCGGGACCTTATGTCTGTCTCCATGTCCATGGTCAAACAGGAACTGCAGGAAGAAGTAAAAGAAGAAGCAGAGCGAAGGGCTGAAGAAGTTCTTCTGGATCTCCTTTTACCTGGTTCGGAAAAGGTAAAGGAAGTCCAGCCGGGCTCCGGAACTGCAGGATTCATACAGTCGGATTCACAGAAAAGCACGAGAGAGAAATTCCGGGAAAAACTTCGTCATGGTGACTTCGATGATAAAAAGGTTGAAATACAGACTTCAAAAAGTTCCATGCCTTCAATTGAGATCTTCTCGGGCACCAGTTTCGAGGAAATGGACCTTAACCTGGGGAATATTACCAACCTTTTAGGCGGAAGGAAGAAAAAAAAGCTCGTTTCCATTCGCCATGCCCGGGAAATTATCCAGTCACAGGAGTTGGACAAGCTGGTGGATACCGAACGGGTGGCGGAACTTTCCCGGGAACGGGTAGAAGAGATGGGTATAATCTTCATCGATGAGATAGACAAAATCGCCGCAAAAGATACCCGTGGCGGGGCGGATGTATCCAGGGAAGGCGTACAGAGAGATATCCTTCCCATCGTGGAAGGAAGCAAAGTTCATACACGGCACGGGATGATAGATACTTCTCATATACTGTTTATCGCAGCCGGAGCGTTTCACATAAGCAAACCTTCGGACCTTATTCCGGAGCTTCAGGGCCGTTTCCCTTTAAGGGTGGAATTGAATGAACTTTCCAAGGAAGATTTCGTTATGATTCTTACTCAGCCCCGGAATGCCCTGCTGAAGCAGTACCGGGAGCTTTTGAAAACCGAGGGAGTTACCATCGAGTTCCAGGAGAGGGCAATAGAGCGGCTCGCGGAACTCGCCGCAGAGATTAACTCCAGGGCGGAAAATATCGGTGCACGGCGGCTGCATACAATCATGGAGCTTCTCCTGGAAGATATTTCCTACAATGCACCGGACCTGGACGGCCAGACTATTTCCATTACCCAGGAGTATGTGGAGGAGCGGCTCCAGGACATAGTAGAGGACCAGGATTTGAGCAGATACATCCTGTAAGGTAGGGAAAGATAATGACCGATACTAGGATTGATGTACTATCCTGGCAGACTTAGGGAGAGTGAAACAAATGTTTTTAAATAACAGTTTCGGAAAGACCGTTGACATGCTTCACCGGGGGATGGATGTTGCCATGCTTCGGAGGAGTGTCATTGCCAATAACATAGCAAATTCGGACACGCCGAATTTTAAGCGGACAGTGGTTAATTTCGAAGCTGAACTGAAACGGGCGATTGAAAGTCAGCGGAAGACAACCATTCCGGCGAAGATGACAGATCCAAGGCATATACCCTTCAACCGCCCGATCGATTACCGAACGGTAAAACCGAGAAGGGTGCTGGATTACTTAAGTTCTTCCAAAAACAACGGCAACAACGTGGATTTGGAAGAAGAAACCATGCTGGCACTCCATAACCAGCTGAGCTACCAGATTATGACCCAGGCTGTACAGAATCAGTTTACCCAGGTCAACATGGTGCTCCGGTAAGGAGGAATAAATGGGATTATACAGCTCCATTAACATAGCTTCATCAGGGCTCACCGCCCAGAGAACCCGCCTGGACGTTATTGCCGATAATATTGCCAATGCAGGTACTACCAGGACCGCTGAAGGTGGGCCCTTCAGGAGGAGCAGGGTGGTGTTCCGTCCCAGGGTATCACAGCCCTACTGGCGAAGCCCCTTTTTACCTTCTGCACTGGATAACGGGATCGGCAAAGGGGTGCGGATTACAGAAATTGCAAAGGACATGGATGAGCAGCCGAGACTCGTATACGATCCGACCCACCCGGACGCAATCAAAACAGGCCCGCGGAAAGGATACGTGGAATATCCCAACGTGAATGTGGTCAATGAAATGGTGGATATGATTGCCGCATCCAGATCATACGAAGCGAATATTGCAGTGATAAACGGTTCCAAATCGATGTTTATGAAAGCTCTTGAGATTGGGAGGTAACGGTAAGATATGAATATACTGAACGCTGCGCAGGTTTCCGGCGATATCGTATCCATGAAACGTACATATCCACGCCATTTAGGCGCTGACGGGAGAATACCTGTCCAGGAAAGGGAGAGTGGAACCGGTTTCGGAACACTGCTGAAAAAAAGCCTGATGGATGCGAACGCCCTGGTTCAGGACAGTGCGAGTCTGAATCAGCAGATGCTGATGGATCCGGAGAGTGTTGATGTTCATGATGTGACTATTGCCATGGCAAAGGCGAACACTGCGATTTCTTTGACAAAAGCAGTGATGGATCATGCGCTGAAGGCGTACCGGGAAATTATCAGTATACGCTAAGCGGTAGGAAAGGACGTAGGGAGTTTATGACGGTAGATTCATCATAGGATATCAATAACTCATTTCATTCGGGAGGGGGAAATGAACGAATGGCTCAAAAAGTTTCTTAGTCAGTTTAAGGAACTCTGGATAAAATGGTCGACAGTGCAGAAGGTAATCCTTTTTGTAGTAGTCGGCGGTGCGATTTTTGCAATAATTCTACTTGCTTCATTTAACGCATCACCGGGTATGGTTCCGCTGATATCCTCGAGAATCACGGATGAGGACCTTCTCAACCGGATTTCGATGCGAATCGATGAAGAAAATGTTGATCACACCATAACCGCAGACGGCAGAATTCTCGTCGGGGATAAGAAAACGGCTCAGCGAATGGTAGCAATCCTCGTAAGAGAAGATCTCATGCCGCCGGAGACATCCCCCTGGGAAATTTTCAAGATGGACAGGTGGACACTTACCGACTTCGAGCGGAACGTCAACTTACGGGAAGCAATTCGGCAGAGCGTCGAGCAGCACATCGAAGCGTTAGAGGAGGTCGATGTTGCAAAGGTAAGTCTGGTTCTGCCTGAAAATGAACTGTTTGCTGAAGATCAGAATCCTGTTACTGCGTCTATTATCATCACACCACGGCCGGGATCGGATATCGCCACGAACAAGAGGAAGATCGAAGGGATCGTGAAACTGATCAAGTATGCAGTTGAAGGTCTCCAGGATGAAAACATCGTTATCACCGACCACCAGGGAAATCAGCTGAATGATTTTGAAGGACTTATCGATGTAGACCGTCTGGAATTGGCACAACGGGAGATGAAGACGAAGAGGGACCTGGAAAGGCAGTATATGAACGGGATACTGGGTGAATTGAAGGCAATTTATGGAAACGACCGGATAAGAATCATCAATGTTGACATCACCCTCAACATGGGAAAGAAAACCGTTGAGACGGAAGAACATTTTCCCATTACCATGAAGGCTGACAATCCCCGTACACCTTTTGATGAAACGGAGGTGATAGAATCGATAACTATCTCTGAACATCTTGTTGACGAAGAGTTTAAAGGCACCGGGTTCAACCCTGAGGGCCCTCCAGGCCAGGAAGGGCAGACCCCGCCGGCGTACAAAGATCTGGAGGGACTGGTGGGCAACTATTCCAACCAGCAGACAACCCGTAACGACGTAGTGAACACCCGGAACACCTATGAGGAGAAAAGTCCCTGGGAAATCGAGAGGATAACTATCGCCGTTGCTATCGATGGGATGTGGACATGGGTGTACGATGAAGAGGGTAATGTACAGTTCAACCCTGATGGGAGTATTCAGAGGGAATACACTCCGGTTACGGATGAGGAACTGAGCAAAGCCCAAACTCTGGTAGAGCACGCAATCGGGTATGATCGCGACCGTGGGGACAGTGTAAGTGTTGTGCACCTCCAGTTTGACCGGACCGCCCAGTTCAATGGGGAGGATGAGCGTTTCCGTACGAAAGACCGGATAAGACGGACGGTTCTCTATTCGATCCTCAGCCTCGCAGCTCTCATGGTGGTGTTCATCGTGTTCCGGTTTGCCTCCCGGGAAGTAGAGCGTCGGAGAAAACTGAGGGAGGAAGAGCTCTCACGGCAGCATCAGGCAATGCGTGAGGCTGCTCTGCGCAGCGCAGAGGAAGAGGGCGTTGAAGTACAGATGTCCGTGGAAGAACGGGCACGCATGGAGATGCAGGAAAATGCGATTAATATGGCCAGAGAGCATCCCGAGGATGTAGCTCAGCTGATACGTACCTGGCTCGTGGAGGAGTAGGATATGGCTAAAGCGCCTGCCAGTGAAACCGCTACGGTTGGTGGAAAAAAGATGGGGTCGAAAAAACAACTCTCCGGGAGACAGAAGGCGGCAATTTTTCTCGTTACCCTGGGCTCCGAAATCTCGTCGGAGATCTTCAAACACTTAAGGGAGGATGAGATAGAAGCTCTCACCTTCGAAATCGCCCGCCTCGATTCCGTAGAGGCTCATGACAGGGATGCTGTGCTGTTGGAATTCCAGGAGCTCATGATGGCCCAGGACTTCATAACCACCGGGGGCATCGATTATGCACGGGAACTCCTGGAAAAGTCACTGGGTTCCCAGAAAGCCGTTGATATTATCAACAGGCTTACCAGCTCCCTGCAGGTACGTCCTTTTGATTTTATCCGGAGAACCGACCCTACTCACCTGCTCAACTTTATCCAGCAGGAGCATCCCCAGACTATCGCCTTGATCCTTGCGTATCTCGAACCCGGGAAAGCTTCTGTTATTCTTTCCAGCCTGCCCCATGAGATACAGTCTAATATCGCAAAGCGTATCGCTACCATGGACCGGACATCACCGGAGGTCCTGCGGGAAGTAGAGCGGGTACTGGAGAAAAAGCTATCTACTCTTTCCTCGGAAGATTATACTGCCGCAGGCGGTGTAGAGAGTATTGTGGATATCCTGAACCTGGTTGACCGGTCTACGGAAAAAGTAATTATCGAATCGCTGGAGGAGGAAGATCCGGAACTGGCAGAAGAGATCAAAAAGCGGATGTTCGTATTCGAGGATATTGTTCTCCTGGACGACCGGGCGATCCAGAAGGTGCTTCGGGAGGTGGATACTGCAGAACTTGCGAAAGCTCTCAAGGCAGTGGATTCGGAAGTACAGGACAAGATCTACCGGAATATGTCCAAGCGTGCAGCAACACTGCTGAAGGAAGATATGGAATATATGGGTCCTGTACGGCTTAAGGATGTAGAAGAAGCCCAGCAGAAGATCGTATCAATTATCAGGAAGCTGGAAGAACAGGGAGAAATCGTTGTAGCCCGTTCCGGTGAAGACGAAATGATTGTATAGGAGGGGTTTTGTGGCGTCAAAGAATGTTTTCAGGCCTATAGAAATTACCAATGTGGCTAAGACGGTATACATAGAACCACCGATTTCTAAAGTCGAAGAGATAGAAGAAGTAGAAACAGTAGAAGAATACTCAGGGCCCACAGCGGACGATCTGCGTAGAGAAGCACAAGCCTTCAAGGAAAACTGGGAACAGGAAAAAGCCGCGATGATTGCCAGAGCAAAGGAAGAGGCGGATAGGATTATCAAGGAGGCTGAAGAGGCCGGTTTCGAAGAGTTAAAAGAGAAAAAGAACGAAGCACAGAAAATCAGACAGGAAGCGGAAGATGAAGTGGAAATAGCGCTTCGGGAAGCGAGGGAGAAGGCTGAACGGATCATCGGAGACGCAGAGCAGAGAATAGAAGGTCTGGAATCCGAGGCGTATGATAAGGGTTTCGCCAAGGGGAGTGAAGAAGGGTATATCGCAGGCAATGCAGAAGTAGAGCGTCTCATTGCACAGCTCCACTCCATCATCAATGGTGCTATCGCAAAGAGGAACGACATCCTGGAGGAGTCGGAAACCCAGGTGATCAATCTGGTACTCCTTATCGCTTCGAAGGTTATAAAAGTCATATCCGAAAATCAGAAGAACGTGGTGATCAATAACGTTATCCAGGCGCTCCGGAAACTGAAAAGCCGTGGAGACGTGGTTATCCGGGTAAACTTAGAAGATGTAAAACTGACTTCCGATCATGTAAAAGATTTCATGCGCATGGTGGAAAATGTCAACTCGATAACCGTGGTGGAGGATTCCACCGTGGATAGAGGCGGGTGCCTTATCGAAACCGATTTCGGCGAAATCGATGCCCGTATTTCTTCGCAATTCAGGGAAATAGAAGAGAAGATCATGGAGTTGGGCCCGATAAAAGTGAAACAGGAAAAGCAGTAACAATCGTTCTTTGGGAGGGGGCGTGGAACTATTCGAAAAATACACAACCGTACTTGAGGGGTTCGATCCTGTCAAATATACCGGTGTCATACAGAAGGTTCAGGGTCTGCTCCTGGAAAGTAATGGTCCACAGGTAGTAGTGGGAGAATTATGCCAGATCGTGGTGCCCAAGGGACGTGGTGTTGTCTGGGCGGAAGTGGTGGGCCTGGAAGGCACTACCGTTCAACTCATGACGTATGAGAGCATGGAAGGGGTAGAAGTGGGGTGTGTTGTCATAGCCGTGGGAGAAACCCTTACTATTCCGGTTTCTGAGAAACTTCTCGGCCGTGTCCTGGGCAGCATGGGGCGGCCGATAGACGGGAAAGGGAGCCTCGGATCCGAAGAGAGGTATTCGGTGTATAACGATCCGCCGGACGTACTTACCCGCCAGAGGATAACGAAGCGGATTGTAACGGGTGTACGCTCAATCGACGGCCTCAATACGGTAGGGAAAGGGCAAAGGATCGGCATCTTTTCCGGAAGCGGTGTGGGAAAATCAACTCTTCTCGGCATGATAGCACGAAACACGGAAGCGGATATCAATGTGATTGCTCTCATCGGAGAGCGGGGCAGAGAGGTTCGGGAATTTATAGAGAATGATCTTGGCGAAGAAGGTCTTAAGCGGTCTGTGATCGTCGTTTCTTCTTCCAATGCTCCTCCCCTTTCAAGGATACGCGGTGCGTTTGCTGCAACAACCATTGCAGAGTACTTTCGTGACCAGGGAAGGGATGTAATGCTTCTGTTCGATAGTGTTACCCGTTTCGCCCGGGCTCAGAGGGAGATCGGGCTGGCAATTGGCGAACCCCCGGCGACCCGGGGATTTACCCCCTCCGTATTTTCTACCCTTCCGAAACTGTTGGAGCGTTGCGGGACTTCCGAATACGGTACGATAACAGGGTTTTACACGATTCTTGTGGATGGGGATGATATGGATGAACCTGTGTCGGACAATGTGAGGGGAATCTTAGACGGGCACCTGGTTCTCTCAAGAAAGCTGGCATCTCAATACCATTATCCTGCAATAGATGTGTTAAACAGTATTTCCAGGCTGGCGATAAAGGTTTGTGGGAAACATATCAGGGATGCCGCCGGGTACCTGCGAAAACTCATGGCTGTGTACAGCGAAGCTGAGGACTTAATCAATGTCGGTGCCTATGTGAAAGGGACGAATCCGGATATTGATGAGGCTATAGATAAAATGGCTGTCATAAAAGCGTTTCTGATTCAGGGAGTCGAGGAAAAAGCGGCTATTGAAGATACCCTTTCAGCCATGGGAGAAATAGCGGAAATAGATATCCCGGAAGAGGAAAAAACCGGTGAGAAGGTTTAGGTTCCGCCTCGAAAAACTGCTGGAGATACGGAAGTACCGGGAAAGAGAATGGGAATTGAAACTCGCACACATAACGGGTGTCTGCCTGAAGATGGAATGGGAAATCAAAGATCTCATTTCAGAAAAAAAACGAATCTTCGGGCCAGAGGATGCACATACCGGCTGTGACATTGAGTACCTGAAAGTACGTGAACTGTATATACGGAGACTGGAACAGAATGCCGGGAAACTGGCTCAAGAGCTGATGGAAAAAGAGGCGGAACGGGAGAGGATCCGGTTAGAATACAAGGAAGTGTCAAAAAAACGAAAAATACTGGAAAAGTTGAAGGAAAGAAGGGAAAAGGAAGACAAGAAAAAACAGTATGATAAGGAAATAAAGACCGTCGATGATATCAATATATCGAATTACACGCGGTAATACATGTTTACAAGGGGGATACCATGGCTGTTAGTCCAGGGATACGGCCGGGACCGAGGATTTTCGTCCTGTTTTTACTCATAGTAGCCCTCGTTTTTGGAGGTCTCCTCTGGTTTGATTACCTGGGGATTATAAACGCAAAAGATACGATAGCTCCTGTGCTTTCCCTGCTGCGAATTCGGACCAGGACCCCGATTGATAATGTTGAAGCTCCGGAACTTCTGGATGAACAGCGTCTGGGGAAACAGTGGGAGGCCCTTGCCTTAAGAGCCGAGGAATTGGACAGGAGGGAAGAAGCCATCCAACAGCAGGAAGGGGAAGTGCAGCAGAAACTGGAAAGTCTTAAGGAAATGGAAAAAGCTGTAGCAGAAAGAGAAAAATCATTTATCGAGAGGACGAGTCAGTACGACAATAAAAGAGCGAACCTAGAACAAAGTGCGGTATACCTGGTCGGCATGCCGCCGGCCAATGCTGTCGAAATTTTAAGCAGGATGGAAGATCAGGACGTGATAGACCTTCTGCGAACGACAGAAGAGCTCGCTCAGGCTGCTGGAGAAGATTCCATAGTTTCTTATTGGCTCTCTCTGATGAAACCGGAGCGGGCGGCGGTTTTGCAGCGTAAAATGGTTAAACGACCTTAAGGGGGTGTACGTGGAAATTGCAGTTCTCGATGGTACTGCGATCCTCGAACAGACAAAATCCGTGAAAACGGACACCGGAAACACGGAGATTTCCGATAATAACGGAAATTCATTTAGAAAGATGCTTAAGAGTGCCTCCGAAAAAGATTAAAAAAGTGAAGCTGCGAAGAAAAAGGAGGTTGTCCTGCATAAAAAAAAGGCGGTACCGGCCCTGGTTCCGACTCAGGTGAAGGGGACACTATTCGATCCGGGTGAGCTGCAGGAAGGTGCACTAAAAATGGTGAAAAAACCGGGATTACTGCGGATATCTTCTTCAGCCGGAACGGAAAAACCGCAGCTTCGGGTTGTGCAATCGGACGTGGTGAAACCCGGGGCGCTCATTACAGTGGACCCGGAGGGTCTCATGGAAGCTGAAATAATCGTCTACCTGGACAAACCCGCTTCTGACATGCAGAAGGAGGCCATACGGAACCTGACGGGAAAAGGCGCTACCGGATCGTTCTCTGAGGAAAAGGGGACACTCTTTCCGGCACAGGTGAATAGTAAACAGTTTTCTCAAACTGAAAAAGGGAAAGAGCGGAAAGAGGAAGGGTCCCGTTCCCACGGTGATTCGAAGAACAGTGTGAAACGGAAAGGCAAAGTGTTCGTTTTGGATGTGCGTTCAAAAACGGCTGCTGCAAAAGAAAAGAGCGGCATGGCAGTAAAGGACCCGGCACAATTTGAATCCAAACAGGTCGAAGATCATTCACAGGAACGGTCTCGAAGTGATATGGTTCGGAGTTTTGATACGAAACAGGATGTTGACCTGTCGTCTCAACCGGCCCGGCCGCTCCTGACGAAAAGTGATCAGACGGTTCTTTTGAAAAATCTTAAACAGCAGCTTAACTCAGATATTGTTAAGAATGCGAGTATTATTCTGAAGAATCAGAGCAGCGGTGAGATACGACTCGTTCTCAAACCTGAAAAATTCGGAACTGTTCGAATTTGGCTGAATCTTCAGGATAACCATATAGCCGGTAAAATTATTGTCGAAAATAATATAGTAAGGGAAGCCTTCGAAAATAACCTTGAATCCCTGTACCGGGCGTTCAGAGAAAACGGCTTCGAAACATCAGGACTGGATGTAAGTCTTGGAAGGGGACGGGGAGAGACCCGCCGGGAACAGGAGAGAGACAATCCTATGAGCGCACAAGGCGTAAAAATTTTAGATGAGCACGTGCCGGCTGCACAGGATGTCAGTATCATGGAATATACGATCAATCTCATGGTGTAAGTGGAGGAAGTATGGATTTTTCGACAACATTAACAACTACTGAAAGGGCCAAGGTGCAAATGCAGGTGAATACGGTGAATGCGGCTCTAAAAGGTGGGCAGGCAGCTTCTTCCGGACTGGGGAAGGACGAGTTTCTCAAAATTCTTATCACCCAGCTCTCCCATCAGGATCCTACAGCACCGATGGAAGACAAGGAGTTTGTCGCACAGATGGCCCAGTTCTCCACACTGGAGCAGATGACAAACATGAGTCAGGAATTCACCAAACTCGCGGGGATCCTTTCGGCTGGCCAGGCAATAAACATGCTTGGAAAGACCGTGGAGGTTATTCAGGGTGATTCTATCGTAACCGGTGTTGTTAAAGAGATATCAGGAGGGGATTTCCCTCAGCTGCTGATAAACGGAAAGTATTATGATTTTCAGAATGTGCAAAAGGTAATGGAATAAGGAGGCAATAAGCTATGATGCGATCATTATATGCCGGTGTATCCGGTCTGCAGAATCATCAGGTAAGAATGGATGTGGTTGGTAACAACGTAGCTAACATCAATACCGTTGGATTCAAGAAAGGAAGGGTTAACTTTCAGGATATGCTGTCCCAGTCCATGGCTGGTTCGGCGAAACCGACCGATGAGATTGGGGGCGTAAATCCGAAGCAGGTTGGACTCGGAATGACCGTAGCATCCATCGATACAATTTACACCCAGGGATCGCTTCAGACTACCGGGGTTATGACAGACGTTGCGATTCAGGGAAACGGCTTTTTTATCCTGAAAGCCGGCGAAAAAGAATTCTTTACCAGGGCCGGTGCTTTCGGTCTCGATGAAAACGGCACCCTGGTAAATCCTGCAAACGGGCTCCGTGTCCAGGGGTGGAATGCCGAAACCCTAGGTGGTGCAACCCTGATCAACACTTCAACTGATGTTACGGACCTCATCATACCTGTAGGCAGTAAAGATTCTGCCAGTGCAACTTCGGAAGTATCCCTGGCATGTAACCTGGATAAAAGGACACCCCTAATACCCGCCGGAGGGGGAGAGCAGCAAGCCCTGGAGGGTACCTGGTCCACCAGTTTCGATATCTATGATTCCTTCGGTGGCACCCATACTCTGCAGGTGAATTTCACCAGGGTTGCCGCCCTTCAGAACAGGTGGCAGGCAACGGTGACTGTCGATCCTGAAGGCGAAGTCGGGACGAACCCCCTCGTCGAAGTAGGGCCGGAGAATAATGCCACCAATACTTTTCTCATAGATTTTGACAACTTAGGAAGGCTTCAGGCGGTTCTCGATGACCAGGGGGACACAATTACAGAAGGGGCAGTCCAGGTTCCAGTGTCCTTCGACGTAATTGGTGCCAGGGCCCCGGCAGGAGCCGGACCGCTTCGTCAGACCTTCAACCTCAATTTCGGAGAAGTTGGAAGCGTGGTAAATACGGTCACCCAGTTTGCTGAAAAAAGCTCCACTAAAGTATTCGAGCAGAACGGCTACCCTATGGGGTACCTGGAAAATTTCAAGATCGACCAGTCCGGCATCATAACAGGCGTGTATTCCAACGGTACAAACAGGATGCTCGGGCAAATGGCCCTGGCGTCTTTCGTTAATCCCGGCGGACTCGAGAAGGCCGGGGAGAGTACCTATACGGAATCGAATAATTCCGGCACGGCTGACATTGGTCCTTCCGGGATTGCAGGAAAAGGAAAGCTTATTGCAGGCGCACTGGAAATGAGCAATGTAGACCTGGCGGAACAGTTTACCGATATGATTATTACACAGCGGGGTTTCCAGGCCAATTCCAAGACGATTACTACATCGGATCAGATGCTTCAGGAGCTCTTAACATTAAAGAGGTAAAGAGATAACATAATTAGATGATTAAAGTAACAAGACTAAAGGGTACCGTTTTCTATTTGAATCCTCATCAGATAGAGTCTATGGAACAAAATCCGGATACAACCCTGGCTATGCTCTCAGGAAAGCTGCTGGTGGTTCAGGAGGATTGTCAATCCATTATTAACAAGATTGTTGAGTACAGGAAGCGAATTGGTGGTTTTAAAAATGAGGAGTAGATAGGTATGGATCTTGGAACACTCATAGGACTTGCCGGAGGATTAGGACTGATCATTTTCGGTATTATCGTCAATAAAGGTAATATCATGTCCTACATCGACCCGGGATCTGCTGTGCTGGTTATCGGCGGGTCTCTTATGGGTATGCTGGTAGCTACAGGTCTCCCGAGGATGATGGGGATCATGAAGTATGTAAAAATTCTCCTTAATGTACCCTCTTACGAAGAGGAAAAGATTATTGCGGGTCTGGTCAATTTTTCCGAAAAGGCACGAAGGGAAGGTCTTCTCGCATTAGAGGATGATCTGGAAGAAGTGGAAGAGGAATTCATGCGGAAAGGGATCCAGCTCGTCGTGGACGGTACGGACCCGGAAATTATCAAATCCATCCTGTATAATGAGCTTAATCAGATCCAGGAGCGTCACGCGACGGGAATCAAGGTGTTTGATGACTGGGGTAAACTTGCACCCGCTTTTGGAATGATCGGTACACTGGCCGGTCTAATTGCAATGCTGGCGAACATGGAGGATACTTCGGCAATCGGTGCCGGTATGAGTCTTGCTCTCATCACCACATTTTACGGTGCTATCATAGCCAACCTTGCGCTGATTCCGGCGAAAAGTAAACTGGAAGACCGGGATAAAATGGAAACCCTGGTTAAAGAAATTATTATCGAAGGAATTTTAAGTATCCAGTCCGGTGACAATCCGCGGATACTCGAATCAAAACTGATATCATTTTTACCGCCGGAACGGCGGGAAGCTGTGCTTGCGGAAACGCAGCAGGAGTAAGGAGGGCCCATGCCGGTTCCACGAAAAAAATGTCCTAAATGTCCTCCCGAAGGTGCCGCAGACTGGCTCCTTACTTACGGAGACATGACGACTCTCCTCCTTACCTTTTTTATCATGCTTCTCACATCTGCCACTGTAGATGGCCACGAGCTTCGCATGATTCTTGCTGCATTTCCGGGGCTCGGTGTATATGAGGGTGGGAACACACTTCAAAGCGGGAAACTTGCCGAGCTTGGAAACACGGTGATGTCACTTCCATCGATGCAACGTGGAAGGGCCCTGGACAATGCACGGAAACGTGCTATTTCCCAATTCCAGCCGGAAATCAAGAGCAACAAAGTACGGATAAAGGAGGATGAACGGGGGCTGGTTATATCGCTTGCCGCAGATTCATTCTTCAAACCTGCATCTGCAGAGGTTGACATAGAAGAGACTCGGGAACTTCTTCAGAAAGTTTCCGGCTTGCTTCGGTCTGAGGAGCTGGCAGGACTGAAGTTCAGGATCGAGGGGCACACCGATTCGATGCCCACAAATCCTGAAGGAGAGTGGGAAACCAACTGGGAACTATCCGCTGCAAGGGCGGTGAATGTTCTCCATTATTTGGTTGATTTCGGTGTCGATGAAAACCAGTTCCAGGTGGCTGGTTTTGCAGATACAGTACCCCTGGCAAGTAATGATACTGCCGAAGGGCGTGCTTATAACAGAAGAGTAGACATTATTGTGTTAACAGAAGGTCATTTATAACAGGGTTTGCAATGTATAGTTTTTTTTGGTAGAATTCCTTTATATAAAGAAGGGGAGACGTAATGTCGGACGAAGAACAAAGTTTCGATGACGGATTAACAGCGGAAGAGGACCTTTCGGTCAGTAATAAAGTTCGTTTCCTCCCGGCCGCCCTTATGAAGATACTCAAGTGGGCCGCCCTGGCTGTAGGGGCGATTATCTTTATTGTTACTGTTGTCATTGTCACTATGAAGGTTCTGAACCAGGGCGCTCAGCCCCAGAGTTACGTTGCCGTCACGGAGAGCTATGAAGCAAAAACCCCGATGTACGAATGGTACGATAATATACCGGAAATACGCGGAAGAACTGCAGACAAAGCCCCGACAACGGTAATGGTCAAGGTAAATATCGGCTATGATATGGGGGACAAGGAAGTCCAGTCAGAGCTTATTTCGCGGACCCCCCGGCTTCGGGATCTTTTAAGGAATTATTTTACTAAAAAGACAGCGGCGGAACTGCAGCCGGAATACGAGGAACAGCTTAAGGCTGAACTGAAAGAAATGATAAACAGGATCATGGTAAGCGGAAAGATCAGGGAGGTTATCTTTCTCGATTTCAATATTGTAGAGTTTTAAAAAGGGCAGGGGAACGAATGAACGAAGTACTATCCCAGGATGAAATAGATCAGCTTCTTACTGCTATTTCTACCGGGGATATCGAGACAGAAGAAGTATCTCAGGCGACGGAACAGCGTAAAATAAAAATCTATGATTTTAAGAGACCGGATAAGTTTTCAAAAGAGCAGATCCGTACCGTTTCGATCATGCATGAGACATTTGCGCGTCTTACAACTACGTCTCTGTCCGCTCAGCTTCGCAGCCTCGTTCACGTCCATGTAGCATCGGTGGATCAGCTTACCTACGAGGAGTTTATCAGGTCAATCCCCAACCCCACCACCCTGGCCGTTATCAATATGGATCCGTTAAAGGGTTCCGCCGTGCTGGAAATCGATCCGTCGGTCACGTTTACCATCATAGACAGGCTTTTCGGAGGGAAAGGGGAAGGTACTAAAGTTACCAGGGACCTTTCCGATATCGAACAGTCTGTCATGGAAGGGATCACTATCAGGATACTGGGAAACATGAGGGAAGCCTGGAGCCAGGTAATCGACCTGCGTCCGAGACTGGGACAGATAGAGACTAATCCTCAGTTCGCACAGATCGTTCCTCCCACGGAAATGGTTGTTCTGGTAACCCTGGAGACAAAAGTAGGTGAGGTGGAAGGGATGATGAACTTCTGCATACCTTACCTTACCATAGAGCCGATTATTTCCAAATTATCGGCGCAGTATTGGTATTCTTCGGTTCGCAGAGGTGCAACGACAGAAAACCTGACTATTTTGCGGGAACGGCTTGCCTCTATCGATGTACCGGTTTCAGCGGAAATAGGGAGAATGGATCTTACCATGCGGGATGTATTGTCTTTACGATCCGGAGATGTAATCCGGCTTAAAAATGTACGGGTAGGGGATCCAATGGTGCTTAAAGTAGGGAACCGGCCCAAGTTTATGTGCAAACCGGGACTTGTAGGGAATAAGCTGTCTGTTCAGATTGTTGAGAAACTCGAAGACATCAGTAAAGAAGATTTTGAAGAGCTAGCAGCTGAAGGAGAAGAATAACCATGAGTGACGGGTCTCTCTCTCAGGATGAAATTGATGCTTTGTTGCAGGGCACAGGAGGCGCCGAACCTGAACCGGGTGGTGCCGAGCAACCTGCTTCGGGTGGAGGGGCGTTTTCAGACCAGGAAAGACAGACCTTTCTCGATCTCGTAAACAGCTTCAAAGACGCCCAGGCGTCAAATCTTTCAGGACTGATGGTAAGCAAAAGCGTAACCATAGGTACTCCGGAAGTGAGCTATCTGGATGCCCGGGGTTTTGTCGGGGCTCACCCGGGGGATATTATCAGTGTGCGTCTGGACTTTTCCGAGGGGCTCACCGGTGGTCACGGGTTCATACTTTCCGAGGATACAGCGGTTTCTGTTGCAGGTAACATTGTCGGGCAGGAAGATCTCGAGCTGAACGATATGGCTCTCGAGGCGCTCAAGGAGGCTTTCTCTACCATCACCGGAGTTGCTCTTACGACGATTGGGGATAAGATCGGGGCTACGATCATGCCCAGCCCGGGTGAAAGTGAAAAAACCACTGCCGATAGGGTTCCCATTCCGCCCTCCGGAGTCGTACAGGTAGCCTATCCGGTAACTGTCGAAGGTGAAAATTCTCACACTATATATGAGATCTACGATGCAGATCTGGCGAAAGCCATAACCTTAAAACTCTCACCCCCACCCAGTGCCGGCGTACAGGGACAGGCTGCTGGTATGGATTTTGGGTTGGGGGGTGATATGATGGGACAGGAAGAGCCCGCAGCATCCGGATTCAACATACAGCCCGGAGGACAAATGGGAGGCATGCAGATGATGGGTCCAGGGGGAGGACCGAATGTACAGCAGGTCCAGTTCCCTAATTTGACACCGTCAACGGGCGGACAGGATACGGGCAATATCAGTCTGCTCATGGATGTCTACATGGAAATGACTGTTGAGCTTGGCCGTACCAAGAAACCAATAAGGGAAATACTGGGAATGGGTGAAGGTACGATAATCGAACTGGATAAGCTTGCCGGAGAACCTGTTGATATATTGGTAAATCATAAACTCATTGCCACCGGGGAAGTTGTGGTCATCGACGAAAACTTTGGAGTTAGAGTAACGGAGATTGTATCTCCAACGGAGCGTATGAAAGATATAACCTGATAGAATATCCTTGGGAGGGGAATTGAAAAAGGCACCAATACTAATTATCACATTACTTTTAATCGTACTCATACCGGATGCTGTCATCTGCCAGGAAGCACAGGGGATAGATGAAAAGACTCTTTTGTTCGAAGAGGATGACCCCGGTCAGCAGGCACAACCCGAAGAACGTCTCAACGCGTTTACAGCATGGGACTTTATACGCATGCTCCTCATCCTGGCAGCGGTTATCGGGGTTATCTATCTGGTTTTTTTCTTTCTGAAGCGTTCCGGAAGGAACCGTTATCAGGATAATGAATTGTTTTCTGTCGTTGGTTCACAGGTACTCAACGGAAATAAATCCATTCATATTGTTGAGGTGGGAAACCAGTACTTTCTTGTTGGAGCCGGAGAAAATACTGTTTCTCTTATTTCAGAAATCACTGACAAAGAATCCATAGATGGGCTCAAATTACAATTATCGAACAAGACTGCGGAACAGAGGAAAAGTTTCAAGGATGTTATCTTCGGTATGTTCAGACCGGCAGACGGACAGAGCACCGGATCTTCTTTTCTTGATTCTGCAGATTTTATAAAAAACCAGAGAAAACGGTTGAAGAGGTTTTAGATAGAAGCAGTTTGTAACGAATAAACATGGGGGGGGGAATGAAAAGACGCATCGTATTCGCAACTATATTGATATTAGTGGTTGCAGGAATTACCGGGCCGCTGTATGCCCAGGAGGCGGACAACCAAGCTGGAAATCTGAATATTCCGTTTGTCGATCTCACTATTCGACAGCCCGAGAGCAACCGTGAAGTAGCCCTCTCGATACAGCTCATACTGTTTCTGGCGATCATTACCCTTGCACCGTCTATCATCCTGTTGACTACGTCTTTCCTCAGAATTGCGATAGTATTCGATTTCATCAAACGATCCCTCTCTCTTCAGCAGGTCCCGCCCACGCAGGTGCTCATGGGGATTGCCCTGTTTCTCACTCTGTTTATCATGTGGCCGACTATGACGGATATTTACGAAAATGCCTTCAAGCCATTCTCGGATGGAGAAATAGGTATCGAAGAAATGTACCGGAATGCGGAAAAACCACTTCGTCTTTTTATGTATAAACAAATGCAGGGAGATACAAAGAATATCCGGCTGTTTATGAATTTGCGTAAATTACCCAGGCCGAAATCTCTGGCGGATGTACCCACATATGTCCTCATACCATCCTTTGTCCTGAATGAACTGACAGTTGCCTTCAAGATAGGTATTCTTCTGTTTATACCCTTTATCATCATCGATATGGTTGTAGCTTCAACTCTCATGTCCATGGGTATGATTATGCTTACGCCGATTATGATATCTCTGCCGTTTAAACTGATTCTGTTTGTACTGGTGGACGGATGGGGACTCATAACGCAGCAAGTGATCGCGAGTTTCAAATGAAAAGGAGGTAGGGATACACTATGAGTATTGGTTTTGCCGTTTTAATCATGAGGAGCGGAATTTACCAGATATTGATGATGGCGGCTCCTATGTTGCTCATCGGCATGGTAGTAGGCCTGGTCGTTTCAATTTTTCAGGCGACCACATCAATACAGGAACAGACCCTTACCTTTGTTCCTAAAATTGCAGCAATCCTCGGCGCGGTCGCAGCGTTCGGACCATGGATACTGTCTTCAATGGTCCAGTTCACCACGAGGATTATTATGCGGATTCCCGATATGGCGAACTGAAAGGAGAGATGAATATACGTGTTTATCGATGACATAGCTGCTAATGCACAGATTTTCCTTCTCATCCTTGCACGGGTCATCGCCCTTGTTCAGGTGGCACCTCTTATTTCATCGGCGGCTATCCCCCAGATTGCGAAAATAGGTATTTCATTTTTCACTGCTGCTGCGGTATTCCCCTGGATACAGGCCATAGGGTATCCCATCCCTGAAAGCGGACTGGCTTTTGCAGCCCTCATCCTTGGGGAGGCCCTGGTAGGGATCCTCATCGGGTTCATCCTGCAGATAATTTACACCGCGTTTCTCGTAGCCGGCCAGTTTTTCTCTCTCCAGATGGGGTTCGGCGCTTCCCAGGTATTCGACCCCCTGGCACAGATAGAGATTCCCATAATGGGCCAGTTTTTAAATGTAATTGCCATGTTCGTATTTATAGCGGTAGGCGGTTTCCAGAGGATTTTCCTTGTGGGAGTATACCGTTCTTTTGAAGCCGTGCGAGCCGTCGATTTTGTGCTGCAGAGAGAATACATCTTCCGCATGTTCCTTACCAGTTTAGGAGAGCTTTTCGAACATTCCCTGGTCATTGCCTTTCCTATAGTGGGCACATTGTTCCTGGTGAGTATCTCCATGGGGCTTCTGGCAAAGGCAGCACCTCAGATGAACCTTCTCATGATGGGTTTCCCTATTGCCATCGCCGTTTCGTTCCTCATCCTCTTTTTAACACTCCCTGTCCTTATGGAAGGTTTCGGACGGATAATCGATGCCAGTTTTCTCAAGCTTCTCGAGCTTTTCGACCGGGCAGGAGGTGTGCCATGATAGGGGAACTGAAATACCGTTTTCTGTCCCCGCCGGTTTCCAGGTTCGATATGGATATCCAGTGGTTTGCAGCGGAAGATGAAGGGCGGACCGAGGAACCTACAGAATACAAAGTACGGAAAGCCCGGGAAGAAGGCAGGGTAGCTAAATCTACTGAATTCACCTCTGCACTGGTTCTCCTCTTTCCGGTTATTGCGATGGGAATGTTGGGTTCGTACATCATGGACAATTTAATAGAGATGATCCGGTTTTTCCTGAGAGTTTCTACGGAGGTGGATATTCTCACAGATAATCAGCTTCTGCCTGCATTTTTTAATTATTTTATCCGTATTACCCTTCCGATTTTCGCGATTGCCGTAATTTCCGGTATTATGGGGAATATCTTTCAGGTAGGATTTCTGTTTACCGCAAAGCCGATAACACCGGATCTGAAACGGATTATTCCCCGTTTCGGAAAATTTTTTAAACGGGCTTTCTTTTCAGGAGAGGCCTTTTTTAACCTGGCTAAATCGATCGGTAAGGTAGTGGTGATTGGAGTAATCGCTTTTCTCAACATACGGATGGAAATCGATAAGATCATACAGTTTATAAACACCCCCTTCTGGCTCAACCTGATGACCATTACGAGTATCGCATTCCGCATTATGGTGGAAGCGGCCCTGGCAATGCTGGTTATCTCCATCCCGGATTACATATTCCAGCGGAAACAACACCGGGAATCCCTGAAGATGACCAAGCAGGAAGTAAAGGAAGAGCGGAAAATGCACGAAGGGGATCCCCTGATGCAGAGCAGGTTACGGGAGCGGATGCGGGAGATTCTTTCACGCAACATGCTCCAGAACGTACCCAGGGCGGATGTTGTTATTACCAATCCTACACATTACGCCGTTGCAACAGAATGGAAACGTCAGCATATGACCGCACCGGTTGTCATCGCCAAAGGACAGGATAATCTCGCCCAAAGGATGAAAGAGATAGCCCGGGACCACCAGGTGCCTGTTATGGAGAACAAACCCCTGGCGCGGGCTCTCTATGCCGAGGTGGAAATTGGAGACCCGGTTCCCGAAAAATACTATGAAGTTATGGCGGTTGTCCTTGCTGAAGTGTATAAACTGACTGGAAAAATGGAAAAGGCTATCTGATCCATGGGAGTAAAGAATGGCTGATGTCCAGAGAATATTGAATAACAGTTTCCTTAGCAAACGGAGTGATCTGGTTATTGCGGTTGGTGTCATAGTGGTAGTCATGATGCTCATCATTCCCCTCCCTACAGTACTTCTCGATTTCCTTATGGCGTGCAACCTTCTGCTGGGTCTGCTGGTGATTCTGATTGTCCTGTACACAAAAAGAGCCCTCGATTTTTCAATTTTTCCTTCACTTCTTCTTGTTACGACCGTATTCGGGCTGGCTCTCAATGTATCTTCCACCAGGCTCATACTGGCCAAAGGAAGTGAATTCGACGGTAAGATTGTACGTGCTTTCGGTAGATTCGTTGTCGGTACAACAGGACCGGAAGGGCTGGTAATAGGGCTCATCATCTTTATCATCATCGTGGCAGTTCAGTTTATTGTCATCACAAAAGGTGCAACCCGGGTTGCCGAAGTAGCGGCACGATTCACCCTGGATGCTCTCCCGGGGAAGCAGATGGCAATCGAAGCAGAATACAATTCCGGAGCAATTACCGAAGAGGAATCTCAGAAGAGGAAAAATGATCTTCAGAGGGAAGTCGATTTCTACGGGGCTATGGACGGTGCTTCAAAATTCGTTTCCGGAAACGTAATGGTGGGGATCCTTATAACCGTGATCAATATCGTCGGCGGTATGATCGTGGGGATGAGCCTTCACAATGAACCATTTCAGCTTGCCATTGACAACTACATATCCCTGTCCATCGGTGACGGGCTGGTTACCCAGTTTCCTGCCCTTCTCATCTCCACTTCCACCGGTATTATTGTTACACGTGCTGTTTCAGACGGTACCTTCGGAAGTGATGTTTTCACACAGTTCTCCCGGCAGGGAAGGATATATTGGATTGCTGCCGTCTTTCTTCTTGTTCTTGGGTTTCTTCCGGGATTTCCCTGGTACATACTTATCCCCATGGCGATTATCACCGGTTACGTGGCATTCATACTCACCAGGAGGGAAGTACGGGCCAGTGAAAAGTCAAAGGAGCAGGAAGAAGCGGAAAAAGCTGCTCACGCACCTGCGTAGATGTCTCCCGTGGTGCCTCTGGATCCTCTCTCTCTGGAACTCGGGTATGGGCTTATTCCCCTGGTAGACAAGGACCAGGGGGCGGAACTCCTGGACCGGATAACAAGGATACGAAGGGAATCTGCCCTGGAACTTGGTCTCGTAGTACCCAGGATCCGTATTATCGATAACATGAGACTGGAACCGTCTGAGTATTGTTTCAAGATAAAAGGGGTCGAAGTAGCCCGGGGAAATCTAAAGATAGGACATTTCCTTTCTATCAATCCAGGTCAGGTGAAAGAAGAAATTCCCGGTGAAAAAACCGTTGATCCGGCATTCGGGCTTCCGGCACTCTGGATTACCGAGGACCAGCGGGAGGCAGCGGAGCGCGCCGGATATACCGTAGTAGACAGTCCTTCCATTATTGCTACCCATTTAACCGAAATTATCAAAAGGCATGCTTCGGAAATTCTGGGCAGGCAGGAAATACAGGCAATCCTGGACACTTTGAGGAATGATTATCCGGCTGTAGTGGATGAGGTGAGCAAGATCCTCTCTCTGGGAGAAATCCAGAAAGTGTTCCAGGGAATGCTGGCGGAACAGGTGTCTGTCAGAAACGTGGTGGCCATCCTTGAAACCCTGGCGGATTTCGCGGCTGTTTCCAAGGACCTGGGCTTTCTAATTGAAAAGGTCCGTCAGGCTTTGGGAAGGCAGATATGTCTGCAGTATGCAGATGACGACAAGAATATCCGCGTTATAACGATTGCCTCGGATATTGAAGAGAAGATCATCGAATCCAGAGTAGAGACGACAACAGGATTCGTAGCCGCTCTTGCACCGGAGATTCAGAAAAAATGGGTCAATGCAGTGGCAAATACGGTGAAGAATGTACAGAACATGGGTGATTTGCCCATTATTCTCTGTTCAGAAGCTGCCCGTCCCCTGGTAAAATCGTCCACGATAAGAGAAATACCCGATCTGGTCGTACTTTCTGTACCTGAAATTTCCAAGGAGATAAAAGTTGAATCAATTGGTGAAATCAAATTTGAAGACTAAAGGATAGCGCTATGCAGTATTTCACGGAACAGGCTCTGACAAACAGAGAAGTGCTGGACAAGATAAAGGTAAAATATGGGGAACAGGCTCGAATTCTGAATAAAAAAAGCGTTATGATCGGCGGCTTTCTCGGTATATTCGCTAAAGAAGGGATCGAGATGTCAGGGTATGTCCCCCAGGACCAGCCGAAGAGACAAATCCTGAACCTGGAAGAGGAAAAAAGGAAAATTCTCGAGAGTGTGAATAAGGACAGCGCCCTTCAAGTTGTACTGAAGGAGATAAAAGAGATAAAAGCGAGTATCAGCAGCAGTAACGGTTCAGGGAAGAAGGAAGAACACTCTACGATAACGAAGATACAGCACATACTGACGGAAAACGATTTCTCTTTTCCTTATATTTCAAACATCATCGACACCATCAAGAGAGACTGTACCCTGGAAGAATTGGATAACTTCGGGGCGGTACAGAATAAAGTTGCTGAACTGATCGGTGAGAATATTGCTGTTTATCGGGACGAACCTCTCGGAAACCCGGGTATTTTCATATTGGTGGGACCCACCGGTGTGGGAAAGACAACAACTATCGCTAAGCTGGCAGCCATGTACGGTGTAGGAACAGCGGACAGGAAACCGGTGAGTGTACGCATGCTCACTGCGGATAATTACCGGATAGGGGCAAAAAAGCAGATAGAAACCTATGGTGAAATTATGGGAATTCCCGTGGCCTGTATCGAAACAAGTCAGGATTTAAAGAAAAAAATTGCTTTATTCAGTGAAGCGGACTTGATACTGCTGGATACTATCGGTAAAAGTCCTAAAGATTTTGTGAAGCTGGCTGAAATGAGGGAACTTATAGACAGTTGTATAGGTTCTTCCACGACCCATCTTGCGGTAAGTGCTACAACCAAGACTTCCGACCTTTTCGAAATACTGCAGCAGTTCGAGTCCTTTAATTATGCCTCTGTGGTACTCACAAAACTTGATGAAACCATGAGGGTCGGGAACATAATAAGTGTTTTCTCAGAAAAAAATAAGCCGATATCTTATATAACAGATGGTCAGGGTGTCCCCCAAGACATCGAGAAAGCCACAGCGTACCGATTACTGAAACATATTTCCGGGCTTACCTTCGATCGGGATAAATTGGAGCAAAAATTCGGAGGATGACAGGATATGGCAGATCAGGCTGAACAATTACGGGAATTGATGCGGAAAAAAAATAACTCTGTGGATAATGCGAAAAAAACACGGGTCCTGGCAATATCCAGCGGGAAAGGGGGTGTCGGTAAGACAAATTTGTCGATTAATCTGGCTTTAGCATACGCTCAGATGGGGAAAAAGGTGATTGTCATGGATGCCGATCTGGGTCTTGCGAATGTCAACGTGGTTCTCGGGGTTATCCCAAAGTATAATCTTTATCACCTGATACGGAAACAGAAAACCATGAGGGAAATCATCCTCAACACCAGCTACGGTATCCAGATAGTGGCTGGCGCTTCAGGATTTTCTCAAATAGCCAATCTGACTGAGGATGAACGGAATAATTTCATCTTCGAGCTTTCTGAACTTGCAATGGCCGATATTCTCATCATCGATACCGGCGCAGGTGTATCAAACAATGTTCTTTCTTTTATTGCAGCGGCGGATGACGCGCTCATCGTAACCACGCCGGAACCAACGGCAATTACCGATGCCTATGGAATCATCAAGATTATTGCAACCGAGATCGATAACCTGAATCTTGGTCTTAAACTGGTGGTTAACAGGGTTAAATCAGCTTCGGAAGGGAAAAAAGTGGCACAGCGTGTGATAAACATTGCAGGTCAGTTTCTGAATGTTAAAGTGGATTATCTTGGTTTCATCTATGACGATCCTGCTGTGCAGGCTTCAGTGATCAAACAGAAACCGTTTCTCATTAACGATCCGAAAGGCAAAGCTTCGATCTGTGTGAAACATATATCCAGCCGGTTGGAACATGTAGAATACAAAGAAGGAAGCGGAATTACGCGGTTTTTACGCCGGTTGATGGGGAGAATGGGATAACTTGACGGCAGCTTTTTTTTACCATACTCTTGTGGGAACGGATATTGATGAGGAGTAAGGTGTGACTAACTGGAAAATTCCAGCAGGATTTACCGGTTTTGCAATTCTCGTTGCTTTTATTTCAGGAGCAGTAGGAGGAGTACCATTGAGTACGATGCTCTTGAGGGCAATCTTAAGCGGTGTAATTTTCGGCGGTATCGGTTACGGTATCCTTTTTCTGCTCAAGGTCAGTTTACCGGAACTCTATTCACTGCTCTCACCCGGGGCGAAAGGGAATCCCATGAGTGAAGGAGTGGATATCGTTATTTCTGATGATTCTGTGGAAGCTTCACCCCCGGAACCTTCGGTTGAAGAGGTGGCTGATTCGCTTTTAGCTAATAATGCAGAAGAAGACGCCCATCCCGCCTCTTCTGCGCCGGATGAACTGGTCGAAGAAGTGGAAGAGATGAGTAGTAATGCAGTTTCAGATTCCGGAGATAAAAAAACACCGGTGGAAGTGGAAGGGTTTTCATCAGCGGATGATGATGGTGCTTATTCCGAATTAGGAACTATCGACGAGACCTTTGATAAGTTCGGAAACACCGGTGGATTATCCGATATATCGTCTTCCGAAGTAGATACGGTACAGGTGCTTGGAAATTTTCAGGATCCTAAAGATGTTGCTAAGGCAGTGCAGACAATGATGAAAAAAGATGAACAATAAAAGGATATGGCATGCCAAACAAAGAGTATGATGAGAAATCTGAACACGAATTATGGATACTCTATAAGAAATCAAGGGACCCCGTAATCCGTGACAGATTTGTAAAGCAATATGCTCCTCTGGTGAAATATGTTGCAGGAAAAGTTGCCATAGGAATGCCTCATAACGTAGAATTTGATGACCTGGTAGGGTATGGTGTGTTCGGATTGTTTGATGCTATTGAAAAATTTGATCCTGATAAACATGTCAAGTTTAAAACGTACGCGGTAACCCGTATCCGGGGTGCAGTTTTTGATGAACTTCGTTCTATCGACTGGGTTCCCAGGTCTGTGCGGCAGAAAACCCGGGAAATAGAAGATGTTATCAACCGTCTTGAATCCTCCCTTGGAAGATCTGCGTCCGACAAAGAAATTGCCGATGAAATGGGACTTTCGATTCCGGAATTCCAGAAAGTGATGCTCAAAATCAGCGGAACATCCATCCTCTCTCTCAACGATATCTGGTACACCGGGGAAGACAACGATAAAGTGTCTATCGTTGAGAGCATCGAATCACCCCAAAGTCTCAACCCGGACACTATTGTTGAAAAAGAAGAGATAAAAAGGGTCATAGTAGAAGCTATAAATGATCTGCCGGAGAAAGAAAAGAAAGTGTTGGTACTCTATTATTATGAAGATTTGACATTGAAAGAGATCGGACAGGTTCTGGAGGTCACAGAGTCGAGAATTTCTCAGCTCCACACGAAAGCGATTATGCGCCTTCGGTCAAAACTAACGAATATAAAAAAGGGTATTATGTAGAGATGGTAACCCTGGTACAGTTACGCGAGTATATGAGGAAGCAGGCCGAAGCTGATCGGGCGAAAAAGTCAGTTCAGGTCAAAGGGGCAACTATCGATGAAGCTCTTGCTCAGGCTTCTATCGAACTCGGGCTTCCTATAAAAAAGCTTGAATATGAAGTACTGGAAAATGGGAGCAGGGGAAACTTCGGGATAGGAAAAAAAGATTGTATTCTCATAGCCTATCCTCTGATTGAACAAGAGGATATATCCTCCTTCGAAGAAAGTCTTGGATTCGACGCTGGTTTTGAGCATGACGAAGATGTCGTTATCGATGCAGACAGTGAGGTAATTGTCCGTTTGGCTCCTGAAGGTGCTTTCCTTATAGTAACGCCGCCGGTAGGAAAGGGAAAGAAAGCTACAAAAAAAATGGCCATGGACGAGCTGAAAAGGCGCGGTGTTGAACGAATCGATGAGCTCATGGTCTCTAATGTGGTTAAACAGGCTGACGGCGAATCTGTTCGTGTCGGCGATTTCGATTACAATCCGGTGAATGACGCCATCATGGCTGTGGAAATCGTAGATTTCGAGATGGCCGCTAAAATTGAGATCCAGCCGCCGGGCAGAGGGGGGGCCGACCTCTCTTTTGACGCAATGATTTCCTTTCTTAAAAATAATTCCGTCGTCCATGGTATCAAGGAAGAAATACTGGAAAAACTCCAGGACAACCCCATCTACGGTGAGTCGATTACCGTCGCCGAAGGTACGAAGCCTAACAATGGTGACGATGCGAAGATCATGTATAACTTCGACACGGAACAGAATAAAGTGCACATCAAGGAAACAGACGGGAAAGTCGATTTTAAAGAGTTAAACCTTATTCAGAACGTCGTGGAAGGTCAAATTCTGGCAAAGAAGGTACCGGCCCAGCCGGGAACACCAGGGAGGACCGTAACGGGAAAACTGCTTCCGGCAAAAGAAGGGCAGGACGTGGAAATCGGCGTTGGCAAGAATGTGAAATTGTCCGATGACGGGATGACTCTTACTGCGACCTGCAACGGACAGGTGCTGCTGCTCAACGACAAGGTGAACGTTGAACCTCTTTACGTTGTTGAGGGCGATATCAATATGAAGGTGGGGAATATCGTTCATCTGGGTACAGTTATCGTCAAAGGCAATGTTGCCGACGGTTTTAAAGTCAAAGCATCCGGCAATATCGAAATCATGGGGACAGTAGGGAAGTGTGTTCTCGATGCGGAAGGGGACATCATCGTACACCAGGGTATTACCGGAAAATCCGGAGGACAGATCAAATCCGGAAAAACGGTATGGTCAAAGTTTATCGAGAACGCTATTGTGGAAGTAGGGGAAAACGTCGTTGCCAGTGACGGGATAATCAATTCCAGGGTAGATGCCAATCGAAAAATCGTCTGCCTCGGGAGAGGAAAGAGAGCGAAAATTGTGGGAGGACACCTGCGGGCTGCCGAGGAGATCATTGCGGAATCTTTCGGTTCAACCGCCGGATCTGAAACGATCCTTGAAGTCGGATACGATCCGAAGACTAAAGAGCGTCTGGCCCAGCTGGAGGAAAAACAGGAAGTACACACCGATAAGCTGGAAGAGATCAATCTCAATATTTCCACCCTGGCAAAATTGAAAAAAGCAAAAAAGAAACTGCCGGAAGAAAAAGAACAGTATCTCCGGGAACTGGTAGGGGAAAAGACTGAAATTGAGAGTGAACTCGCATCGTTAAAGGATGAAATAGAGAAAATACAGGAATACCTGGCTTCTTTGAAATATAAAGGCAAGATTTCCGCCGCTAAACAGGTGTTTCCGGGAGTCAAAATATTTATCAAAGATGCAATGCTGGAGGTAAGAAACGAGTTTAAAAATGTAACTTTTGTGAATGAAAAAAATGTAGTTAAAGTGACAAAATACGAACAACCTGACGAGGATTATTCTCGAAAGTAGGTGAATTATGGCTATACAGCCGATAGATATACAGACCCTTTTTGCGAAACTGAATCAGGTGAGTAAAGAACAGGCGGAGTTGAAGGATATATCCGATCAGCATCAGGCTCTTCAAAACAGTGAGATTGTGAAACAGGCGGATAAAAAAAGTCATACGGTAATGGAAACAGAAGGGCTTGCTGATGGTCCTGATAAAACAGATGAGGATGGTCGGAAAAAGCAGGAAGCCGAAACATCTCCGGAAGCAGCCGTTGCTGAAGAGAAAAAGGACGGTAATAAGGAAAAAGACAAACCCTACTTCCAGGACCCTGATCTTGGACATCACGTTGACTTAACCGGTTAGGATGTATGGGGGATTTTTTTATCGTCCTTAGTATCAATGTGAGTATTCTTTTCCTGATGTTTCTGTATTTCAGGGGAAGACTCGTGCGGTTTGTAAAATCAAATCTCGTACTCGATCAGATACGGGAAGAAGTTGATATGATGATCATAGAAATGAACCAGACCACCAACAGGAATATAGGACTTATTGAAGAGAGACTGCAATACTTAAGCGAGCTTACTGCCAAGGCGGATAAAAGCATACTGCAGCTTAGTAGAACGGTAGAGCAGAAAAAAAAAGAAGTTCTTGTCTACAATGATCTTAAGAAACGGGCACCCATGGTACATCAGGATAGTGTTCAGGATTTTCCGTTGGAACTGACGTTAAACCAGCGGGTACTGCAGATGTATAAAGATGGGATTTCAAAAGAAAAGATAGCCCACAACATCGATAAAACCTTAGGAGAAGTGGACCTGATCCTCTCTCTGGAACTCCGGAAGGAGGTGTAATGGCACCTTTGATCGGTATTGATCTTGGTACAACGAATAGTGTTGCTGCCTTTATGGATAACGGCGCTCCGAGAATTATCCCCAACAACAGGGGAAATCTGCTTACACCTTCAGTTGTTGCATTCACAAAGGAAGGCGAAATTCTGGTAGGAGAATCTGCAAAAAACCAGGCAGTAATCAATGCGGACAGGACGGTAAGGCTGGTCAAGCGTTTCATTGGAACCGGTAAGACCATAACCGTCAGCGGTAAAAGGTATACTCCCGAATATATCAGTTCCCTTATTTTAAAAAAAATGAAGGATGATGCGGAGACCTTTCTCGGAGAAGAGGTAAAGGACGTTGTGGTTTCCATTCCGGCTCATTTCAATGAGCATCAGCGCCGGGGTACCAAGAAGGCGGGCTCCCTGGCAGGATTAAGAGTGCGAAGTCTCATCAATGAGCCGACTGCAGCCGCCCTTGCATACGCTGTGGGAGGAGAAGCATCGAGCAACATCCTGGTATATGATTTCGGCGGCGGTACCTTCGATTCTACTCTGCTTCGCAGAGAAGGCAAGACGTTTCATGTACTCTCAACAAACGGTGATGGATTTCTCGGCGGGAGTAACTTTGATGAGGTGCTTGTTCAGAAGGCGGCAGAATGGTTCAAAATAAACGATGGAATAGACATAAGGCAGGATAATATACTGGTCCAGCAGGTAAGAGAGCATGTTGAGAATGCAAAAATCGAACTCTCTTCCAGGGATTCAGCGACAATTGCTCTACCCTTTATTTCCATGAAAGGCTCTCCTATGCATCTGAGTTGTACAATAGAGCGAATCGATTTTGAACGGGAAATTGACCGGTTTTTGCGGCAAACCATGGATATAACATTGAAAACTGTGAAAGAGGGGGGGTGCACTCCCAAGGATATCAATGTACTGATCTTAGCAGGAGGTTCAAGTCGTATTCCCAGGATATCCAGGTATTTACACGATTACTTTTCCTTGCTGCCTAAATCGAGAATAAACCCGGAAGAGGTAGTTGCTTTGGGAACGGCAGTGCAGGCTTCCATTATCAGTGCTCAGAAAGAAAGAGAAGGTATACAGTTTCGGGATGTCATGTCCCACTCCCTTGGTGTTGAAGTCGATGACGGACGATGTATCCGGATAGTGGAAAAAAACACGAGGATCCCGCTGAAGAACAGCAGGATTTTTACCACTGTCGAAAACTTCCAGCGTGTTGTCGAAATTCATGTACTCCAGGGGGAAGATGATCGAGCCTCCAAAAACGTTTCTCTCGGCCGTTTTACCCTCTCGGGTATAAAAGGCGACCGGAAGGGAAGTCCACATATCGAAGTCCTGTTTTCGGTGGATGAAGATGGGATCGTCAGCGTGAACGCAGTTGACCGGGATACCCTGGTCAAACAGAGTATTACCCTGTTATCATCGGGACAATCGGAAGAGTCTGCACGGAATGTCCCGGAAATGATCGAAAGGGTGAATATGCTTAAAAATTCGATAGAACATGCCTTTGCAGGACAGACAAAAAGTCTCCCCCGGGAATTTCAGCAGGAAATAGAGGCGGCGTTGGAAGGTGCTGACAGAGCGCTTTCGGCACGGGATAAAGGCAAGATCCACGAGTACAGGATCGTACTGGAGGCTCTGGTTGGGGAACTGAGAACAGCACTCCACGAGGAAAAAAAGACGGGTTATGAACAGGCTTGAGTCATACCTCATTCTTGGACTTCAACCTCTGGCGAGTAAGCACGAAATACGGGATGCATTCCGCACACTGGCGAAACGGCTCCACCCGGACAGTGCCGGAATCAAAGGAAACAGTCATGAGTTCGGCCGTGTTGTATCGGCATATAATGCCCTTACCCGGGAAGCTCCCGGGCTGGTACATTTTCCTGATCGGCGGCATTACAAATCCAGGCCAAAACCTGCTCCCGGTTTTAATCTCTTTACTCTAGGGAATATAGTTATCCAGGGTAAAACAAAGGAACAGAGAGTATTTGCTGTCCGATCGCTGGGCAATTCCGGGCAAAAAGGGGCGTATGCGTTTCTCCGGAAGGCACTCTTCGACGAAAAAGAGCAGGTCGTAATCGAAGCGGTAACCGCAGTAGGCAGGTTGAAGGTCCTGCAGTCTGCCGGGGAATTGAGTTCGGTATTTACCAGGGGCAGTGTCGCGGTGAAACAGGCCGTTCTCGATGCTGTTGAAAAAGTCGGCTTACGCGGCGGATTCAATAATCTGGTACTCCAGGCAATGGAAGATCCCCACCCGGATATACGGAGAAGAGGTCTTAAGCTTTTTCTAAAGAAACAGGAATGACACATGGTTGAAAAAACTGATACGCCTCCGGCGGAAAAACTCATCGAAAAATTTTCTCACGATTCACGGATACTCATCGAATCTCTAAGTACAATACTCCTGGATCTGGAGAAGGTTATTGGTGCGGAAGGTAAAGCTATCGAGGAGTTTGAAGAGAAGGTAAACCAGGCGTTTCGGGAAATTCACTCGCTTAAATCGGAATCATCTTATCTGGGTTATGAAGATGTTACTGATATCGCGAATGATATTGAAACCATACTGGAAGAACTGAGAAGAGGGGACAGGGAGTTAACCCGGCACATCATCGATACGCTGCTGTCTCTTCTCGACTCCCTCGAGTCTTCCGTACATGAACGTAAAAAAGAATCTTCCCCGGTAGAAAGGTTCCGTAGTGATGGTGTTGAATTACAGCCTGAAAGTGAAGAACCCCAGCGGGGTGTGCAGTTTGATGAATTTGAGAAGAACCTGATACTCGAGGCCCGCGAGCGGGGGGAAAAAGTTTACCGCATGGTGTGTGAAATAGATGACTCGGAATCCATGAAATATCCCAGAATCTATTTAATCATCAACAACCTTGAGATTCTGGTTAATGTCATCAAAGTGATACCTGATATTGAAGAGATCGAGAAAAAAGACATTTCCGAAGTGGTACTCTATTTTTCCAGCAGTGTCGAAGAAAAGGATATCTACAGCGCGGTCAATATCGATCAGATTAAAAGGATTCAGATTATTTCCGTTGATTATCCATCCCTCCCGGGAGGGTGGGAACAGGGAAGCTCCCCCTCTGTATCTCCCGGGTCCAGGATTCGACAGAAGTATACCCGTATTGAAGCGGAACGTCTTGACGATCTTCTCGGTTATGTGGATGAAATGCATTTCAATCTCCACAGGATGGATAAGACCTTTGATCAGTTTATGAAGATGAATACCCGGAAGGAATTCGACGGACTTTCTGCACTTATCTCGGCGATGGAGGCTGAGCTGAAATTAATGCGGATGGAACCTTTCAGCCGGGAGTTCAACCGTCTTCCCAGGCTGGTCAGGGACGCTTCGGGAAAGCTCGGCAAGAAGGTGGAAATAGAGGTTCAAGGCGGTGATATTACCATAGACCGCAGGCTTCTGGATATCTTATCGGATCCCATATTCCACTTGGTACGTAACGCCGTTGATCATGGAATTGAAAAACCGGAAGAGAGAACTGCAGCAGGAAAGGCTGAAACGGGCACAATACTCGTATCTGCTGTCGTGGTGGAAGAACAGGTCATTATCCAGGTCGCAGACGACGGCAGGGTAATCGATAAAAACACCGTTTCTGCAAAAGCTCATGAACTGGGAATTCCGGTTACGGCTGTAGATTCTATGGAAAACCTCTTTGCCCTGGTTTCCCATCCCGGGTTCAGCACGGCTTCCGATGTAAGTGATTATTCCGGACGGGGTGTGGGACTCGATTTGGTCGCCCAGAAGATCAAGCAGATAGAATGTGCATCGATCCGAATGGTGACCAGACCGGGAGAAGGGACGATTTTTACGATTACCATCCCTAAAGGGTTTTCCCTGCTTCCCCTGGTTCTGGCGAAATCGAAGGAAATGACCCTTGCGGTACCCAAACGGAGTATAGAGGAGACTGTCGCCATCGCATCAGGCAATTTTACCCGGAATGAAGAGGGGGCACTCCTGTATGGAGGAATTCCAGTGTTTACCGTTAACGGGCGAGTGCTGATGAAGGATAAGACACCGGAGGAACAGTTCGGCATCATTATCAGTCACTTAGGTGAAAAAGGGTGTCTCCTGGTGGATGAACTTCTCTTCGAAAAAGAAGTGCCCGAAGACACCATGTTCTTAGGTAAAGAGACTATCCCCCATATCTACCCTGTTACCCTTAATAAACGAAAGACCGACTTCTTTTATCTGAACCCGTCACTGATCGTATAAAGAAATGGTACATGATAAACGTAATAATCGAATCAAAAAGGATACCGAGTCCAAACAACAGAGTAATACCTGTAAGGGTAGGGCGGTAGATTCCAAACGAATATAAAAAGCAGAGAAATGGTAAAAACCAAATTCCTGCTTTTCACTTCATGTATCAGCTGCCGATTACTGGATGTCCTTCTCCTGCACGGTTTTTCTCTTGCTGTTCTTTGCATTCTCAATTGCTGCATCACACACTTCTCTGACTTTGTCAGAGAGCACATCAATTACTTTAGCAGAACAGTTAAGCCCACCGGTGGTCTTAATGTAGTTTTTTACTTTAGAAGCTACTACCAAGGTTTCATTTTCAGCCATTTGCATCTCCTGTGATAAAAAGTATTAGAATTCATCGATTATCAGAGATTTATATCCTTCAAATCAACTGATCGTATTCTATCAGGTTTATCAAAGGAATAAAACAATATTTAAACCCCCTGCATTAAACCTATATAATGCCCAGACAGGCAAGTACAAAGAAAAAAGTTTATGTGAAAAGTAATGGAAAAGATAGTCGAAATGTCAAGAGCGTTCGGTGTAACGGCTGCCGTTGGTGAAGGTGAATGAACCGTGGCACCGGTGGAGCTGTGAAATCGTTAGGCCGGGATGTTTACTGTGTCCCGCAGCAGCTTTTTATAATAAAAAAAAAGCGGTATGCCTGGACGTCAAAATGGCATACCGTCTTTATATGAGCAGGACTTAACTACTCTTTTTTTAATTTCGGAAAGAACCGTCTGTTCTTTAGGATAAAAATCGGTCAGAGAAGGAGTAATGCCCTTTCCAGGTGGAGGACGTGATAATCTATGGATTCAACAAGGCGGGAATAGAGGGTATACGATTTCTCCAGTGCCTGTTCAGGTGAAGCAGGGGAACTCGAAAGAATATCCACTGATACATCATACAAGAGGAACCCGGCGATATCACGGATCTCTGCGGCCATAATTGCCTGGTCTGATTCTTCGAGTTCGGAAATAAGATGGTGTACCGGATTACCGGACCGCATCTCCTGTTTGACAGCTGTTGTTAATTCACAGCACCTGGCCGCCAGTTCCTTTAAACCGGACAATGCTTCGATAAGGCCGACAGTCGATTTCCTTACCAGTTCTCTGCGTTTCGGGATAACATCTCCATGGCGGCGGAGATGTTCCAGTTTAGTATCGATTTCTTTTCGTTTTTCCTCAAGATTCAATACATCCTCCAGGGTCCACCGGTCCATTCCAGTGATACGTGCTCCCCGGGAAGAAAGGGTTTTCGTTATGGTACCGGTGTGAATCTTCATCTGCTGTTCAAACCACCGTTTATACACGATAAGGCGTTTATCGGTAAGCACGGTTGAGCCCCTGTTATTTTCGATTAAAAAAGGCGCAGCCTCGTAGAGATATCTGAACTGCGCTGTTTCTGCCGGTTGGAGTCGGTTCGCCAGGTACAGAAGTCTTTCTTCGAAAAAGCTGCTTTTGAAATGGGTTGCCATACCGGGGAATCCGAGATCCAGACCGGTAAAAATGACCGGGCTGTTTCCCATATATCTGCAGAGATCCCACGCCGTAGTCGCCACCGAACCTCCTGCCCCCAGTTTCCCCTTAATACCGGTATCTTGTTCAATAAACCTCCCTAATGGGAAAAGGGAACTACAGAAAAAAGCAGGACCCTTATGGATCCTGAATATCGATGGATGGGTTGAAGACTCAGACACGAGAATTGAGTCCGATGCGGTGCAGTGATCCATGTGCCGGGAATTCCAGTACTGGGGATCAACAACAACGAGAATATCCGGTATAACCCCATATGCTAAACAGCCCCGTAAGGATGTATCCACCGCTACCAGAACACAATGTTTACGGATCTCTTTCAGGTAAGGGAGCATCGCATCGAGGCTTGGACCGCCGGCAATCACACATGCGGGAATCCCGGAAAAAAAGTTCTCGAAAAGGCTGATGCCCGGTGTTTCTATAAGGCGGGGAATATTCTTTAATAAATTGCGCACCCACACCTTGCCGAATCGTTTCAAGGTGTTTTTATTGATCGTTTCCCTTTCTGAAAAAGTGTTCACTGTATCTTTAATCTCTTCGAACTCCCCTTGACGAATATCCTTAAGAGAACGGAGGATATAGCATCCGACGTTTTTTGCTTTTACCGTTTCGAGAAAGCCCAGCACCGTCCGGGCATTGACCCCTATTAGAAGACTGATGCCGGGGTGCGTCAATACAGCATCGAGGTTTCGGGCTTCAAGAGCTTTTAGGAAATATGAGGGGTCCGGTTCGAACACAACTACCGGTGTATCCGGGTACGTTCGGATAAAACGTTCTACCTGATATCCAAGACCAAACCCGGCAAAAATACACACTTCCGGAGCCCGGGGAAACTCTTTCGTTATCAGCTTTTCTGCTTCTTTTTCAGGGTCATGACTGCTGTGAATGAACACACCTTTGATCTTTGCTGTTGGTATACCTTGTGGAGTGGTATGGATTTCCATGGATTGAGCAGGGAGATGGGTGTCCAGGATGGATTGAGTGAGATCCGGATCCAGGGACCGGAGTAATGCAATATTTTTCTCGTAGAAATTCATTCGAACTCCAGGTAAACCGTCATACCCTCCTGTACTGCAGTTCCAGGCGGCGGTTCCTGATGAACCACCCATCCTTCTCCGGTGATCCGAAATTTTACCCGGTTATTCCTCATGAGAGGCAGAATATCTTTTTTCGAATACCCGGAAAAATCGGGGACGGTACTGTCGATAGTTATCATTGGCCTTTGTTCTATCTCCACCTTTCCCGGATGTACTATCACCCGATCTCCCTCCCGGGGTATTCCCAGGTAGGGGATAAGTTCTATTGCAAGGTTGTGCACAATCGGTGCGGCGATCCTGCCCCCGAAATGTTCACCTGCCTTCGGATTCTCGATAACTATATATACGATCACTTCCGGATCGTCCGTTGGGAAGAGGGCGAGGCAGGAAGCGATGTACACGTCCTCGGAATATTTACCCGTCTCCGTGTCGAGAACCTGGGCTGTACCTGTTTTCGCGGATATGCGGATTCCATCTGTTGCCACGCGAAAGGCGGTCCCTCCGGGAAATGTAGCAGTTTCCATGAAATCAAGTATTGTCCTGGCAGATGAGGCAGAAAGCACCCGTTTCACCTCTTTTCTGTTATAATCCTGAATAAGCCGTCCGTCGGCACTGACAATTTTTTTTATGATATTAGGTTGAAGGAGGATCCCTTCATTCGCAAAGACGGTAGCCGCACTCAGGACCTGAACACCGGAAACGGAAATTTCCTGACCCATGGCAAGGGTCGGCTTTGAACGGAAAGACCACTCTCCCGGTTTGCTCAGGATTCCATGGGATTCTCCCGAGAGAGGTAGCCCTGTGGGGCTGCCGAACCCAAATGAACGAAGCTTGTCATAGAAGGCCATGGATTCAACCTTCTCCGAAGCGTAAGCGGCGCCGGCGTTACAGGAATACCGGATGATGGTCTGGAGCGTAACATCACCGTGTATACCGAGACAGTTTATTCTTTCGGTTTCAAGATTAGGAAAAACGATCTCATAATAACCGTTGCAGAAGAAATGATCATCCAGGCTCACGAAGCCCAAGTCAAGAAAAGATGAAAGGGAGAATACCTTGAACACGGAGCCGGGTTCATATGCAAACGAAATCGGACGGTTTATTCGCTGATCAGCGGTAAAAGCGGCGAACGTGTTGGGATCAAAAGATGGTTTTGAAACATACCCGAGAATATCTCCGGTTTTTGCCTCCATGATCAGTATCATGACACTGTCTGCGTTGTGTTTTTCGAACGCTTTTTGAGCGATTTCTTCGGCGAAATACTGGACATTCAGATCGATGGTGAGGAATACCTGGTTTCCATATACCGTACCCTCATCTTCCACCCCTGGAGCCGGTGATAATTCAGAATCAAAGGTGTATTCCACTCCGCTTAAACCGAAATTGTCGGTTCCTACATAACCCAGAAGGTGGGCTGCCAGTTCTTTTTCCGGGTAGTTTCTACCGTACTCTGCTTCCAGGGTGATTCCCGTGAGGTAGCCGAGTTCCTTCATCTGTTCAATTGCCCGGGATTCACGAGGTGTGATTTTTCTTTTTATGTAGAGAAAGCCGTTGCGTGATTCGAACCTGGAGACGAGATCTTCTTTATCCATGTGCAGCACCGAAGACAGCCTCTCCGCGGTATCCATAGTATCATTGATGCTGGGGGTCCAGGCAGTTACAGAGTACAACCGGGTCTGTATGGCCAGGATTTTCCCGTTCCTGTCCAGAATGGGTCCACGTTCCACTTCATATGTTAGTTGAGGCTCAGGTTTAATCCGGTTTTTCTTTACCAGCATGAGGGCGGAATACTGCCATATGACAACACCGATAAAAACTACCGTCGCGATAATGAATATTCTGAATCGGTTGAGATATTTCTTTTCCTTCATGATCAGTGTATCAACGCCGGGTTAACACTTTCCCTTGTAACCGATTATACGGAACAAAGCCGTAATGTCTTGAGTCTTTTGATCTCCAGAGGTTGTCACCGATAACGAAAACGGTATCTTCCGGTACGGTGTTCCATCCCCCGATTACGCTGTACTGGTCTTCAGTCAATGCAATCACCCGGTTTCTCACGATCAGTGCCTGGAGGGTAACCGTAAGGGGGTCCCCTGGCAATCCTGCACACCGTTTGACAGCATAACGACTTGAACCTGGTTCTGCAAAGAATACCACATCGGAAGGTTTTGGAACACTCCACATTACCAGCTGGCGCCGGGTAAACGGCATAGTGATGCCAAAAGCAAGACGATTGATAAAGATGATATCCCCCGGTTCAAAGGTGGGAGACATGGAATACCCCTGGATAACCTTCACATCGAGAACGAAGAGTTTAAGAAGGAAAAAAAACAAGACAGCCAGTCCGATTATATAGGCGGTACCGGGATGTTTTTTCTTTTCTTGCGGATAAACCGGATTCGATGTATGATGAGCCATAAGACTGTTTTGAAAAAAGCATCTCCTTTGAAAGTTCTTAAATATTAATATGTAGATTGTAAAATGTCGATATGATGAATAGAAGTTATGTCTGCAATCATTAAGCATCAGAATGTTGTGAAAAGGAAAAAACGGCTTTTCCTGCCGCTGAAAACATCTGTATCACGAAGCAAGAAAGAAAAACCGAGGGTAATGAAAAACCGGTCGTTTCCGCTGATGAAACATGTGAATGCTGTACTCAAAACGGCGCGGCGGGTATATCGCGGGAATTCGGTATATTTTATCGCAGGAACATTTCTCGCTCCGTTTATCATATTTCTATCATTATCAGTTCCTATTTCCGGGTTGACAACCAGGCATCGGGACATTCTCATTCCTAAAGACGATGAGATCGAGGAAATGCTCATATCCTATCTGAATCCCCAGGACAATGGCGGGGGAGAGATACGGATTCCGGCGGAATCTATCCTTACTTCGGTGTCTCCGGAAAAGTATGTGGTCCGGAAGGGCGACACGCCTTCGGGGATTGCTGAAAAATACGGTCTGAGACTGGATACACTGTTAAGCTTTAATAATATTCAGGATGTAAGGAAACTGAAGATCGGAGTGGAACTTCAGGTGCCGGACCTGGATGGTGTGATCTATTCGGTACGAAAAGGCGATTCTCTCAGTGTGATCGCCTACCGATATGGAATTCAGTTGAATGATCTTCTGGATGTGAACAACCTGGCCAGCTCTGTTATCCGCGTTGGACAGGAACTCTTTATTCCCGGCGGCCGGATGAGTTCCTTTGACCTTAAAAAGGCGACAGGTGAACTCTTTGTCTATCCTGCCAGAGGGCGGCTGGCATCGGGATACGGTTTGCGAAAAGATCCTTTCACCGGGGTGAACAGGATGCATTACGGTATCGATCTGGCTAACGCTGAAGGTGTTCCCGTGGTTGCATCGATGGACGGTACCGTAGTCGCTATAGGATCGAATGAAAAGGGATACGGAAAATATATCATACTGAAGCATCAGGCTGGATTCCAGACACTGTATGCGCATCTTCTTAAGTGGTCTGTTACCAAGGGACAGAAGGTTATCCAGGGTCAGAAAATCGGAGAAATGGGCAATACCGGAAGGAGTACCGGACCTCATCTGCATTTCGCCATTTATCATTATCAGAAGCCGGTTGATCCTCTTCACTATCTTTTTTAGGAGTGGTCTTTAAACGATGCGAAAATTAGTATATGTACTTATTGCGCTGTTTGCGATTATTACACTCTTACGGGCGTATACTGATGTCCGGGAAACTGATCACCCTTCTTTATCGATCACCGGGGAAAACGAACTGCCGGGCTATTAAGATCCATGGCAGTGTTTGTATTTCTTGCCGCTGCCGCAGGGACAAGGATCATTTCTGCCGACTTTCGGTTGGGATCTTTTCACCTGCACGTTTGATGGCTGGGCCTGCCTCTGCACCTGATTCTGGTGACCCGAAGGTCCGGAACCTCCAAACTGACCCAGTGCCGTATGACTTGCCTGGGCGAACTGTGAACGCACACCGTTTTTCGCAGGCGCCTCCTCTCTTTTTTGAATACGGACTTTGTGGATCTTACCTGCAATAGTAAACCTGATATTCTGGATCAATTCATCGAATATCTGGAATCCTTCCAGCTTGTATTCAAGGAGCGGGTTTTTCTGGCCATAGGATCGCAAATACACAGCTTCACGCAGAGCCTCGAGACTCTCAAGGTGGTCCTGCCACTTGGAATCGATGTACCGCAGGTACTCGTACCTGATAAAAGCGTTGAGATTTTTCTCACCGATCTGGTCAATCTTTTCTTCTATTTCTTCCCGGAGATCTTCCAGTATGGTTTTTTCAAGGTCTTCAGGTTTTAATGCCATCAGTTCATCCGGAGAAATGTTCGGAGTGTAGAAAAAACTCTGGCTTAAGTTTTCAAGGAGCGATGCAATGGCTGCATCCTGAGAATCCCTGGTGTTCCTGTAGGAATCCAGAATATCATCCACCATATCTTCTGTTGCGGCATGTATCCTTTCGAGCAGGTTCTGGTCGGTAAGAATTTCATCGCGCTGGGAGTAGATGAATTTTCGCTGTTCATTCAGAACATCATCAAATTCGAGAAGATGTTTACGAATCTCATAGTTCCTGTCTTCCACCTTGGTCTGTGCCCGTTCGATCGCCTTATTGATCCATGGATGGAAAAGGGGTTCCTTTTCCTGCATACCGATCCGGGACATCATGTTTTTTAAATTTTCTCCGAACAGCCGCATAAGATCGTCATCTAAAGAGATAAAGAATCTGGATTCCCCAGGATCTCCCTGCCTTCCGGAGCGGCCCCGGAGCTGGTTGTCTATGCGCCTGGATTCGTGCCGTTCAGTACCAAGTACGTAAAGACCACCGGCAATTTTTACTTCTTCGTAATCTTTTTTCCACTTTTCAAATTCTTTTTCATAGGTTTTCTGAAATTCTTCTTCCGTTGCGTCGGTTCCGCACACTTTTCGGGCCCTGAACTCAGGGTTGCCTCCTATCTTGATATCGGTTCCCCGGCCTGCCATATTCGTTGCGATGGTCACCGAACCTTTCGCGCCTGCTTCGGAAATGATGAGGGCTTCTCTGGCGTGATTTTTAGCATTCAGTACTTCATGCCGGATCCCCCGTCTGGTAAGCATCTGGGAAAGCCGTTCTGATTTTTCGATGGATATGGTTCCTACCAAGAGAGGTTGGCCTTTCTTGTGAGCCCGTTCGATTTCGTCGCAGATAGCCCCGAATTTCCAGTCGTCCGTCATATAGATAACATCATCTTCATCCAACCGGACGATAGGCCTGTTAGTGGGGATGACTACAACATCGAGATTATAGATTTTACCGAATTCTTTTGCTTCCGTGTCTGCTGTACCGGTCATGCCGGAGATTTTGTCATACATACGGAAATAGTTCTGGAAGGTTATGGTAGCCAGGGTCCTGTTTCTCCTGGCAACCTTGATGTGTTCTTTCGCCTCTATAGCCTGGTGCAGGCCGTCGGAATAGCGTCTCCCGTAGAGAATCCGGCCGGTAAATTCATCAACGATCTGAACCTGTCCTTCTTTGACAACGTAGTCAACGTCCCTATGAAAGAGGTGTCGGGCCTTAAGGGCCTGGGTAAAGTAGTGTATATATTCGAAGTTTTCATCCAGGAAAAGTGAACCTGTAATTATATTGCGTTTGATGAGCAGGTTCTCGATAGTAGTCATACCCTGCTCTGTGAAGGTTACTCGTTTTCCCTTTTCATCGACCTTGAAATCGCCTTCCCCATCCTCTGGATATTCACCGGTTTCCGGATCCTTTTCACATTCTTTAAGATTCTGGACAAGGTTATTTACATCCCGGAACTTGGCGGTATCATCCTCTGCAGCACCGGAGATAATAAGGGGCGTCCTGGCTTCGTCAATGAGGATACTGTCGATTTCGTCGATGATGCAGTAGTGGTGGCTGGGCTGCACGCGTCCTTTTGTATCCCACCGCATATTATCCCGTAAATAATCGAATCCGAACTCGTTGTTGGTTCCATAGGTTATATCTTTTGTGTAAGCAGCCCTCCGGGCATCATTATCCATTTCGGATATAATGACACCCACGGAAACACCCAGGTAGTTGAATACCGGACCCATCCAATCAGCATCTCGACCGGCTAGATAATCATTAACGGTAACCACGTGAACACCTTTACCGGTAAGGGAATTAAGGTAGGCTGCGGATACACTGGAAAGTGTTTTTCCCTCTCCTGTTTTCATCTCCATGATCTTTCCCTGGTTAAGTACAATACCTCCGAGAAGCTGAACATCATAGGGACGCTCTCCAAGGGTTCTTCGGGAAGCTTCCCGTACCAGGGCAAATGCTTCAGGGATGAGATCGTCTATCTTTTCACCCTGGGCCACACGTTTTTTCAGTATTTTCGTCTGTTTAGGAAACTGCTCTGCATCGAGGGAAGCAGCCCATTTTTCCCGTTCATTGATAGCGTGGAGAACAGGCAGCAGGGCTTTTATATCGCGCTCATGTTTGGATCCGATAATCTTTGCAAAAATATTTTTATTCATTGTGTATTATAACTCCTGGAACTCCCGATATGGAAAAAGAAACCAATTCTTACTCCCGGTAAATATACCAAGACAACGGGAAAATGTTTAGTACTAGGTGATACAAAGATACGGTTCACATTGACATGATCTTACAGGAGGATGTACTATTTGGAAAATGTTCAACAGACAGTTTCAGCGGACAGGAATTATTATTATTTTTGCTTTTCTTGCTTTGATAAGTAACGGATGTAAAAAAGGTGAAACTGAAAGGTTGGAACGTGAAGACCTATTCAATCTTTCCATCGGGAAAATGGAGAATCAGCTCAATCTATTTGAACTTCCGGGCATCCCTTTTACCCAGAAAATTAGGATATTCATGCAGGACGGCTTTTTCTATATAAGCAATGGGAATTCAACAAAGATCATGCAATTCAATTCCTATGGAGATCTTCTTTCGCTTCTGTATAATCCTGATAATAATCCTCTTCCTGTTCTCCTCTCTGCCGACGAGGAAGAGGGGAGGGTCATCAATAAAAAAGCTTATTCTTATCCGTTTAATACGGTAGGTGAATTCTGTGTTACCCCTGGAAACACGATTCTCGTAGAAGACACGGTTCCCGAGGAACGGCAGGAATTCGATGATGAAACGGGAGCTATGCTGAACGGAATCATTTTAAGGTTTGACAGGGAAGGCAACCTTCTGGATTACCTGGGCCAGGAGGGGGTAGGGGGTGCTCCGTTCCCCTATATCGAAAGGGTGCAGGTTACCGGGTCCGGAGAAATTGCAGTAATAACGCAAACGGCGAAATCCCGGCTTATTTTTTGGTTTTCCGCCGCCGGAGCCCTTTTGTATGAAGTCGCAATCAATTATACCAGCCTTCCGGTTCCCCAGGGGATGGATCTGATTCCGTCGCTGGAAACAGTGTTCAGCGATGCGGATTCCCGGGTTCTCTATCTCAAGCTCGACTATTATCTGAAACCCGGGGCTGAAGGTGAAGGCAGTGTAAACAACGGGACCGGGTTTGAAAAATCACGGATATATATACTGGATCTTCAACGGGAAACCTATGTACGGTCGATAGAACTGCCGAGATATTTCATCGAAAACAATGACCTGGAACTGGTTAACACTGAAAAGGAAGAAGGGTTATATGAATTCATAGGAGCAGCATCCGGGGGGTATCTTTTTTTTCTTGGTCCCGATGTGTATAACACGAATCAGCTTCTCATTCTCGATTCCTCAGGTCGTGTTGTGGATAGAAAAGAGATTCTCATACAGGATAACGAACTGATCTACCGCGCATTCCATTTGTCCCGGTCGGGAATCCTTTCGGCGATCCTCTGCGAAGAGGACCATGTGAAAGTTGTATGGTGGCGGAGCGATGAGATTCTTCAGGAGGACATGGATGCCCGGTCCTAAACTCGGTGGTGACGAAGAGTCGAAAGATCCGGACCAGGTACGCTTTCACTATAACAGGGAAGAACGCAGACAGAATCTCTCCCATTATACACGGAATCTTGGCAGAAAACCGAAAGGAATCTTACGGGGAAACCGTTCCCTCGGCATCCTCCTTGTCGATATCCTGGTGATCATTTTAATCTATGTGATATTTTCATTTTTTGGAGGTATTACAAGTACCAGCAAGATAAACAGCGGGTACACCCTGGGATTCAATGGTTTTTCGTATGATGACAAGATCTACCTGAGCCTTCGGATTACAGCGAGACGTAACCAGGAATCCCTGGATAATAAAATGATCGAGGCGGTTTTCTCTCTGGGCCGTCAAGGTGATGAACTGACCGTGATGGAGATCCTGCCGGAAGAGAAAGGCGACAGCAGGGTATTGAGAGCTGTGTTCGATACTGACGACGGCCGTAAAGCTGCCCTGGTGAAAGTACGTTTCCTGGGAAAAGGATTTTCCATGAAGACCCGGATCCAGGCGGAATAGGAATTCTGTTGACCTCTGTTTGTCTTTTTTATATGCTGATAGTAAAAGGATAGGTGGGTAAACGTATGTTGCAGTTCTATTTTCTTTCAATCGTCACCAATGTTCTCGGAGGGTTTGCCCTTTCTTTCGATACGATCGGCGATCGCTTTACCGGTTTATCTTCGTTAGGTGAGTTATTCGAAAAGAACAGGACCCGTATGATTTTAGGGATCATAGCCATTGTTTTTGGCGTTTTCAAGCTGCTCAGTGTTACAAAAGGTGATATTCCGGTGGTCGGGGATCTTATCCCGGCGCTGAGCGGAATCGCCATCGGCATTACTCTGACCGTAGAAAGTTATAAACAGCGTTCCGATGTAACGACTCCTGCTGTCGAAAGGATCGATAATGTATTTGTCCGGAACAAATCGCTTATCGGGATCATTGGAATAGTGGTCGGTGTCCTCCACTTCCTGTTTCCCACGGTTCTCTTTCTATAACAGGAATAATGCACAGGATTTCAACCTCAGGAATCGCCAGAAGGAAGGGGCGCTATTTCATTGCTCTCCGGAAGCCCGGCACCAGTATAGGAGAGCGATGGGAATTCCCGGGCGGGAAGGTGAAGCCCGGCGAAACGCCTGAAGAGGCACTGAAACGGGAATTCCAGGAGGAATTTAACGTCCTTGTCAGGGTGGGGACCAGGATTTGTGAAGGGGAATTCACCAATAGGGACACCTCTTATACCCTTTACGCCTATACTGTGGAAATAGATGGTGTTCCGGAACCGGTGGAACACCAGGAATGCCGTTGGGTATCTCCTGAAGAGATCCGCTCTCTTGACTTTCCTGAATCCGACAGAATCGTTCTTAAAGCTTTACATCTGAACTCTGAAGACAAGCGATGGAAATGACATTTGAGGTGGCCATCGACAACCTTAGGTCCTCGGAATCATTCATGAAGAATGTAACGCATTGGGAGCGTATCCCGCCAAAAGAAGGGGTATTCAGGGATCTTCCTGACGAACTGCACCCTGAGATCAGAGAAGCACTGCTACGCCGGGGCATATCCCGGCTCTATACGCATCAACGGGAGTGTTATTCCCACGCCAGGAAGGGAAGTAACGTGGTTGTCGTTACCCCCACAGCTTCAGGAAAAACACTGTGCTATAACCTTCCGGTTCTGCAGACACTGCTGGAAGATAAAGAAGCGAGGGCGCTGTACCTGTTCCCAACGAAAGCTCTCTCCCAGGACCAGCAGTCGGAATTGAACGGAATTGTCCTCGGAGGAAGTTTGTCCATCAAGGTTAATACGTACGATGGAGACACCCCGTCCTCAATCCGGGTTGCTGCGAGGGATTCCGGCCGTATCGTAATATCGAATCCGGATATGCTGCATACAGGTATTCTGCCAAATCATCCTAAATGGATCAAATTTATCAGCGCGCTCAAATTTGTAGTAATCGATGAGATTCACATCTACCGGGGAGTATTTGGATCCCATATGACAAATGTAGTCCGCAGGCTGAAAAGGATCGCACGTTTCTACGGATCGGATCCGGTCTTTATCTGTTCATCTGCCACTATAGGAAACCCCCTTGAACTTGCTGAAAGGGTAATAGAAGGAGAGGCCGTGCTGGTGGATAAGAACGGCGCACCTGGAGGCGGGAAAAATATCGTGCTCTATAACCCCCCTGTAGTGGACAGGGTACAGGGTATTCGCAGGGGTGTGGTTCTGGAATCGAAAAATCTTGCCGTTGATTTCCTGAAAAAGAATATTAAAACCATTGTGTTTGCACGATCCAGGGTACGTACAGAACTGATTGCTTCGTATATTCGATCGGCCTTGTCGAATGTGTACAACGAAAACCGCAGGATCAATGTCGAATCATACCGTGGCGGTTACCTGCCGAATGAACGGAGGGCGATAGAGAAAGGTCTCCGGGAAGGCACGGTGCAGGGTGTGGTGTCCACAAATGCTCTCGAACTTGGTATCGACATCGGTAGTCTCGATGTCTCCATACTTGCCGGGCTCCCGGGATCGATTGCTTCTTCCTGGCAGCAGGCGGGGAGGGCAGGGAGACGGAATACTGTGTCTCTGGCGGTCATGATAGCTTCAGCTTCGCCTACCGACCAGTACATCATCCGTCATCCGGAATACTTTTTCTCCCGGTCACCGGAATCCGGATGGGTGGATCCGGATAATCTTTACATTCTGTTGGATCACCTCAAATGCGCCGTATTCGAGCTCCCCTTCAAAAAGGGAGAAGATTTCGGCGGTAATGTGGATTCCATTATGTCCCTCCTTGAAGAGCAAGGTGTTGTCCGGTTCACTGAAGATAGCTGGTACTGGTCGGAGCGGTCGTACCCGGCGGAACAGATTTCCTTGAGAAGCGCTACTTCGAACAATGTTGTCATTATCAATACAACCGGCGGGAAACACCATGTGATTGGAGAGATGGATCGCCCGTCTGCAAAGGAACTGCTCTTCGATCAGGCCGTATATATCCATCGCGGTGATCAGTACATCGTCACTCAGCTGGATATGGAGAATCAGAAGTGTTACGTGGAAGAAACCGATGTGAACTACTATACGGATTCAATCGTGAAAACCGATATTCAGGTTCTCTACCGGGACAGGGAAGAGCATCTTTCAGGCGTTGACGTCGTGCTGTGTGATGTCCTTGTCCGCACCCAGGTGACGAAATACAAAAAGATTAAGTACGGTACCCACGAAAGTATCGGTTACGGTGACATCTTCCTCCCTGAAGAAGAGATGCACACCCGGAGTCTGGTTCTGCTGTTTACCCCGGAATCGGAAGCGGGAAAGGTTTTTGCTTCTGTTAAAAGTGATTTGAAAGAACACATCATTGCCGGTATCGGTACCCTTATTAAAAATGTGGCCCCGGTATTCCTTCTCTGTGATGCCAGAGATATCGGAGTTGCAGAGCGCCTGAAGGACCCTCATTTCAACGTGCCGGCTTTCTATGTCTACGATATGTATCCTGGTGGTACCGGACTCTCCGAAGGGTTTCTCGAAAACTTCCTTCCTATCATGCAGGCGGCGCTGGAAGTCGTGTCTGTCTGTCCCTGCGAGAGGGGGTGTCCTTCGTGTATCGGAGCAGAAGCTGTGCGGCCCGGTGGGGGGCCAACGCCTTCAGAACGGGTACAGGACGTCGATCCTAAATCCGCACTATCAGCGTTTTTCCGCAATTGGATGCGCCCAGGCAATGACGAGAGATCCGGATCTTCTTAAGAACCGCCTTTCCCTTCTACGCACCCGGGGACCCTGGACAAAAAACACCTCTTCCCGGAGCCGGTTGCCGCAAGTAGAGGAGCTGAACCCGGGGGATGACTGGGAACAACGGGGAGACTACACTTTTTTCAAACAATCCGCCTCAGGTTTCGATCTGAACAGGAACTTACTGTGTCCTTTTCTATTTGGCAAGGAGATTCACGGTTCACGCCTCGTATTCTACGATACTGAAACCACGGGCCTGTCCGGGGGTGCTGGAACCTGTTTTTTCCTCATCGGTTTCGGATATGCCTCAGGCGGGCGGTTTCTGGTGGATCAGTTTTTTCTGAAAGATTTTCCCGGAGAAAAGGAGTTCCTGGAAATGATCAAACCGTGGCTGCAGAAGGATGCCGTTTATGTGTCGTTTAACGGAAAGAGCTTCGACAGCCACATCATCCGAACCCGGTACATGATGAATAGAATAGACTTTGATTTTCCAAAACAGGTCGACCTGCTCCACCCTTCCCGCAGGTTATGGAGGAGCCTCATCGGTTCCTGCAGACTTAAAGGTTTGGAAGAGCAGATTCTCAGGATTCACCGGGAACAGGATATTCCTGGATATATGGTTCCTGATGTGTATTTCAATTTTCTCAAAACAGGATCCGTGGCTGAACTGAAAAGAGTATTCCTCCATAACGAACAGGATATCCGCACCCTGGCGAACCTCCTGTCGGTGATGGAAGGCGTCGGAAGCACTGCCGTGGATGTCCCATTCGATGTAGCGCAGTATGGCCGCATGCTTATCGCCGCCGGAGCAATAGAGCAAGGTATTGCTGCGCTTCTGAAGGCTTACCGGAATGGGAGTGTTTCCGCGGGAGCCCAGGCGGGTCTCATCTACAAAAAAAGGGGTGACTTCTCACATGCGGAGCAAATGTGGACACGGTTATGGGCCGGGGAAAACCATCTGCTCTCCGGCATCGAACTGGCAAAATACTATGAGCATAAGCTGAAGGATTTCAAAGCTGCGGTAACAATCGTTGATAAAATGGTCGCATTGACAGGCGATACCCCGGGTGTGCATCAGGAACTGCTGAAAAGGCAGGAACGGTTGCTCCGCAAAGGTGAAAAAAATGTTAGGAGTCAGAAAAAATAAGCTACATCGAAATCGATACAGTCGCGGAATCCCAGATTTCGATACACCTGTCTTGCGATGGTATTTGACTTCTTTACGAACAGGCAGGAACGTTTTCCCGAGTGTTCGATATCCTTGACGAGGGACTTGACGAGGGAAGTGGAAATACCCCTTTTCCGAAATTCCGGCACGGTATAGATACCGCCCAGTTGACAGTAGGTAAAACCTATTCCGTTGGTTCCTGCCTTAGCAATGGGTGTGCCGTTCAATTCTGCAATATAGATGATCTGTTTAACCAGGTTCCGTTTCAGCATGGCCATACAGTTTTCTGCGTTGAAACGGCCCGGATGAACCAGGACTTCTTCATGTTCGTACCCGTATTGAAGGGGATAGAGTGACTGTGCATCCTGCTTTCCTGCTTTTCGTATTACCAGGCCGGGTATGTTCCTTCCGGGCTCTTCGGGAAAGCGGGGATCCGGTTTGACCATCAGAATATATTCCACTTGTGATTTCGGCTGGATTGAAAACGCATCCGTCGTTATGCGGACATCCCTCTTCGATCCAAGGACCGAGTGAACGGAAGGGATAAAGAACAGAACCTTTCTTTTCAATACACGAATATCATCAGCATTCCACGTCTTTCGTTCATCCAGGACTGGAAGAATCAGGCCTCCCCGGGAAACAAGGAGGGCACCCTGGGGCCTTTCGCCTTCACTCCGGGTATACAAGAAGATCAAATGATGCTGATGCAGAAAACCTGAAGACTGTTTCAGGATTCTGGAGGTAAATGAAACACAACGGTGCTCATGTTCCCGTAAGTAGGAGGTAAGTTGGGATAACTGTCTCGGAATTACCGGAACCCATCCCAACTTAAGGGCCGCCCTTAAAGAACGTGATGGGAAGTGAACCTTCAGGCGTAAAATCACCGTCAAGTACGGCAAACCCTGCAGCAAACGATTCTGTTCCGGTTCCATAAACTGCAAGGGCGGATCGAACCCACGGTACCTCCCGCAGGTATACCGGGGTAAGAACAGAAAACACGATTACTTCTGTTTTCGAATTTTCAAGGGTTTTCAGCATTGCCAGGCTGTTTGGATTAGCCAGGCACAGTATTACCAGATCATAACGGCTGATAATAGAACGGAATTTCTCCAGTTCAGCCGGTCTGGCTGAGTAGAACGGGGTATAGGAAAAATAGTATGTGTCCGCGTCGGGAAACCTTTGTTTACCCTGTTTGAGGAAGCTGTTGAACTGACCCGCCAGAAGAATCCGTTCTTTTTTTCTTTGGGAAGGTACGGGGATAGAATCTCCCCTTATAAGTGTCACACTTCTGCAGGCGGCGTCGAAGAAGAATTCTTTTCCTTCCGGGGAAGGTATTTCCCTGTCCGGTGCACCGGCATCCGGAAAAAGAGAAATACTGCCTCTGCTTTTAAGGAATGTCAGTTTTGTTTTCAGTATCCGCCGTACACTTATTACAATCCTCTTCCGAAACTGATCATCAGAAGTATACCGGTCATACAGCTTCTGCCAGATTATATCGTTCAGTTCCGGAGTCCGGGAGAGCATGATCATATCGTTCCCGGCCTCCAGGGCTTTCTCGCAGATATCCGCAAGATCCAGTCCGTCGATCCATGCGCCCCGCATGCGGAGATCATCGGTAATGACAATGCCCTGAAAACCCATTCGTTTCCTTAAGAGGTCGGTCTGGAAGTACGGCGAGAGTGACGCCGGCAATGAGGACCCGGTGATATTAGGGAAACTCAGGTGCCCGCTCATGATTGCAGGTAATCCTTCCCGAATAAGAAAACGGTAGGGCAGCAGTTCACGTTCCCAGAGCTGCTCCAGATCGATGGCTATCTCCGGAAGTACAACGTGAGAATCCAAGTCTGCGTCACCGTGACCCGGATAATGTTTCGCTGTACAGATAATACCCGCCTGTTCCATACCCCGGTAATAAGCAACGCTGAGGAGGCTTGTCTGGAGCGGATCCGACGAGAATGCTCTGGGCCCGATGACGTCTGCATCAGGGTTTGTGTAAATATCCACCGTCGGTGCAAAATTCATATTGATGCCTAAAGTCCGTAGTTCCATTCCGATGAAATAACCGGTGTAATACGCATCATAGGCCAGCCCGGAGGCACCGATGGCAAGATTACCCGGTGTAATGGATGTATTCCCTTTTACATGCCGAACCCACCCGCCTTCCTGGTCCGTCGCAATGAGGAGGGGGATGCCGTTCCGCGTTTCCGATGCGGCCGACTGCATTGAAGAGATACTCCTGGTGAGTTCAGACAGATTTTTTACGTTCCATCCGAATATTTTCACACCGCCGATATTCCGGGTTCGTATCCACTTGAGTATTTCCGGAGAAGGTGAAGTTCCGGCATATCCCAGCAGAAACACCTGGCCAAGTATTTCCTGGTCGCTCATAGTCCCCAACAGCCGGTCCAGGAGCAGGTCCTCATCCCCTTCCTGCCAGAAGATGGGCTCTTCGTCTCCGAAAAGAGAAACAGTAAAAAAACACAGAAAAAAAGGCAACAGGAACCGGATAACACGGATCATCATGACATGGTTGTTCCCTTAACCGTATGCCTGACCCTTTAATTCATCGATGTACTGGGAAGCACTGTGTGCAGCGATGGCCCCTTCGCCTGCCGCAACCACGAGCTGACGAAAAGGGGTGGATCTTACATCGCCTGCGGCGTATAAGCCGGGAGTTGCAGTTTCCATCCGTTGATTGGTAACAATGTATCCAGCTTCATCCTTTTCAAGATCAGGAACGAGATCTGTTTGCGGAATGGAACCGATGAAAATGAACACAGCGGCACATTCCTCTTCATATGTCTCACCTGTATCGGTTTTTCCAAGTACAGCGCGCTGTACCTTGTTGTCACCGGTTATTTCTTTTATCACTGTGTTGAATCGTACCTCGATATTTCTGTTTTTCAATACCCGGTCCGCCAGGGATTTCTGAGCACGGAACTGGTCTCTCCTGTGGACAACAACGATCTTGTCAGCAAGATTAGCGAGAAAAATAGCTTCGTCACAGGCGGCATCCCCACCTCCCACGACAACCATTTTTTTGTTTCTAAAGAAGGGTCCGTCACATGTTGCGCAGTAGGATACTCCTTTGCCGGATAATTCCTTTTCCCCGGGAATACCCAGTTCGCTGTGTTTCGCCCCGGTGCTGAGAATGACGGCATAGGTAGTGAAAGCGCCCTTACTGGTTTCTATTGCAAAATAACCGTCCTTCTTTTCGATCTTTTTTGCGGTAGCGGTTTTAGTCTCTACACCGAAATTGACGGCCTGTTTGTGCATCCGTTCTGAGAATTCATATCCGCTGATAGGCTCTGGAAACCCGGGATAGTTCTCCAGCTCATCGATGATCAGTGCCTGACCGCCGGGAGCCATCTCTTCTATAAGCATTATCTTCAGATTCGCCCGCGCTCCATACTGAGCAGCGGTCAATCCGGCACTTCCGGCACCTATAATGATGAGATCCTTGTCGATTTCCATGGTGTTCTCCTTCTCAATGCAAATGGTTTTTCACTTTGTTCTTTTCGCCGGTTCCACGGGGAACAGATGAACCCATGGTAGCAGGAATCGGGAAAAATTGGAATAAGACAGGAAAAGTGTTCCGTTCTGCACTTCTTATTCATTACTTGAACGGGACCTGGTTGAAAAAAATCTAAAAAGGGCATTCCATGTGGTAGAGCAGCAATAGAATAGTAAACCTCTTCCCCAGAAAGCCGATTATAGAAGTAAGGAGATTGCGCGCATATGGGATCTGTAACGGAATGTACTACCCTTGTCCGGATAATGATTGAGGAAATCCGGCTGTTAGAGCAGTTTTGCAGGGAAGAAGAAAAAATGAAGGAGTATATCCTGGACATGAGCTGGCCTGAACTGCAGGAAACTATTCAACGTGTCAATCCTCTTTCAATTGCTGTCTCTCTCATTGAACAGGAACGGGACCGGTGTTTTAAAAAACTCAAAACAACACTGAATACGTCCGGCGTTGAACGTTTCTATGCTTCTATTTCAGGACTCCAGGAGAAGGAACGGCGCGAACTGGTTGATACCTACAGGAAACTGAAAATGATGGTTTTAATGACTCAGGGAGTAACAAGAAGTATTGAAAGCCTGATCGAGACCTTGAGCGGAACCATCCGCGGGGTGATGGAGGAGCTGTTTCCCTACAGGAGAGGTAAGATCTATTCCGCAACAGGAGCGGCAAAAGATGTTGAAATGAATCCAGTGATGATTAACCGTCATCTGTAAGGTATAGGAGAGAATATGCAGTCTACATTTACCGGTATCGAAATTGGAAAGCGGAGCCTTATGGGCCATACCCAGGCGTTAGCAACTACCGGTCATAATCTGAGCAACGCAAATGTTGAAGGGTACAGCCGGCAGAGGGTCGAATTAATTTCAGCGGACCCCCTTTACATGCCTCAGCTGAACAGAGAGGGAACCCCGGGACAGGTAGGGCAGGGAGTCGATGTCGCCCGGATAGGAAGGATTCGGGATATGATCCTGGAAGGACGTATCGTGGGCCAGGCAAACGGGCTTGGGTACTGGGAAGCCCGTGATAAGTATATTCTTCTTGCAGAACAGGTGTACAATGAGCCCACGGAACTCTCAGTCAGGGGTTTGATGGATAAATTCTGGGAGTCCTGGCAGGATCTTTCACTTAACCCGGCAGAAATGGCTTCCAGGAAAGCTGTCTTCCAAAGGGGAAAAACACTTATCAACGGTATACACACCAGATATAATTCGCTGAAAGAAATCGGGGAGATGGTGGAACTTGATATATCTGCCACTGTGAAAGAAATAAACACGATTACTTCAGGTGTAGCTGCTCTTAATGAGCAGATCGTCAAAGTTCAGGCGATGGGAGATAACCCGAACGATCTTTTGGACCGCCGGGATCTCCTGGTGCAGAAACTCTCCGGTCTGATCGATATTACCGTGGATAACCGGGACCCGGACGAATTTACCATTCATACCGGAGGACTCCACATTGTTCAGGGACGCATCAGAAAGACGCTGGGAACCGAAATCGATCCGGTTAATGAAGGATATTCCCGGGTTGTATGGGAACAGTCGGCAGAAACAGCATATTTCCGGGGGGGGAAGATGGCCGCCTTGATTGAATTGAGGGACGGCGATATCCGGGAAGAAATTCAGAAACTGGATATGATGACAATTAACTTCGTCGATATGGTAAACGATATTCACAGGAATGCCTGGGGGCTGAACGGTAAGACCGGGATCGATTTTTTTGTAGAGCACCCGTTTGTCAACAATATCGCAGGTAATTATGACAGAAACGGTGACGGCGCCTTTGATTCTACCTACATATTCAGGATGAGCGGCGCCAATACGCTGAATCCGGAAGAGCAGATCGGTCTTCGGGGAACGTTAACCCTTTCCGGACGGACGGAAGATGTGGTTCTGGAGTATTATCCGACAGATACAGTGGGAGACCTTATACAGCGGATCAATACCGCCGGTGCTGAAGTGGTAGCACAGCTGGACAGAGCCGGAAAACTGCAGCTTAAAGGGACTCCCGGATTTGTAGTTGAAAACCCGGATTTCGTCATCCGCCACGTAGAAGATTCGGGACAATTTCTCGTTGGATATGCAGGTATTCTGAATGAAGCGGGTCCGGAAGGTGCATATGACTGGGGGCAGGCAGATGCAGTAGTTGCACTCCGGGGAGGAGAAACACAGTATACCGTGGCACCGTTGAACCATCCTGCAGGGTGGATAGAAATCAATGAAGCCCTGGAAATGGATGTGCGGTCAATTGCTGCCGGGTTCGGTGAAAACGGCAGACCAGCTCTTCCCGGGGACGGCAGTGCCGCCCTGGCATTGGCAACTCTCCGCAACCAGAATGTCATGGTAGGCAATATCGTGAGTTTTGATGAATATTTTGCGGATGTAATCGCCGGGATCGGACTGAAAGGGGAGGAAGCGGAACTTTCTCTCCGGACGGAAGAACTCATCATGAAAGAATTAAATGATATGAAGGAATCCATATCCGGTGTCAACATTGACGAAGAACTATCACAGATGATCAAGTTTCAGCATGGCTATTCTGCAGCTGCACGGTTTATAACAACCATTGATAAAATGCTGGATACCATAATTAACAGGATGGGAGTATAGCATAGATGAAAAGGATAAGTACGAATATGCCGAATGTGGATATGCAGTACTATATGCGGCTTCGTGAATGGCAGATGAACCAGATGCAGAGCAAGATTGCAGGGCAATCGAAGATCCTGAACCTGCGTGACGGACCGGTAGCGGCAGCCCATTCATCCCGGTATACATCACATCTGCTCAGATTGAACCGATTTTCACGAAATGTCGAACGCATTCAGTCAAACATCAGGATCGCTGAAGGGTATATGCAGGAATCATTACAGATACTGCAACGGGTTCGGGAAATTGCCGTAACAGGGGCTCAAGGGACCTTTACGACCCAGGATAAACAATATATGGGCGAAGAAGTGAATCAGCTTCTTGCGGAACTTCTCGATGTGTCAAATGCACGCTCCGGAGACGGAACAACGCTCTTTTCCGGGGACAATACCCTCTCCCCTGCATTTCGGGCTTCCACCGGGCATATTACAGGGGGTGGGAAAGAAGTGATTACTTCGGTGGAATATGTAGGTACAATACGGAAAAACATGTCGGAAATATCAGAAGGAAGTTTCATCGAGACGAATTTTCCGGGTAACCAGGTGTTCTGGGCGGAACACCAGCAGATCATTACTGCCAGGGATGCCACCGATTATCAGGTGCTTCAGGATTCGGCAATTCTGATTGATGGAAAAGAGATTAAGCTGAAAGAGGGTGATACCGTACACGCTATTATTGCGAAAATCAACGATTCCGGGGCGGCAGTAAAAGCGAAGCTCGATCCGGTACTCAATTCTATATCTCTCGTTACTACTGTACCGCATCAGCTCTGGATGGAAGATGTAGGGGAAGGAACGGTATTAAAAGATCTGGGTGTTCTCGGGGGTTCCGGATCCCTTCCGTCGAGCAATATTGCACCCGACGCTGATATAAGCGGGGGATCTGTGTTCGATATGCTTATCCATATAAGAGATTCTCTTTACCGGGGGGATTCCCTGGAAATCGGTGGTTCCGGACTTAAAGGTGTGGATACTGCAATGAATAATCTCCTCACCTCTATGGCAGAACTAGGCGCGAAAGATGAGCGGCTTGAGACGGTGGGACAGAGGCTGGCTTACGAAATGCCTCAGATGGTAGCACGGAATTCACGTGAAGTAGACCTGGACCTTGCAGAAGCAATTACTGAGCTTAAAATGCTCGAGTACACCCATAAAGCGACACTTCAGACGGCAGCAAGAATACTGCAACCAACACTTCTCGATTTCATGAGGTAGATCGATGCTGATACAGACAAAGCCTTATGGAAAGATCGATGTCGACGAACGGCAGAAAATTTTCTTTCCTTTTGGTATACTCGGATTTGAAAATTTGAAGAATTATGTGCTGATGGATGCAAAACAGCAGCCCTTCTACTGGCTTCAATCCCTGGATGTTCCTGAAATAGCATTTGTACTCATCAATCCCTTTGTATTCCGTCCTGATTACAGTATCGATATACCTCCTGAAGAGATGGAGGATATAGATTTACAGACTCCCGAGGATACCTTGGTATTTGCTATCGTAACGATACCGGAAAATCAGAGCAAGATGACAGCCAACCTTCAGGGTCCGATTATCATCAACCGGAAAAATAAACTGGGCAGACAGGCCATATCGTCTAATCAGAAATGGAAAACCCGGCATACGATCCTGGAAGAACTAGCCGTGGTTAAAGGTTGATCAATGCTTATCCTGGCGCGTCGAGTAAATGAAAGTATTATCATCGGAGATCAGATAGAGATATCGATCGTCGATATCAAAGGTGATCAGGCGAAACTTGGGATTAAGGCACCGAAAAACGTTAAGGTTTACCGTCTGGAAGTGTATGAAGCCATACAGCAGGAGAACCGGGCAGCAGCGCTGGCCAACCCGAACCGGATACCGGAACTCGAACTTCCCGATCCAGTCTCAGACAAAAACAAAAAGCCTTTATAATATCGAAGTCCGGTATGCTGCGGGACAATAGGATCTTTCTGATCTATTTCCGGAGGCACTTACTCATCAGCGAGGGAATCATAGATCCCTTTGAATTTTTTATGGAGAAGAATAAAGTACCGTATGATGAGTGGATCGAAATGAGATCCTGAATCTTTTACGATTATTTTAGCCGCCTCTTCGTGAGTAAAAGCATCTTTATAACTTCGCTTCATTCTCAGTGCATCGTACACATCGGCAACAGTTACAATTCGGGCGGCCAGGGGGATCGTGGTTCCAGCCAGCTGATAAGAATATCCGTTTCCATCCCACCGTTCGTGATGAAAGAGAGCGATATCTTTCGCCACCGGATTCGGATACGATCCGAGAATGTATGCCCCGTTGATGGTATGTTCTTTCATTATCTTCCATTCATGATCATCGAGCTTGCCTGTTTTATTAAGAATATCATCGGGAGTCCCAATTTTCCCTACGTCGTGCATCGCGGCGAGAAATCCGATATTCTCGATAAACTCTTTTGTAACTTCAGCATGAAAATCGGGATTGAAAAACAGTTTCTCCGCAAGAATTTGAGAATATGCGTTGACCCGTTCGATATGTTTCCCGGTATCGTTGTCTTTCATTTTTGATGCTTCCAGGAGACTGGTGAAAGTACTGCGCAGCGTGTTCCTGTGATCATCGGTTACATCGTAGAAGAGAGCCTGGTAGCCGATAGGCGCGCCATCCGGTTGTTCCCGTTCGAATATAGGACTGATCAGCATATTCGCCACAACAGTGAGAATGTCCCTCCCGCTGGATTCAACTCTCCCCCGCCATGAAAACCCCTCTTTTTTGGACCTGATGCTCCGGTACAGTACACTCGCCTTATCATCATCCAGATAAGGGTAAAAGAGTTTTACAAGGTACTCCCCTTCGATGGTGTTTTCAGAATGAAACAGTTTCTTATAGCTCGTATTAGACCAGATGAGTTTCAGTGTATTATCGGTGATAACCGAAGGGAAGGAACTGTCTGAAAACGACCTTTTTAGCAAACCGAAACAGGGATCATCCGACATCTTATCCCGGATTATTGACGAGCTATCAGGAGAATCGAAATCTAAGAGTTCCTCCGGAACATCGGGAGTGCTGTTCACTTGTGCTCCTTATGTACTGTTTTCTCTTTTCATTAAGGTCTCCTCAGCTTCACTCCGGCGAAGATATAGCGGACTATCGAAGAAATCCGATGGACCGCAACGGTTATAGAAATCAAGACCGCTACGGATAAGAGATCGCGGGTACCCTGTATTATAAAACGGGTCTGTCTGCCATCCTGTTCTGTCAATTGTGAGAAGAAGGGCATCCGGCCCGGTAATCCAACCCTTTTTAAAACCTGCGATTTTAGCCAAAAGAGCTTCCGGAGAAAGATCCATATAGTCGCTTACCCTTTTGTTCTCTTTATAAAAAGCAGCGTACAATCTTTTCTTTCGTGCATCTATAACAGGAACGACAATTCCGTCAAAATTCCGTCCTTTGTCGGCATATATGTCGAGAGTCGGAACCAGGACAAAGGGACACCCTAAGCCCATTGAGAGTCCCTTGACCGTTGCAATTCCGATGCGTAAACCTGTAAAAGATCCCGGACCCTGAGCGCAAACGATAAGATCGATTTCCTTTCTGTCGATCCCGGTATCGTCCAGGATCGACTGAATAAGGGGCAGAAGGGAAGAAGAATGCCTCAGGCCGAAACGTTTTTCGATTCCAAAGAAGTGTTCCCCCTTTGCCAGTGCTATGCTTAAGATTTCTGTGGATGTATCGATACCCAGTATAGTGTTCATAATTCGATACCGTTTATATGGAAAATGCGAACTCCCGACTCTTCTATATCGATCGAAACAGCAATGGTCTCTTCAGGCAGCAGGGATTGAATCTTTTTACTCCATTCTATGATGGTAACGGAATTATCGTATAATAAATCCACACCGCCGATCATTTCAAATTCCTCGATGCTGTCCAGGCGAAACACATCGATGTGCGTAAGGGGTAACCGTCCTTGATACTGGTTAACCAGTGTGAAGCTGGGGCTTGTTACTGTTTCCGGAATATCAAGTCCCAGGGCAATCCCTTTAGCTAACGTCGTTTTTCCGGAACCAAGAGGACCTGAAAGGGCGATAACTGATCCTGAATCAAGACGTTTCCCGATACTCTGCCCCAGCTGTTCCGTTTCCTCAGGGCTGCGGGTTGAAATAGTTTTCAGGGAAGTTGTCCTTTCTTGTCCATACGCTGGATGAGAGATTTTATCGATTTTAGAATTGGCAGGAGAGGATAGTTAATATCCTCGAGAAGTTTAACGTGAATATCAGCTCCACCTGTTGCTTTGAGCTCGTAAACAATTTCGACAGGTTTTTCAATACGGGAAGAATTTACAGACTCAAGAACAGCGGATCCGGTAAATTCTTTTCGGTAATGGAGTTCCGGGTTTTTCCGGTACAGGTTCCTGAGTTCTACAACTTTCATAGCAGTAATGTTAGGTTAAAATCTTCCCAAGGTCAATGATTACCTTTGTCAAAATAAAGGATTATCTTCTGCGGCTCCTGCTCGACCTGTTAAGCCGCGCCTGAACCGAAGGATTGTACCGGTATCGACCGGAAGTGTCTTCGTAGTCATAAATGAAGGTATTTATCCTGTTGAGACTCTGTTTAGAAACCCTGGTAAACATGATGTGCATAACCCCTCCCACAGGTTTTAGACGGCGTACGGATTTTACTTTACCGAACACGTTAACCTGTATTCTTCGTTCAGTCTCAAACTCTACTTTGACAAGTTCTCCCTTGCCGAGAGGGAAATTGGTCCGGATACTACAGCCTCCGGCGGATATATCAAGTATTGTTCCAAGGGCACTCTTTTTCTGATCAACATATGCTTTTTTACGCACTTCTTTTCCTACACCAACCGACATTATCTGGACTTTGTAGAAATAAACAGGCTTTTCTATGTCCTTCCGGCGGTACCGCCGCTGCTGTGCCTGGGTAATGGAGTTGGAATGCTGAAGCAGTAAACTGGCGGTGCCTTTTATCATGTTATAACCCATGGCCTTTGATGTGAAGGAGTACCCCTGCCCGTTATCTTTAAAGAAAAAAGCTTTTACCGGTATCCATTTTCGCCATCTGAGCTGATTCCCTTTGTCATCCAAAGGGGCTTTCACCCCAAGATAGTCCTTGAGGTTTCCGGTAACATAGGTGGAATAGCGCTGACCGGTTTCGGGTGTAATGGAAACAGGTTGGTTGACCTTGAGTTGCCGGGTTGTTGAATATACCATTTTCCGTTGAGAGTTGCGTTCAATAATCTGCTTAATATGAAAAATTGTAAGTTTTTCCGCTTCTTTAACCTCGTTGGAAGCAACCTGGCTTTCAATTTCCCGCAATCCTTTCTTTAACACCGTGTCCAGTAAAGGTGAGTTGGTGAGGAGTGCAAAGGGATTCTTTACATTGTACTGGCTGACAAGGTGAAGAAGTGTGTCGATATGAGGAGGAGTGAGGCCGAGCTCCTTTGCTTTTCTCTTAAACATCCTTTTATTATAAGCGGCGGAGCCTTTCCCGCTTTTTATGGCAGTCGCCCGGGCACGAAGCCGGTTGATAATCACGATGAGAATGACTACGACCGCAAATACACCGAGCCCTATGTACACAGGAAGAGGATTTCCAGGCTGCTGAAAACCTTCATAACGCATTTGTATGAGGATATCTGACATCACGGTGTTACTACATCCTCCCTATTGTTCTTCTTCGTTCTGGATTGCATTCAGCAGGATAATAAGTTGTTCCAACTGGGGAGCTACCTCGTATTCGAGGAGATCACCGATAAGAACACTATCTTTAACTTCGAACGCACTAAGGAGTTCCCGAAGTACGTTATTGAGCCTGGAATAAAAATCCTCGAAGGATAACCCATCCACGTTGCTTTGTGCCGTATCAAGTGCCCCTGCCTCTTCGAGAAGGGGATAGAGCCGTATAAGTTTCTGGGACAATTCAGTGAACCGTACAACGGCGTTCATAGCTTGTTGATCTTTGCCGGTCTGCAGTAAAACGGATACGTCACATATCTCCGCGATTGTGTTGTCTAAGAGTCTCGCGGAGGTGAGGATTTCCCGGACCGGATTGGATATCTCCCTCATTCTACCGAGAATAATAGTTTTAACTTGTTTTACAATAGAGATTACCTTTTTCAGGTTACGATCCCCGTATGTACCCGACAGCAATCCGTTTTCTTCCAGCACAGAATTCAGAAGCACCACTTCGCTGTTTCCCATATCACTCCCGGAGTTCGGCAAAAGGAGCTCTAAAGAGATGCGTATATCCGGATATTCTTTCATAAGATCATCGATGACTGCCGAATTTCTGGTTTTCAGCCCTTTTTCCAACAGTGAAAAAAATTCGAATACCGTATCCAGCATTTCGTACCCGACTTCAGCTTTAGTCCGGGTCTCGACAGAAAGAGTTTTCACTTCCTGTATCGGTATCCCGCCCCAGTTATCAGCATCCTCCAGAGACAACATCTCCCCGTCTTTCTTTAAGCCGGTCAGAATAAAACCGGAAGATTCGAGCCATGTTTTAAGCCCTTCCACAATATCGGAAATCGTTTCTTCCTGCTCCAGAGAGAAGTCGAGATTCTGGTCATTTAACGTTATCTGCACCCTTTTGCTCCTTAAGGATTATCTGCTGTTCCGGTTGTTGCTGCTGAAATTATCGATAGCAGTGGATGTTCGTTTAAGATCTACCAGGGCGCCCTCCATCATAGCATATTTTTCCTTCAATTCCTGCTCTTTTCGTTCCAGCCGTACATTATAGGTGTCAATATCTTTGTTCGTCCTGGCAATCCGCCCATCCAGGTTCTGGACTTTTATGGGAATCAGTCCTCCACTCTGGACATGAGCTTTGGTATAATTATCAACCAGAAAAGCGATGCCTGAATCAACTACAAGGTCTCCGTCACTATCATTTCCGAAGAGTTCCTTTATCGAACCCATCTTCGATTCCAGGGCCGCATCGAGTTGTTTTTCGTCTATTTCCAGGTAACCCCGGAGTTTGGTGGTATTGAGTCCGCCGGTCCCCGGTGTTCCCGTATCCGTAGCTATCCCGATCTGGGCGAGAAGAGACAGATCCCTCCCGGCACTTGTCTGATAGGGATTCATCATAATCGTCTGAAGCCTGTTCTGCAACTGCATCAAGGTAATATCCCCCTGAAGCGTCCCGAGACGATCAAGGGCGTTTTTTCGCTCATCGTCACTAAAATATTCAATCTCGTCTACAATCGATTCATCAGTACGGGTCAGGATATGAATTTCCGTAAGTAACCGGTTGTAATGGCCAATGAAGGTTATGAGTGCCTCTTTGATGTTGTCCCGGTCCGGCTCGACATTGAGTAATACCGGAGAATCGCTCTCTGCATGAAGATTCACGGTGACACCGGGAATGATATCATCGGCATCATTACTCTCCCGTTCAATTTCTATTCCATCAAGGGAGAGCAGGGCATTCTGAGCCGTAGAGAGAGCATTCCCGGGTGTATACTCGCCTCTGCTGGAAGGATCGTATACTCTTATATTCTCGAAGGTGAGATTGCGATTGGAGTTGTTATTTCGTAATTTGATTGCATTCAGTCGATCGACGTAATCGGAAAGGCGAATCTTGACCGTTTGGAAAGGTGCCGTTTGCAATGGAGGGAGGGGAATGACTTCACCATTGGACTGGAGGAAAACAGCGTTAAGATCCCTCTGAATTCGGGGAGGGGGCGGCGGAGACCATTTCGGAAGATCGATTCGTGATTTCTGATTTTCTACCGTAATGCCTTCGAAGGTTATCGTTCCGGATCCGGGCAAATCAGGCCCCGGGGGCGGCTCAGGGATGTCGTAAGCTGCTAAATCGATTTCCTTTATTTCAACGTTGAACGATAGGATGAGATTGTCATCGATGGGGATATTCTTCAATACCGGTAGAGAGAGTTCTCCTCCAGGTGTCAATGTCAATTTGTTTTCCGTAACATTGAACATTGAATCGTCCAAGGGAGCAGACCAGGGTTTCAGGGAATCCCTGTCAAGAGAAAAGGTGTAGTGGGTATCGGCAGCTTCTTTGAGGATCCCCGTATCTAAGGCAAAAGAGAGGGCCTCATCGTGAAACTGCAGGGGATTAGGTTTGCCGGGTATGAGAGATTCGATGAGTACGATCTGGCTCTCGGTAGTATTCTTTACAATACTGCCTTGCAGTATGTCGGTTCCCCGCTTATTAAGACGTTCGATAAAATTTCCCAGCTTCCCCCCGTTAAAGGTGAATCGGACTTCTTCTTCACCAACGGTAAAACGATATAAACCCGGGGGAACTTCTATGTCCATGGGTAATGAAGTGGAAAGAAAACGGTCGGCCCTGGCGATCTGTATTACCTTGATCGATTGTTCTCTTTCCTGGGCATCCCTGGTGGCCGTTGCTGTCAGAACGGCTTCATTGGAAGAACGTGCTATCCGGTTCATGAAAGGGTTTTGAAATCCGAACAGGGTATGGGCGCTCTCTTGTACATTCGAGAGACGGCGGCTCACGTCCATCCACATACGCTGCTGTTTTTTATACGTGGAAACCTGTTCTTCCAGCCTTTTAACCGGAATACGTTCCGCTTCCATGAGTCCTTCGATAAGTTTTGCGGTGTTGAATTGAGATGTAACCCCGGGAATTGTGATATCTGACATACTTTCCTGACCCCTCCCTGTCAGTACGAGTTCATATCTCTTTGTCTATCAATAGGCCAATCGCTTCTCGTATTCGTATATGAAGACGCTGCAGTTCTTCGGGAGGAATCTCCTTAATTACTTTATCGGTTTCGGGGTCAATCACCTTTACGACAACCTGGCCAAGCTCCTCATTGACGCTATATTTGAGTTTTTTAATAAAAGAGAGATTAGAGCGAAATATTTTTCGCATGTATGATTCGATTTCGGCTTTTTTCGGAGGCTTTGAAAAGTGTGGAATTACCCGTTCCTGCTCCTGTCTTCGCGGCTGCCGAGTTCTGTTTTTATTCGCAGGTTTACGAACTGGAGTTTGACCTGAAATATTTCCAATATCCAGTTCCATATGTCGTACCCCTCATGGTAAAAGTGATGAGAGGAGGGCGCGAACCCCTCCCATCTGGTTTTATTGAAGAGATGACGTCCAGAAATCTCTTCGAAAACGGAGTCCTCAGTCTGTTTACAGTAACTGCATTACAGCCTGAGTTTTTGAATTGGCCTGGGCCAACATGGCAGTACCGGCCTGCATGAGAATCTGGTTCTTAACGTATTCGACCATTTCACCGGCCATGTCTACGTCCCTGATTCTTGATTCAGCAGCCTGTAAGTTTTCAGCGGCAATCGCAACACCCTGGGAAGCCATTTCAAATCTGTTCTGATAGGCCCCCAAGTCGGCACGTTGTTTAGAAACCTGCCGTAATGCAGAATCCAGTCGACCGATAGCAAGGTTTGCTCTTTCGGGAGTGGAAATGGAGATGGTCTCGGTTGCGCCCTGCTCTCCTTCCAGGCCCAATGCAGCTGCAGTCATCGTGCCGATATAAATTCGTTCGTTCTGGTCCATGTTGGCTCCAACCTGAAATTGCATGACTCTTGGCGAATCATCATTCGCGAACGCACCGGACAGCATATTCATGCCGTTGAACTGTGCATGAGACGCAATCCTGTTGATTTCATCTACGAGCTGGGAAACTTCCACCTGGATCTGCATTCTGTCTTCATCGGTGTAAACACCATTTGCAGACTGAACAGACAATTCTCTCAGGCGGTGCAGGATATCCTGTGTTTCCTGAAGATAGCCTTCAGTAGTCTGGATGAAGGAAACACCATTTTCGATGTTCCGTTCAGCCTGATTAAGACCACGTATCTGACTCCTCAGTTTTTCAGAAACAGCAAGACCTGATGCATCGTCGCCACCCCGGTTGATTCGCATACCAGAACTCAATTTTTCGATGTTTTTACTAATCTGCGCACCCTTGATGCCTAGCATGCGGTTTGCATACATTGCGCTCATGTTGTGATTAATAATCATATAACCCTCCTTGATGATCTTACAAAGGCATCCTTTGCCTTCTCACATGTATGCTATGAGGGGAATCCTCAGAAGATAATCGCGCCTCTTCCGCTCCGTCATCCCCTGCTTAACAAAGAGATATTTCCGATCCGCCTTTTCCGGCGGAATCGGAAAATCTCCTTTTTACATACAATAAAGAGGGTAGTTTTTCAAAGAACGTAAATCTACACGTTCAATACTAATTCATTAACCGAGTAGTTGCAATACTGCCTGTGTTTTCATGTTAGCCTGGGCTAACATTGCTGTGCCAGCCTGCATCAGAATCTGATTCTTTACGTAATCGACCATTTCAGCAGCCATGTTAACGTCTCGAATTCTTGACTCAGCTGCCTGCATATTTTCTGCACCTATATCGATTCCTGTGACAGCCATTTCGAGTCTGTTCTGATAAGCTCCGAGATCCGCCCTCTGTTTGCTCACCTGCCTGAGTGCAGCATCGATAACACCGATGGCCATGTTTGCGTTTTCCGGTGTAGAGAAAGAGAGTATATCGTTTTCCGCACGCACCTTAAATGCGCTTGCGGTCATGGTGCCGATATATACACGCTCCCTCTGATCCATGTTGGCACCGATGTGGAGCCACATTGAACCGGTTACAGTGTTTTCCCCTCTTTCTGCTGCGAAACGGCCTGTGAGCATATTCATGCCGTTAAATTGGGCATGAGAAGCTATCCGGTCTATTTCGTCGACAAGCTGGGAAACTTCAACTTGAATCTGCATCCTGTCTTCTTCGGTGTAGATTCCATTCGCAGACTGTACTGCGAGCTCGCGCATCCGGTGCATGATATTCTGGGTTTCCTGGAGATACCCTTCAGTTGTCTGGATAAAGGAAATTCCATTTTCTGCATTCTTCGAAGCCTGTCTTAAACCCCGGATTTGTGCACGCATTTTTTCACTGACAGCTAATCCGGAAGCATCATCACCGGCCCTGTTGATGCGCAGACCGGAAGAGAGTTTCTCGATGTTTTTTGTCAGTGCTGAGTTGGTGAGCTTGAGCGTGTTGTTTGCAAACAACGCACTCATGTTGTGATTGATAATCATTTTTTCCTCCATGAAAGTATTAGTAGTGAGCATCCTTGCTCACTTAAATCCAGTGCAAAACGTTAACAATTGGTTAATCTATTATCTTTTCCACCTCCTGTTGTAATTTTTGCTAAACCCTTTTTTCCAGACACCGATATACAGAGTAAGGAAGACTCTTGTAAGACGGAATTGAAGATCGATCAAAACTTACCCTTACTCATTGTATCGACCCCGGGATTCTTAATCTTTATTAAATTTTATATAGTGCTTCGAACCGTTGGTAGAGTTTGAAGCAACTCCTTATTCACACCTGTAGTCACCGGTAAAAACCTTACTTCCCTTTGTAGCAGAACGTTCTCTGCACCATATGAGAAATAGGCTGTTAAATGAAGGCGGTAGTGAATATTAGTAGTAAGAGGGTATACCTATTTAACCCTGCCGGCTTCGATGTTCGAAAAGTTTCTGTCGAAACTTCTGTTCACAACAGTTGGATACGGCATTATCGCCATCCTGGGATTCCTCGTGTTCTCCCTTGTTGCCGCAGGTTTAACCCGAATCTTCTTCGGAGTTTCAGATAAGATATTCAATCCCTTCCAACCAGGAGTTTATAGAAAAGGATTTGCCGTCCTTTTTCAAGATGTTACAGCTTCTGGATATGGAACTGGAAGATGTGAAACCCTATTTTGAGGAATACATTAATGAAGAAAAGGAGAAAGAAAAAGTATGAAACTGAGTACTAAGATATTACTGATTATTGGTGCTGTTTTGCTGGGTTCGATTATCTTGGTAGGGGCCGGTACTCGATTCATGGTCAGCCGCATTGTGAAAATCGATACGGAAAGGGAACTGCCGCCCTACAGTGGAGAAACAATAAAAAGAAATTATGATTTTGATGATTTTGAGGTTATCTCAATCGCCGGTATCTGGCAGGTTGATATAATGCAATCAGAAGAATATGCGGTGGAGGTGCCGAAGGAAATGGAGAATAGTATGACGGTAAGCTCTCAGAACGGCAGTCTGAACCTGTTGATAGACGGCAGGATTAACCTTGGGAGCGGTATGCATATCAAGGCTGTTATTCTCACCCCGTCTCTTGATACACTGAAGGTCCGCGGAGCTGCCAAGGTTACTATGAGTGGCTTGAGTGCAGAATGGCTGCAGATCTATACTGATGGGGCAAGTCAGGTCGAAGGGTTTGACAATACAGTCGAGAACCTCTATCTCGATTGTAAAGGTGCCGTAAACATCGATTTTACCAGTAGTATAACTACCAATGCGGAAGTACACCTTGCAGGAGCGACAAACGTTATGCTGAGCATGAACGGAGGTACATTAACCGGCCGGATGGAAGGTGTGGGGTCTGTTGTGTACTCAGGTACTGTATCTGAAGAAAGTATACAAACTGAAGGCTTCGCAAATGTAAGCAGGCGGTAGCCACTTGCCCGGGCCCCTGCAGGGGTTTTCTTTATGGCGTAAAAACTTGACAAACCTATAGTTACAATCTAATGTGGATACATTATTCACGTTAGATTGGAGCATTCAATGAGCAATCTGCAGACAACCTATATGGGTCTGTCCCTTCGAAATCCTCTTATCGTTTCAAGTTCAAAACTAACGTCAACTGTTCCGCAGATCCTCAAATGCGAGGAACACGGTGCCGGCGCCGTGGTTTTGAAATCATTGTTCGAAGAACAAATCATGGCGGATAAAGAGAACCTGATGGATAATGTAAATTACTTAAGCCATGCTGAAGCCTTTGATTATACATCAGTAATGGCACAGGAATATCTTCTGGATGATTATGTTTCCCTGGTAGAGGAAGCAAAAAACAAGGCATCCATACCGGTAATTGCCAGCTTGAACTGTGTTTCCGCCGGAAACTGGATTGAATATGCGAACAGACTGGAAGATGCAGGTGCGGATGCACTTGAACTGAACGTTTTTATCCTTCCGGCAAATGTGCGGGTTACAGGAGGAGAACTCGAAAAAATATACCTCGAGATTGCCCGGAAGATTAAGCGTAAAATCTCGATTCCAGTCGCCATGAAAATCGGGTATCATTTTTCCGGTCTCGCCAATATGATCAGCAGGCTGGCAGATGAGGGGCTGGATGGGATCGTCCTTTTTAACCGTTTTTATAAACCGGATGTGAATATCGATAAACTCGTCCTGAAAGCAGCTCCTGTGTTCAGTGAACCAAATGAAATAAATCTTTCCCTCCAATGGATAGCCCTTCTTTCAGGGGAAATCGATCTCGATTTTGCAGCTACCACGGGTATCCATTCCGGTGAAGGTGCGATAAAACAGCTCCTGGTTGGAGCCAAAGCAGTGCAGATCTGTTCAGTTTTATATAGCAATGGCATTGAATTCCTTGACGATATTGTGAAAACGTTGGAATCCTGGATGGAAAAGCAACACTTTTCCTCGATTTCTGATTTTTGTGGTATGTTATGTCAGGAAAACAGCGACAATCCCGAAGCATATGAACGATCACAGTTTGTAAAGGCGATTGTTGGGATCGCATAAGATCCTTGATGGAACAGCATGCAAGATTCTGATTTCGAAGATATAAGGCCCTACAGGGATCACGAATTCAAGAGAGTAATCAAAAGAATCATCTCCCATAAGTGGATTTTAAGAGGTGTGAGGAAATATGCATGCCCTCGGTGTCCTGTTATCATTTATCCATTTATACATATGATTATCCGGCTATGGCTGAAGTGTAAACTGGCTCCTATTAAAACAATCGATGACTTTCACACGGAAATCATCCGTAAAACAGTGCTGCAGTGGGTAGAAGATAAGACCACCAGCAGTGTAACCTGGTCCGGTGAAGAACACATTACCCGGGATAAATCCATTCTTTATATCACCAATCACAGGGACATCGTTCTCGATTCTTCGTTTCTCTGTATGATCTTGATGGATCTGAAACTGAAAACTCCGGAGATAGCCTTTGGAGATAATCTTCTCATGAATCAACTCACATCCGATCTTATTAGAATCAATAAGAGTTTCATTGTAAAACGTAATCTTCCTCTCAGGGAACAGATAGTCGAATCCATAAAGCTCTCCCGGTACATTTTGTATACCCTCCGGAATGGACATTCCATCTGGCTTGCCCAGCGGGAGGGGAGAGCGAAAAACGGTGATGACCGTTCAAATCCATCGATCATAAAAATGCTGTACCTGTCTCAAAGAAAGAGAGGAATGAGTTTCTCTGACTTTATCAACACCATCAACATTATGCCCGTGGCCGTTTCGTACCAGCTTGATCCCTGTGACTCGATGAAGGCCCGTGAATTGTGGAAGCTTAAGACCGAAGGAGTGTACAAAAAAAAGTCAAAGGAAGATCTGATGAGTATCGTAAGGGGCATCCGGGACTGGAAAGACGGCGTTCATTATGCTTTTAATCCTATTCTGAAAGGTGAGTGGAAAGACGCCCAGCATGTTGCTGAAACCATCGACAGGGGCATCCACGGGTCTTATCATCTATGGCCTGAAAACTACATTGCTTTTGATGAAATCCATGCTTCTTCGGAATACCGGAAAGAGTACACAGCAGAAAAGAAGAGTAGGTTTCTGAAGCGGTTTGCCCACATGAACTCCGGAATGCTTAAGATATCTCTGGAAATTTATGCAAAACCTGTTGAAAACCGTGAAGCATTAAGAAAACAGAAGTGAAGGATGAAGTAGTGGCCGTTTGGGTGTACATGCTGGAACTCGAAAATGGGCACTATTACACCGGGTGGACTACCGACCCTGAACGAAGATTCAGAGAGCATGTGAACCGGCGGAAAGGTGCATCCGCTACACGGATTTCGAAGCCGGTACATATAGCCGCCTGCTGGAAGATTGAAGGGGGGAAATCAGAAGCACTTAAGGTAGAGGCGTATATAAAAAAACAGAAAAGGATCGAGAAAGAGCGGATTGTCGCGGTACCTGAAGCTCTTTCAGCATGTTTGAGGGAAAGCTCCGAAATTTCTCTCTCGGTCATCCCAGGCAGGATAGCTGGTTTTGAAAATAGGTAAGCCCGTCATCATATGCAGTGTTGTCGCCGCCCTGGTCTTTACCGCGGTAGCCTGTAACGAAACACCCCCGGAGATCATACAGGTATACTCCCAGGGAAACTTCCTTTATGATCCGGGACAGAGAACCATAACCCCCGGGATTTCCCTTTTTATCCATGTCGAAGATGAAGACGGAATCGATGATATCGACCGGATTTACATTATCCGGGACGATGAAGAACTTTTCTGGGAACTCGCTCCGGAATCCTGGTCAGAGAAAGAACAAGATGGAGTTATCTGGATCGGAACGAGCGGGATTTCATATCCCCCATCCCTTCCCGGTGTTTCCGGTACGTTTAGAATTATAGTGATCGATGCTGCCGGAGAGAGGACGGAGATCGAGGAATACATAGGATTCCCCGGAAATGTAAAGGAATCTGATTTCCCCCTTCTGGAAATCAACGGAAGGGATTCGATACGTATTTCCAGCAGGTTTACGGAACACATCCTGTGGCTTTACAATGATTTCGGGGCTCTTGCTGCATCCCAGAAATCTTCGGAACGGAGCATACAGCTGAATGCCCTTATCCCGGATCAGCGGAAGATCGATGGCCTGGCTAATTGTTATATCTATACCTATTCAAATGACCTGGGGGCAGGTCTGTTATCAGGTCCGTTTCCCTTTGAGTAATTCCCGGTCTGTATTCACTTCCAGAAAAATGTAATTATAAGCGTTTACGATACGTGTCGTTTTATACACGCTCTCCCTTCTTGCATTAATGTCGTAAAGGTGGATGTGCCCATGGATAAGGTAACGGGGTTTGAACACCCGGCAGAACCAGAGAAACGCCTTGAAGCCCCTGTGACAGGGGTCGTCCTCATCGTTGAATCCGAATGGAGGAGCATGAGTCAGGAGAATGTCGGTAAACCTGCCCTGGGTAACGCGGTTCCAGATGAGTTTCGGAATCAGCTTGAGTATGTTCACGTACATTCCCAGTTCAGAATACTGATTTATTCCATTGTTATAGTTCCGGGAACCTCCCAGGCCGGTAATGATAAGCCCTTTTATTGTGTGTACCCGTCCGCCTATATATGTAGCCCCATAGGTTTCATAGGGTACCTCCCCGGGGTATGCGCGTTCACCGTATCCGGCGAGTTCGGGTCTGAACCGTGAAATTCTTTCCAGGTAGTGATTCCCGAAAACAAAGAGAATCGGTTTATTCAGCATGGTGGATATGAACGAGTAGTACTCCATCGCCAGGTCGCCGGCACTGAGCACGAGATCAACATCTCCGAATCTGCACTTGATTCCTGATGAATAGATAAGAGGATCTTTGTGGTCAGCGATACATAATATTTTCATCAAAGGACAGCCTTAGAGAGAATCTACAGATTTGAGGAGCCCCTGCAATTTTTCTTTATTGTAGAGATCGATAGGCCGTGTTTCAGCGAATTCATGTGCTTTTCGTTAAAAATTTGCACTTGCTATGATCATTCCACGTGTGACACTGATACTCTTCATTTCTTCGTGGATCGAGCGCACACTGGTTTCCGGTATAAGTTCAGCAATCCGGAGGAACCGGATAAGCCGGGGCATCCTTTTTGCGCCCCTCCACTTCTGGTCCGAATCGACTGCGAGGATTTGACAGCCGTTGGGAATATCGGAAACATCCCTGACATTCAAGCCCATCGATTGGGTGATGGTTTTACATATTTCATAAAACTCTTCCATAGACACAGTAAGAAAGTCCTTTACCCTGTCGTCGTCCCTCAATTCCTGGTACTGGCTGAGTTTTTCCGCAACATCCTTAAAGGACGTCTTTTTGGAATAGATTTTTTCCCAGTGGTCGATGGCCTTGTCTATCTTCCTGGTCTTTTCATAACACATTGCCAGAAAATAACGTGTATAAAGAGTTTCATTTGCCCCTTCATCTGTGGATAACTTAACCGCTCTTTCCAGCTCACCGATAGCGGAGTCAAAGTTATTCATCCCCATGTAGCAGGTTCCCCGCTCTATGAGAGCCTTTACCTTCTGTTCCGGGTCCCTCTGAGCACGTTCGAACATATGAAGGGCATTCACATAGTCATGATTATCCTTCAGGATACGGCCGATATAGAAATACGCCTTGTAGTTTTCCGGCTGAAGTTTGAGTGCGGTTTCCAGTTCCCGTTTGGCTTCCACATTCTTTTTCGAATGGTGGAGGATTTGACCGAGGCGAAAGTGGGCAGGTCCTGACTTGGGGTCCAGTTCTATGGCTTTCCGGTAAAAGTTTTCTGCTTTTTCCGATTTATCCCACTGTTCAAAGAGGTCCCCCGCCTTATAGTAAAATTTCGACACCTGTGGTTCCAGCTTGATAAGGAGCAGATACTCTTTCAATGCCTCTTCAGGCTGCCGGTATTTCTCATACAGTTCGGCGATTTGCTGTCGGAAATCCCTCTCCGGACAGAATGTTCCGAACCGGCCTATCTGGTTGACCGTTTTGTACTCCATCAGCGCCAGCTCTGTTTTATGTTCCATCAGGTATGCTTGGCCCAGGAGGTAGTGAGCGTCGGAGTTTCTCGGATCTTTTGCTATTATAGCCTTTGCAGCTTTAATTACAGCATTAGCCTTTCCCTGTTTGAGGGCTTTGTTCAGTTCAGAGGTTTTTCTTGGTGTTCCAACAGATTTTATGATGAAAAATGTTATAACACCTATGCCACTGCCGAGGATAATAATGAATAGAAAGAGTATTGGCATAATGTTCTCCAGGTATTAAGATTAATTTGTTTTAAGGGGCATGTCAAACCTAATGAATAGAAAAAGGACCGATATTCCGCGAACTTTTCTCTGGATACTGGTAATCTTTCTTACCGTCTTACCATGTGTGTCTGCATTATCGTTTTTTGAAGAAGGTGAGAAGCTTTTTCTGGAAAACAAACCCATGGAGGCCCTTGTAATGCTGGAAGCAGCTCTGGCTGAAAAGAGTTCGAATGAAAAAATCTACCTCTATCTGGGTATTATTTATGAACAGCTGGGTCAGCATGAAAAGGCTGTATCGATTCTCGAACTGGGCCTGCCGGTAGCAGTGACGGAAAAAGTAAAATATTTCTTTAACCTGGGAAATAACTATTTCATGCTGGGAAACATGGAAAAAGCCGATGAAATGTACTCCAAGGCAATCGAAACCAATGCAGGTTTCTCCGCTGCGTATCTCAATCGGGCAAATACCCGCATGCGGGAGGAGGAGTTCAGGGATGCAGTGTCGGACTACATACGATATATCACATTACGGCCGTCTGCCCCTCAAAAAAAAGAGATAGAACAGATTATCAGTCTTCTCACAAGCAGAATTGCAGAGGAAGAGAGGATGAAAGCAGAGGAAGAGCGGGGACGGCTGGAGGAACAGAGAAGACAGGAGGAAGCAGAACGGCTTGAAGCAGAAGCAGAGCAGAAACGGATTGAAGAGGTAAAGCAGCGGCAGGAAGAAGAGCGGAAACGGATTGAAGAAGAACGGAGAAAACAGGAAGAACTGCTCAACCAGGTCCTTAATTCACTGGAGAACGTACAAGATGATACAACCAGCCGCTCTGCAGGTTCTGAAACGATTGAAGACTACGAGGAAGATCTGGATATCAGTGACTGAGAAAAACGTAACAAGAGGGGAAACGTTTTATGGATAAAAGAGTACTCATTATCATCCTGGCTGTTGTGGCTGCAGCGGCAATCGGCTTTGGGTTGTTTTTTGGTCTCCGGGAAGGCAAGGAGGAGGCCCCTGCCGTTATCGAGACCCAGTCTGTCAGGGAAAATACACTGCGTCTTGCCCGGGAGTATACAGACCGGAAAGAATACACCAGGGCCCTGGACCTGCTGGATAAGCTTCTCATAGAAAATGCTGATGATGATGAGGCGAAGGCCCTTCGGGATAGGATAATTACCCTTAAATCGGAAAAGGAAGAGCGTATCCACCAACAGGAATTGAGTAAACAGGATGAACTGAGTAAAAGCCTGCAGGACCTGGGGAGCAGCTTTGAAGACAGAACCCAGGAAACACGAATCGCTGCGGAGCGGACCCAAACCGAAGAGGAGAGGCAGGCAGAAGAAGAGAAACTGAACGCCATGGCCGGGGAGGAGCGTAGAAACACCGAACGGGTGAGGTCACTCATCGATGAGGGGGTTGCGGAGATGCAGAAGGGCAATTATCAGAAAGCAAGGAACAGTTTTGATGAAGCCATCGCAATCGATCCGGACAAGGGCGAAGCATACGCCAGAAAAGGGGAATCTTTTTTTCTGGAGGATGATAAAAACAGCTCCAGCATCCAGCAGGCAATCGTTAACTCGAACAAGGCTATCGAAAAAAATCCGAATCTCTGGATCCCTCATAACACCCTGGGACAGATCTACCGGGAAGCCAAGAACTATGACAATGCGATACGGGAATTCAAGGAAGCCGCCCGACTGAATCCGGAGGATTACCTGATTCTCTATAACCTGGCAAATGCACAGTATAATGCAAAACGGTTCGAAGAGGCCCGGCAGTCCTATGAGAGTTGTATCCATCTCAATCCTGATTTTTCCAAAGCCCACTACAGGCTCGGGAAGACACTGCTCAATCTGAACAGCCCCGGTCCGGCCCTTGCTTCATTTCAGAAAACGGTTCAGGTTGATCCTGATTTTTCACTGGCTTACTATGAAATCGGCCGTATACGGAAAGACCAGGGAAATCTCGATGCGGCTCTTACGGCGTATCTAAAAGCTGCGTCCATCGATCCATCCCAGTCCGCATATCTCATCCAGGCGGGATCGGTTCTGTTCCAGCTGGATCGACACAGTGAGGCTGAATCGTTCTTTCAGAAAGCCTATGTGCTGAGGCCGAATCTTCCGGAAGTGAATTATAACCTTGCCCTGGTCTTGTCACGACAGGAGAAGTATACCAAGGCTTTGGAATATGCTGAAAAAGCAGTACAGCTCGATCCGAATTCCTCACCGTACCTGTTTACCCTGGGGGAAATCAGGTATCAACTGGGAGATATCGACGGCGCAGTCGGCGCATATCTTAAAGCCATTTCTGAAGATCCGTCGTATGTAAAGCCACGGATCAACCTTGGCATCATCTACAGCGAACGGGAAGAACTGGATAAAGCCCTGGCCCAGCTTCTGAAAGCTTACAAGTACTCCCCCGATTCACTGGAAGTGAACAACAATCTCGGCAATATCTATCTGAAAAAAGGCCTGTATAATGACAGCATCACCCATTATCAGAAGGCAATTACCAGGGAACCGTCGAATCCGAAGATATGGTATACTCTCTCTCTCGCATATATAAAAAACGGACAGTTTGCCGAGGCTGCAGATTCCCTGGGGAAAGTGATCGGTATCGATCCTGCATTCTGGAACGCCTACTACCAGTATGGATTACTCCTCATAAAAGAAAACCGCGTTGAAGATGGAAAACAGATCCTCCGTACCCTTCTTGAGAAAAACCCGGATTACGAGAAGCGGCAGGAGGTGGATGAACTCCTTGCTGATTAGTACCGGTACCGGCCACTGTGCCTGGAAGTGACCTCAGTTCCCACCCGTGACCGATGCCGAACGTGTTCGGCAGCAGCCGTGCATCCCTTACCTCCCGACCAGGGCATTGAGCTCTTCCCTGGTTATTACCGTATAAATCGGACGGCCGTGAGGGCAGTAGGGCTGATCCTCTGTTAAAGCGAAATCGATCAGTTCGATTGCCGTGGTCTCGTCCAGGACATCCCCGTCTTTAACGGCGCTGCGGCAGGCCATGCCGGAAAAGAGTTCTTTTTCGAAATCCTCCGCTGTAAACACGGCGGTTGTAAGAACATCGACAAGAGAATCCAGTACAGGGTGCCAGGCTTCGGGCAGGCCGGTGATATCCCAGGTAGTGCTGTCTTTCTGCTCCATCCGGATTCCCAGATCATTCAGTTCACCCATCACCTTCACCATCTGAAGGCTTTCTTCTTCTTCCAGCTCCACATGGATAGGTACCAATAGTTTCTGTATCCCTCCCTTTCGGGTTTTAAAACGGTTGTAGAGATACCGTTCGTGAGCAGCGTGCTGATCTATGAGAAAAATGGAGTCTCCTTTTTCCGCGATGAGATAGCAGGAAAAAGCCTGGCCGTGATAGATAAACGGTTCCGAAGGAGTTGTGGGGTGGCCACTCCTCCATGGCGGTACCGAAGCATCTTTGAGTATGTCGGAAGTGATTGCCGGTTTTTTGTACACAGGAGCGCAACCACCGTCCGGGAAAAGAGGATCACTTTCGTCCTTATCGCTTCCTGGTTTCCCTCCGGCAAAACCGGGGGTTGGTCTCCCTGTCCGCCCCGCGCCGTCCGCGTTCAGCCCCGTACGCAGTGCCATGACAATACGGTGGTGGATTTCCGGAAGATTTTTAAACCGAACCTCTTTCTTGGCAGGGTGAATGTTGAAGTCCACCAATGTGGGGTCGATATCGAGGAACACGAAAGCGTAGGGGAAGGCCCCGCCGGGGAGAACATCGGAATAGCCGTAGGAGACAGCCTGGACCAGGGCATATTCCTGAATCCTGCGATTGTTGACGAAAATGTAGATATACTTTCTGTCTCTCCGGTGAAATCCGGGGATCGAAGACACGATGGTAAAAGAATAATGTTCACCCTCCTTTCTGCATTCCCTAAGTGAGTCCTTTGGAAAAAGGGAGGGGAAAGCGCTGTAGATACGCTTTGTAAGATCACCTGTGGGAATAAAGAGTTTCATGTCACCCTGTACGTAGTATTTGAATCCGATATCCGGAAAGGAGATTGCTTTCTCAATGAATTGCTGTCTGCAGAGCGATCCTTCGGTGGACGCCCTTTTTAAAAAACGTTTTCTTCCGGGCACAGAATGAAAAAGGTTGGTTATGAATACATTCGTTCCAGGCGAACCACCCTGTGCAGGAACGATGGAAAGCTGTCTGCCGTCCCGGGCGATAAGTTTGTGAGGTCCACTTGGACCTGATGTATTGCTGGTTATCTCGATTCGTGCACAGGCTGCGATACTGGCGAGTGCTTCTCCCCGAAAACCAAGGGTCCGGGTATTCAACAGGTCCTCTACTGTCCTGATTTTCGATGTAGCATGAGGAAGAATACTTAAGGGAAGGTCATCCGAATCTATGCCGTTCCCGTCATCTATAACGCGGATCGATTTTAAGCCCCCGTCTTCGATATAGACGTCGATATTGCTGCACCCTGCATCGATCGCATTGTCCAGCAATTCACGGACTACGGATGCTGGGCGTTCGATAACCTCGCCTGCTGCCAGCCGTTGTGCATCGATATCCCGGAGGATGGTAATCCTCCGGGAATCATTTTGGTTGGTCTCAGAAGTGGATTCGGGTCTCAAAACTGACAGAAGGCCTTATAAGGGGCTGAGAAGGGTTGTCCGGATTGGAAATAAGGTTTCCATTTTCATCATAGCCGGCACTGGTTGTTACGATCACTGCCATATCGAGTATAGGTGCAGCGGGGTATACGAGTTCCCCTTTGACGACAGTGTTGGCGTCGAAGAGGGTTAGATCCTCGCTTCCTTCCCGGTTTAAAAGGGTCGGTATGAATTCCGTCCGTTCATAAGAGATAGAAGCCCCTATGCCGACAACCGGGATCACTCCCGGCTTGAGGGACGCTTTCAGCAGAAGATAATCTTCATCTGAAAGTTCAAATCCGGAAGGACCAACCTCCCATGGCCAGAAGTAGCCGCCTTCAAAGCTGAATACCTCTTTTATGGTGAATCCCACAGCGCCGTAAATACCCATTGTCCGGCCCTGATATTCAGCGGCTTCGGGATCTGCAAAATAGGAGGCCTGGTCGATAACATACTGTCCCCTCAGCCTGTCGTAGTTACTGCCGAAGAACGGTGCCCGGAAGGTTCCGTTGTAATATCGGTATTCTAAGCGCCAGTCTGCCGCTGCTACGTTGCCGAACAGCCCTGTTGCAATACCGTAGTTCTTCAAGGCAAAGGACCCACCGGATCCGGTGTAAAGGGCGTTGAGAGCGAGTCCTCCGCTTATTGAATCCCCATAATTTTCACGGAAATAGGGTACCATGGCACCGATGTCACCGAAGAGGACAATGGAAAGCATGTCTCTCTCGATAAGGGGGAAGTCGAGATCGAAACTGCTGCCTAAAAATACAGGATCACCGTACCTAATGGGTTCGGTGTCAGCGCCAGGATCTGTGACAATACTGCCGGCTGGATCGATGTCTGAGATTATGGAAATACCGAAGGCAAAGGGATATTTGTCTGCAACAGGACGGATGTATATCCTGGCGCCGAAAATTTCCGGTTCCGCAAAGTCGTTTATCACACTTTCAATACCCAGGGTTCCCATATCCAGACCGAGATTCATTCCAATACGGCGGACCGCGGGGAAATCGTTGTCATTGGCATACCGGTACATGAGGATTCCGTGGCCGATGGTCATGTTGTTGAGATTACCGACTTTAAAGAAGAACCTGTCCCTCTGTTCCCCGTACTCCATATACTTGATTTTGAGTGCTGTATCGGCGAGGACATCTTTCAGGATTGGACCGGCACCTTCACCCTTATGGTCCGTACCAAAGGACCATTCATTGTTTCCCCTCGGACGGTACCAGTCATCGGGATCAAACATGTTCTGCTTGTAGATAATGGGAAGATAGAGTCCCATGCGGAATTTGCCCAGTGTTATGACAGGCTGGATAATTGCCTTGCCGTAGGTGTCCCCGTCTGCAGTGATGGATCCAATCTCCATGCCGACCCGGCCGCTTAAAAAGTCGAAAACCGGCTGCAGAATGTTGCGCTGCTCCCGCTCCTCCGCCGGTGCTTCCGCCGCCTCCGGCGCTTCGGGCACGGTTTCTTCTGCTTCGGCTGTTTCCGTTTCTTCTACGGCTTCCTCTCCATCCGGTTCCTCCGGAGGGGACTCCTTTTCAACTGCAGGCTCACTACTGTATCCAGGTACATCAGCAGGATTAAGCTGTACGAAATCCATCTCCCGGAACATTTCCTGAAGCTGGTCCAACGGCAGGGTAACCGCCTGGAACGTGTCTGCAAATACATCGGCTACCATTCCCGGGGCAAGAGTAAGGCTTTCACCTGTTGCCGTGTTGATGAATTCCACGCTTCCCTGGAGTACTGCAACTGCATCCCTGGTGCCTGGAATCACTTCCAGACCGAAGTCGGTACCCCGCACACCGCATACGGCCGATGGTGTTCGAATAGAGTAATTGTTATTCCCGCTGGTTCGTGAGGCAACGGTCCTTACTTTACCGGTGATGAGGGCGAATCCATTGACATCGTCATTCTGACCCTGAAGCGTTTCTATGATAAACTCTGTTCCGGGAGCGAGCTTGATGATCGAACCGTTCGGGTCGAGGCGGAGTTCCGCGGTAGACCCGTTTGTTTTGATCGTGTCTCCCAGCCCGAGTTCTATTCCATAGTAGATTTCATCCAGCTGAAAACCGGCTGAATCAAAAACCTGTATTTCATACTCATCATCATAAAACTCCAGGATTGCGGCGGGATCGGTAGAATCCTGGCCGTAAAGGTTCAGGGACAGGGTAAGCAAACAGATGATCCCGAATATCGTTATCTTTTTCATGTTATACTCCTTCTCAGAAGAGGCTCAGGGAACTCTGAAGTCCTGAGGTTACTTCCCACTTTGTATCTCCTTCCAGGGCCGGGTTATACCTCAAGGAGTACACGATTGCAATAGTAGCGGGTCCGGATTTGAATCCCAGCTCAGCCCCGACTACGGCACCTTCCGGATCGATGAGATCGTTGAACTCACGAAGGTACCGCTTATCATAGCTGGCGTTCATAAAAATACCCGGAAGCAGACCTTCTGTTACGGAAAACACTCCCCGCAGGTGAGGATAGTTGCTGAAATTCGTTTCATCTTCAGGTGCCGGCTTTTGAAATGGTCCGTCCAGGGTAAAGATCAGGGAGAGACTATCTTGCAGCAACGATATCCCCGTAGAGGCGAGCCATCCAACGTAACCGGGAATTTCCCCTCTGCCGGCGAATATTTCGTATTTAAGAGGTCTGAAGAGGTCATAGGTAGCATCAAAGTAGACAGGGATGAAATTTTTACCGAGTATCCGCAGTTCCCCTCTGTATGGGATTACCTTGACGAGTCTTCCTCCGAATCCCAGCATCCCGCCGACATGCTTCTTTTCAAAGGCAATATCACCGAACACCGCCAGGGAGAGAAGTTTTTTCTGGATAATCGGCTGGAGAAAATCTCCTCCCAGGATGAGAACAGATCCTTCATCGGGGGTGCCGTCTCCATTGAAATCCCTGTCCTCCAAATGATAATAGGGATCCCTGTCCATGGCGACGGTAAATCCCACCTGCAGATTTTTAATGATCGGAACATCCATCCAGATGAGGGGCCGGGTGTACACCCGTGTACCGAACACATCGAAGGCAGCCAGATTGGCTACGAATGTTTCAATTCCAACATAAGGGAAATTGAAAAGTTCACCGTCAAGATCGAAACTGAGGCCGAACAGCCTCTTTTCAGGGAGGAACACGGTATTGGCATAGCCGCCCATGATAAACCCGTTACCCAGGCGGGCATCGTTTATAGACCCGAGCTTGATGTAGATGGGATCACCTTTGAGTCCCCACCGTACATATTGAAACTTTGGGAGATAGAGGGGCAGGATGTCCCGCCCTGATTCGGGAACCCAGTCGGTTGACCGAAATTCGAACTCATCACTATTTTCTCCCCCGGTAAACCTGAAATGCAATGTAAGATCGAGACCTATGCCGAATTTCCCAAAGATAAGTTCCGGAGCGAATGAAACCGTCTGCCATGATATCGGTGTGATAACCCCATCTATTTCTTCGTTGAACGTTTCCACCCCGATGCCAAGATCCAGTCCGAATGACGCACCTGAACCGCTGTCAGGTGGGGATACACTTTCTTCTCCCCCTTCCTGACTGTATACCGGTGTAAAGACACACGACACGAATAAAATAATTCCGGCCAGTTTGTTCCAGCTTTTCTTCATCCTTTTCTCCTTCGTGTTATTAAATATATAACCATCGATCAAAATTAACAAATTTCCGGATCCGGATTAAAATGAGAAATGTGCTTCCAGTCCTCCCTGAAAACCCAGAATAACCTCGTTGGCACCTGTCCTGTCGATACCTGCCGATATGTGGGCCTGTACGTCCCCCAGGTTGGGAAAAATCAACCTGGAGCGGTGACCGGCTATAATCTCCACACCGGTAATGGATTCCGGGTTGTCTGTCCCGGTAACCTTCAGATCTATGTGTTCAGTATGATTGAAATAGGGGGATGATTCAATTAACCTGCTCAACATTTTCGGGGTCCATGCAAGCCCGGGACGGCGCCAGGTATACGAAGTCCAGGCTTCTTCTGAAAAACTGTTCTGTGACCCCTTGTTCCGGGAAAACCGGTTTTCCAGTGAAAGCTGGGTATCATCTTTTCCTTCGAAAATAAGCAGATTCTGCACTATCGTCTTCACCGCCAGCCGGGATTCTTTATTATCATGCTCTATATCTATTGTAACACTGGTATTGATCTCTTCTGTCTCATAGATTTCAGTACATGAATATCTTCCCAGTCTGCCGAAGAGGTTCAGTGCGGTGGCCCGAATCGTTGTAGTGTATGTCTGTTTATCATAGAGCCACTCCTCCTCTTTTTCAAGAAATCTGCCGACGGTGAAGTTCACCTGTGCCGGGAGGAACAGATCGTATATATTCGAACCATACGGCCTGGAAAGATCTATCGAAAAAGAGGGATTATATAATGCCTCCGATGTATCCGGGATGGAAGAAGTAAACATCTCTGGGGTTGTCCGGGAAAAAAGTTCTACAAAGGGGATCGATGCATACAGGTAACGCTGCTTTGAAAAATCGGAGAAAAACCGCTTTATATCGTCCCTTAACAAGAGCTGATCTGCGCCGTAGGAGAGGGTGGAGTAGGTGCGTTCATATCCAGGGGTTATTTCCCATGTTCTCCCTGGAATTGTACCCAGGGTAACGGGAAACAGAAGGGTACCTGCTCCGCGATTGTCCTGGGTACGGTCTGCCGTGCCTGCCACGGTGAATTCTCCCGATATATCGAGAGTGACACCCACGGGAATGGTAAGGATTGCCGCCTGGAGAGAACCGGAACCTCCTCTGTCTGCGGAAGTGTCGTTGTACCGCGGCAGGGTCAGCGAATATGCCCTGATCCAGTTGAAGGTATAAAACTCCTGTTCCGGTGTATACCCGGATGAACCGATAGAGAGTTCGCCGACACTGCGGAGGGAAAAGAGTGAAGGGAACAAAAGGGCTCCTGCAATCTTCCATGACTGGGTGAGGAGCGGGAAGGTATAACCCGCCTGCTGATCGAATCTGAACTGAAACCAGGAAAAGGGAGAGACAATGAGACTGTTGGACCTGGTAATCGATCTTCCCCGGAAGGTATTGTTTTCACCGTAGGAGTCTATAAATACAACACCACTGCCCCCGGAGGGGAAGGTCATCGTATGTCCGCCGGAGAGAAATATTTCTTCATAATTCCAGATCATTCCAAACCGGAGATCGAACCCGGTAAAAAAGAGGTCGAAGCCCAGGTTGGATGCCATGTCGAGACCGGGAAATGAGTCGAAGGACCCGTTTTCATAGTGAGGAGAAGATATGGAAAGATCCTGCTTCATGCTTAGGTTACCGAATACGGGGATTTCCCTGATAAATAAAAGAGGAAAGGGATACACGTATTCAAGAGAACTTTCCAATGTTACCCCGGCGGAGATGACAGACTCTTCCAGGTAGAGCTCGTCGAAATAGAGGCTGCCCGATTCCGATCCCGTTACCGAGATCCGAAATCCGGAAAGGATGCCTGCCGTTTCCGTAATGGTCAATTCCGCCCCGCCGATTTCCCGGTCACTCAGCAGGACGGTTGCTGAAGGAATATTGACCGTTATTTTCTGCCATTCCTCATACTCCGCGAGGGGGAATGAAAGGCGCAGGCCGTTGCCGTCGGAACCTAGTACACTGAGTTTGAACTCGGTGGAACCGGGATCCGATAGAACGGGTGTACGGATATAAAAGTTGAGATACCTGTAATGCTCTACCGGCAGGGGATCGATATAACCGGATACAGAGGCCCTGGTGGGAGATATGCCGTTCCAGTTGATTTCGAGCTGCTTCCCTTCGTCCCCTTCCGAATGAAACAGTGAGGCGGTTTCCGGATAGAGGAGGTTTAACGCCGAATCAGTACCCGGGGGGTGGAGGGCCTCTTCGTTGGAAACCTGCCTGGCGGTTACCGAACCGGCTTCCACAGGATCCACCGAGAAATCTGTTCCGGTAAAGGAGATTCCGCTTATGAGGAGCTTTCCCTGGGCATCTCCCGAACCATTGTTCACGATAAGGATTCGCACACTCTCCGTGTTTGTTAATCTTCGCCGCTCATTTTCGGTAAACTGGACAACGGCGGTTTTCCAGCTTTCCCGGGGAACCGGCAGGGAGTATGGCCCCGCAGTAACGAGAAGGGCATCGATATCTCTGTCCAGGACGCCGTTGCCGTTTAAATCTTCAGAGTCAAGAACACCGTTCCCCTCTCCCCGCGGTCCTCCGCCGATAAGAAGCGTTTTACCGGATGCCGCGTCATCGAAGGGGAATCCCTGAGAGGTTGCCGAGGTTTCCCTGTCCAGGGTGCCGTCGGAATCGAGATCTTCCCCCAGGCTGCCGATCTTGAGGTAGAATTCCAGATCTTCGAATGCCTGTTCTTCTCCCTCTGTTTTCCAGGAAAAAGAGAGGGCCGTACAACTGGTAAGATCCGGGGATTCATCGTACAGATTCAGCGGCACCTGGGAGCCGACCCAGAAGGAGGTATTGCTCATGGAAAAGTCCATGGCCAGAACTTCACCCGTAATTGTTTCTCCTGGTGCCGCCCGTACTGTATACGGTCCGGCGGGTTCGCCGCTACTTAAGTCTGCAGTTTGACTTTCCGGAATCTCTGTCCATGTATAGGGCATGAGCACTCCGCTACCGAGAACTGAATAATTGTGATAGTCCCTGAAATAGAGAGTTCCCCGGTTCCCCGGTTCTAATTGCCTCCCCGAAAGGGGTATTTCCGGTGGAGATGCGGGGAACACACTGCCCTGGTACATGGATAAGGTGTATATGCTCTCATCTAAGCCCAGTGCACGGTACACCCCGGTAGTGTCCGGTGTAGTGATGGAAACTCCTGCGTCGACGGCTACGGAGAAGTTGTCCCCGGCATAATCCAGGCCTCCGGAAACAAGCACCCTTCCGGGGCGTTCCCACAGGGAAGTCGTATAGGTGCCTCCCAACACGTCCCAGTCCACGAGGGAGCCTATTTCAGCGGAAAGTGCAGGGGAAATGGTAAACCGGTTTCCCTGTCCAAACAGCAGGTTTCCCCCCCGTATTTCCGATGAAGTGCTGTAAAAGATATCGACCCTGTCATTAGGGTGAATATACATGTAGAATTGAAGCATGCCCGTTGCGTAATCGATAGTATAGAGAGTCGTCTTACTGCCGTTTACCAGTACCGTTTCCGAACCTTCGATTACCCTGTCCTCCAGGGTATACGATTCAGAGGGAATTGTCATCGTAACCTGAACCCAGGCATCTGCTTCCCCGGGTTGGGTGTATCCCCGGGGTCCGTATAAAGCGGGATACATGGAAGCCAGGGGATACCGGTTTCGCGGGTCCCGGCTGTCATCATCGTTCGCTACCAGGGCGACCACCGCTTTTCCGGGTACGAGCTGGGAGGAGATATCCAGGACATACTGATCCCGGCCTCCCTTGGCCGCAATGGTGACCCGGATGTCCCTGTTTTCCCGGGGAGACCTAGACAGCGCGTAGTACCCGGCATGTTCAAAGGGAGAAAAGAAGCCCGGATCATGAAGGAGAAGGAAGGTTCTGTTCCCGACAGAGATGTCCAGGTCAGATACCTTTCGGCCCATGTAGGTCCCTGTACCCCAGGAGAATAGTTCACCGAAGGAGAAGTGTTCCAGTTCCGCTTCGGGGTCTATGAGGTCGTCATCGGGATCCCCGGGGTCCCCGGTATCGACACCGGAAAGGGCATCCCTTCCCAGGGAAGTGCTTCCTACCGGGATTCCTCCTTTTGTATAGTAGACCAGAATTCTGGACCGGACCTTTCGCTTCAGTGAGACCGTCCCCCGGAGGGGAGAACTGACCAGGTCCTCCGGGACCACAGCCCGGTAATAACGTCCGTCGCTTCCTGAAAATAATCCTTCAGGGTCCTCGATCAGGATCTCCAGCTGTTCAACGTCAGCGTCGGGAAGGATGAAATAGGTGCCTTTCACATATTCCATCGGCTCGATAAACTCTTCAATGAGTTCGGAACTTCCGAGGTAACTCTTTTTCTGTTGTTCCGCCGGTTCATACCGGAGAAGCACCTCATGCTCGGAAGAACCGCTTGTAAACCGTGCGGAAGCACCGAGAGACTCTTTCGGTGCTTCCGGAACGCTTACAAGGGAATAATCTCCCATATTGACCTGGGTATTCCCGATCCTCACGGACTGGAGAAACTCCCCTTCCTGTCCGTTGTATCCGAAGAGGTAGGTGTCCAGCATGGGTGTATAATCATTTTCCGGGTTGGATATAATGGATGTTTCGAAAAAATAACGGTTCATCAGGAGAAGCGAGAGGGAGAGGTTGGGAACCTGCTTGAAAGGGACGGTTTGTTCGAATCCCGGAAACGTGTATTTTTCGGCTTTTTCACCATTACCGGAGAATTTATATCCTATTGACCCGGTCAGAAAAAGGTCCCAGGAACCTTCCGCCTTAAGGCTTACATCGGCGTCTCCTATTTTTGCGTCAAACAGGCTTGCAGGCGCTTCCGTACCCGGGACATAAGGCTCTTCCGTCCATGAAATCCAGTTGATTAACAGGAACATGAGGGGGAGTAGGAGTCTCTTTGTACTGCTCCTCAGGTGTTTTTGTATGGTTTCCCGGTGTATTTTCTTGCTCATTACTATACGTTCTCTATATATTATCACACAAGTGTCAGCTTTTTACGTTTCAATTCATGAATAAAAAGCATGTTGCCGAAATAAAAAGAGATGAACGCTGAAAATCAAAAAGCTACCGGATTTATCGCCCGATTGCTGTCAAATCCAACATTATCCGGACTCTCGCCCTTGCAGAAGGAAGAACAGATTCTCCAGTTTCTTCTGAAAAATGCACGACAGCTCTATCCGACCCTATCTTCGCCCGCCTTTTTCCCCGGGAAAAACTGGGAACAGATATGGAATATGCTGTGCCAGGCTTTATACACCGAAATCGATAGATCCTTGATGCCTGCCCTTAAGACAATCCTGGGGGACAAGATCGATCTATCATTCATACCTTTCCTGAGGCAGCAGAATTGGTCCTATGATCAGATAAAAGAGGAGATCCATCAGTTTCTCACCAAACTTCTTGAAAAACCGGAGGCAAGAAGGGCCTTCACGGGGCCGTTCTTAACGCTGATGTTCAACATACACGATCGATACATCGATCAGGTGTTCGCAAGGAAAGAATATGTTCATTTTGAGCTTGTAAAGGTGCAGCGTCTGAAGATGAGCAGGGAAGAGCTGAAGAACATGATTTCCACTTCTATACTGTTGAGCCCGTCGATCCATCTTTTGAGTGCCGGACCCTCACCGGGACAGCAGGATAGCTCTCCCGGGGGTGTACAATCACAATTTGCAGATAAAGTGTTCCAGGCGTTGCAGAAAAATCTGGCAGTGTTACCTGACGAGATCCTGCTTAGTGCGGTAAACAGCAATGTTTCTTTCAATGAAAACAGGTCCATCGAGGCAACCGCCAGGATATCGGCGCTTTTCTCAGCCCGGTGCAGAAACTATAACCCAGGTCAGAAAATCGATCGCGGGGCGGATACCGCTGACAAGAGCTGGTTCAGTATTGCAAGACGAAATTATAAATTTTATGGATTCGATGTTAAAATGCTTGACGAATTCTATAAAATTGCCGCTGAGAATGGTTGGTAGAAGGGGAAAGTATGAGATCTAAAACTGCTGTGTTTTTTGAAAATTTTATTGTTATAGCTATACTCCTCGTTCTTGTGCAGACCTTTCTCGAAGATTTTGCTCTCCTTATCGACTGGAAATGGAATGTCCGCAGGATCATGGTCTTTACCGGGTTTGCCTTTGATCTGATTTTTACCATCGAGTTCCTGGTTCGCCTGTTCTATGCTCTCCTCGATGGGAAGGTAAAAGAGTATATGACGAAGCGAAGGGGATGGGTCGACCTGATCGCTTCTGTTCCGCTGCTCATGTTGAACTCAGGGCCGGCAACACTCTCCATCATCGCCGGCGGTTCTTTTCTCGGGCTGGGCGGAATGCTCAACGTACTCAAGGTAATCAAAGCCATACGTATAGCCCGTATCCTGCGGCTGCTCAGGGTTCTCAAGGTTTTCAAGCAGATAAAATATGCTGACAGTGTTATGGCCCAAAGGCATGTAGCCAAAGTAACGTCAATCTGTATTTCTGTGTTTGTGTTCAGCCTTTTCCTGATTACGATTTTTGCCGCTCCCCTGGGGCTGCCTTCGATTGAACAGAAATATGATGAACAGCACCTGAATACGGCAGAATTGATAGATGCGAGTCTGAAAGGATCAGATCTTTCACTTGAAACTATCCGGACTATCGACCCGTCTATCCTGCTGATCAGAAAATCAGGAGAAACCGTGTATTCAGCGATGAATAACCGGGACTTCAACGCACTCTTTGGGCCGGGGGAATACAAATATGTTCAGATAGGCGACCTGGAAGTTTACTTTGATATGAGGGAACTGCAGAAATTTCAGGCAAAGGATAATATTGTCTTTTTTATCATCATTATCGTACTGGTAATCGTGTTCCTGGTGTACTACAGCCCTCATTTCGCCATTACCGTATCCGACCCGATTCACGTCATGCGCCGGGGATTCGAGGAACCCTCCTACAACCTGGAAGTCCGTGTTCCAGACCGGTACAGCGATGATGACGTATTCAAACTGTCAAAGCTCTACAACGAGGTATACCTGCCGATGAAAGACAGGACTGCTGTAGAGGAAGGCAAGGGAATGGTGGACCTGCAGCTGGATGATTTCGAGGATCTTTTCGAAGAAGGAATCTGATTTGTTGTGGTTGTCTCAATGATTCAGGTGATCATCGAGCTGCCGGAAATGGTTTCCATTAAAGAAAAACGGCGCCTGGTAGTTTCGATCAAGGACCGGATCCATAAAAAATACAAACTCTCCGTTGCAGAAGTGGACCTGCAGGACTCACGTTCATTTACCCAGATAGGCGGGGCCTATGTATCAAACTCGAAACAGCTTGGGGAGAAGGTGATGAATAAAGTCCTTCTCTTCCTCGAGGATACGGTACCGGGCCGCATCCAGGATGTACAGATTTATTCTGAAACCTTCTGAGGAAGAAGGGACAGGTGTCCCCATTACCCTTTAGGAAAAAGATACAGGTCTTCGATGGTATACGCTTGTGGAAGTGCAACAGATTCCGCTGCATGTTCTTCCGTTTCACAGCTTATCTCGAAAAAGTGATTAAGGCCGTCATATTCGTTTTCCGGCGTTGTGAGCTGGAAATGGAACACCTTGCTCTGCTGGTTTTTTTGTGCTCTCATCGGGGCTGCCCAGAAGGTGAAAGTACCTGGCGCCCCTTCACTGATGTAATAGGGGTTCTGCCACCTGCTGTTCGCCATTTCGACAAGCTTGTTATCCATGAACAGGGATATCTCCACATCCTGTACAGGCTCGAATGTGTCTCCGTAAAACAGTCTTCCTTTTATCGCCGGAAAATTGAAAAAAGGACCTTTTTCTTCATGGATTTTTTCGGAGATTCCCCCGGCATAGTAGGGCCTCTGGCATACATTTACCCGCCGGAGACCTTCATTGGCAAGGGAGGTGATATCCGTCACCAGCTGATGATCTTTCATCGAAATTTCCGCATGAGCCAACCCTCTTCCGGAAGTAACGTACATAGGAGGAATTCGGTTGAGCACAAAACAGGCAATGTCGAAACGGCACAACTCGGAGGTACCGTTTGTACTGTCCCCGCACTGTGCTTTTTCATCGCACATCTCATTCACGATGTGAAGTACGATTTCTTCCATGAGATTATGTATCCTCATGAGTTTCTCCCTGAAGACTGATAATCCCCTTTAAGGTCTCCACGCATTCCTTGAAATCAACAAGGGTCTCTTTCAGAGAAAAATAATTGAGACCGGCGTAATAGATTTTTGAAAAAACGGAGAATTCTATCGATTCCTCGTCCCTCTGGATATTGAGATAACAGCCGTACTCATAACACACCAGGAGCATTTCCTCGAGCTTGTTTTGAATAAATGCACCCAGCCTTCGGGAAAATGAAAATGTAAAAACGAGTTCAAGAAATCTGCTGTCGTTGTCTATGAAGAACCCGGAATGAAATCCCCGTTTATCAGAAAAACCGGAGGAATAGCTCTCTTCGAACAGTTCTCCGTCAAAGAGATCGTATCCCAGTTCTTTGAACAGGACCCGTACCCGTCTGATCCTTTCTCGAATTAATTTAGATTTAGCCATATGTTTTTTTGCTCTGTTGTAAATATAATGTATTCCAGTATCATCATTCTTTCAAGTAAGAGTTTGGTGTACCGGTTGTTATGGAAAGAGTTCGCCCCAGGGGATTGGAATTCCGGAGAGTTCCCCGGGGACGATGAGCCGTAGTTTACGGATTGAGTCCTGAAAACCTGTAATAACCGGTTCTGTAAAAACGGAACCGGCATTCCTGTACTGGGTGAAGTCATTATGAATAAGGATAGGCAGGTCGATTTCAAAAGAAATGGGTTCCGGGATGTCAATGATCACCTGGTCTTCTGTTACCGGTCTCCCTGTTTCCCGTGATAGGAGCCCGGCAATCTCAGCTTCCCGCTTCATCCTGACGGAAAGATCGGAAAGTTCGCCATGAGAACCTCGGGTTTCATCAAAGCTTTCTTCAAAGACCGATTTATACAGGGTTCTCGATGAAGTTCTTGATATAAGCTGAAAGTAAGGCTCCTTTTGATGGGAAAAGAGCCGGAAAAACTCTTCATCATCCAGACTGTACAGTTCTTCCGGTTTCACCGTACCGTGGGTAATACCAAGAATGATGGCCTTTTTAATCATCGATGTCGCTATCCTCACGGTTTTATGCCAGTACACGGAACGGTACATTAGGTATTTGGAGAAGAGAACGTTTTCAACGGCTGTAACCCCGCTTTCACGAACCGCAAGACCGTATTCGGCGTGAGGAACGATCTGATCGGCTATGAAATCGAAATCCTGAAAACCGTAAGGAACGCCGCAAAAGTAGGCATCCCTGCTCAGGTAATCCAGCTTGTCAGGGTCCAGTACACCCGAGAGGAGCCTGCGAAAAAAGAGTACTTCCTGGTTTCCCCGGGCAGGGAGATGCTCGTCTATTATAGATGCAACCGTATAGGGGTCGGTTCCGTCGAGGAGGATCAGCCTTTTCAACGAAGATGAAAGGATGATTTCCCCGGTAAGAATCTCGTGCTCTTTCAGAGGAAGGTCTTTTAAGGAATGTGCGAAAGGGAAATGACCAAGATCGTGAAGAAGGGCGGCACACAGGAACGCTTTTACGCCTTCCAGGGTAAAATCCGGAGTATCCATGTGGCCTAACAATGCAGTTATCATCCGTCTGCCGAGATGAAACACACCAAAACTATGATTAAGGCGGGAATGGGTTGCACCGGGATACACCAGGAAGGCAGGACCGAGCTGTTTGATACGGCTCAGTTTCTGTACTTCAGGAGTGTTGACGATCCGCTTCAGTCCATCCGAGAGGTGAATATTACCCCAGATCGGGTCCCGGATAGGTTCTGTGTAATCGTTTTGGAGATGATCGGTTATCTTCGTCTGGAGACCCACCCCTTTACTCCGTCCGCATTCTGATGAACTGCAGTCTTCCTCCGGCCAGGACCAGGTCGACAGACCTCTGTTCGAGATCGTGGATGAGAGTGAAGACTTTCCGGGTTTTCTTCTGTTCCATGGTAATGGTGCTGCCTGCGATCAGTTCATGCTTCAATCCGGGAAAAGCCACAGGATCATCCTGATGGATCTGGTCATAATCCCCTGGATCCTTGAAAACCAGGGGAAGAATACCAACATTAATGAGATTCGCTTTATGAATCCTGGCAAAACTTTTAGCGATTACTACCCGTATCCCGAGATACATCGGAGCCAGTGCTGCATGCTCCCTGGATGATCCCTGGCCGTAATTCTCTCCGCCTATAATAACTCCTGTTCCGGCCTCCATGGCTCTCCCGTAAAATGATGGATCAACGGATTCGAACACGTGTTTGGCAATCTCCGGTATGTTTGACCGGAGGGGCAGTATTCTCGCGCCGGCAGGCATGATGTGATCCGTGGTTATATTATCTTCCGTTTTAAGAAGCACCCGTGTTTCCAGGGTCTCTTCCAGAGTCCTTCCCCTGGGGCACGGCTGGATATTCGGCCCGCGAACGATGGTCACATGCGCTGATTCCTCTTCCGAAGCCGGCGGGATGATCATGGTCGCGTCAGGCAGGACGAACCGGTTGTAGTTCTTTACCTGTTTTATCGAAGTTCTCCTGGGATCGGTAATAACACCCGCCAGGGCTGATGCAGCTGCAGTTTCCGGTGAAACAAGATATACCTCTGCATCCGGAGTGCCGCTTCGGCCCTTGAAATTCCGGTTGAAGGTTCTTAAGGCCACGCCCCGGGAGGAAGGGGCGAATCCCATTCCTATGCAGGGTCCGCAGGCGTTTTCCAAAATACGGGTGCCGCTCTGCACGAAAATCTGCAAGATACCCGCAGCCATTGTGCTTTTCAGTACCTGCAGGGAGCCCGGGGAAACGCTTAAGGATAGATGTTCTGCAACAGGGTTTCCCCCGAGGATATCCGCCGCGATACCTAAGTCGTTGATAGAGGAATTGGTACACGATCCAATGGACACCTGATCCACTTTTTTTCCTTCAAGTTTCCGAACAGGAACGACGTTATCCGGCATATGGGGTTGTGCGCACATGGGCTCGATTCTATCAAGGTCGATTTCGATGATCCTTGCAAAGGATGCATCGTCATCTTTCATGAGTTCCTGCCACCCCTGCCGTTTCTGGAGTGCAAAAAAATCACGGGTAACTGAATCGGAAGGAAATATCGAAGTGGTGGCTCCCAGCTCGGCTCCCATGTTTGTGATGGTTGACCGTTCCGGAACAGATAATCCGGCTACTCCGGAGCCGAAATACTCATAGATTTTTCCAATCCCCCCTTTTACCGTTTCCATGCCCAGGATCGTGAGGATAATATCTTTGGCGCTGCACATCGGCTTCAAGTTCCCCGAAAGATGAACTCCGATAATTTCCGGACAGGTGAGGTAAAACGGGGCCCCTGCAAGAGCCCCGGCAACATCGAGGCCGCCGGCACCAATGGCTACCATTCCCAGCCCACCGCAGGTTGGAGTGTGTGAGTCCGATCCCAGCAGCGTTTTCCCGGGAATACCGAACCGTTCAAGATGGACCTGGTGGCAGATGCCGTTTCCAGGTTTCGAAAAGAAAATACCGTATTTTTTTGCAATACTCTGAAGGTAGAGATGATCATCCATGTTGCGGAAATCAGACTGGAGAGTATTGTGATCCACATACGATACCGATAGTTCCGTTTTCACCCGGGATATCCCAAGAGATTCGAACTGAAGGTATACCATGGTACCTGTTGCATCCTGAGTAAGGGTCTGATCGATTTTTATCCCGATTTCATTTCCCGCCTGGAGTTTTCCTTCTACAAGGTGTTGAGAGAGTATTTTTTCAGCAGCTGAGAGTCCCATATGTATTCCTTTCACACTATTCGAGCACGTATCATAGCGTTTCTGAAAATCTCTGTCCACCTGGCCACCGCACAGCATGGATGTGTCCGGTGGTGGTTTACACGGGGTTCCCATTTTGGTAGAAAGAAATGAATGAAGGGTCTACTGTGTGCAGTATTATCGCTCATCATGATGTTCTCGTTATTTCTGACATCCTGCACCAGGGAACGATCGAATAGAGGAGCGGCCATCCTCCCTGATCAGACCAGGCAGAACGATGTGAAACCCGTAGAGATTCCTGCGGGAGAAGATAGAACCCTGAAACTGAAGGTTGAAAATGCTAGAAAGGAGCCCGAGGTTCAGCCATCGAGACCGATTCTGCTGGTTCAGGGTAGGGAAGCTCTCCTGCCGGAAGGATTGCTGGAGCCGGTGTGGCCGGAAGATTTCAAGATAGGCAAACTTCAGGGACCTCCGGATATGAGTCTTGACGAGAGTGCTGTACTTTCCAGGGTCCGGATGTTTTTTGATGGCTTGATAAACGGGACTGTCCTTTCGGAACAGATCCTTCCCGACGGGAGAGAGGTTACTGCTCACACAGTAGAAACCGCACTGGCGGCGGGTAATATTCCTGTGGAGGTGAGGATCGGCACGGTTTACATAGAGGAAGAAACCGGCTGGGCCAACATTCGTCTTTTTTCAAATACAGGAACAGCCGAGGGTGAAGTGTTTCTGGAAAAACAGGGTGAGACATGGTATATTGCGGATATGCACATAGATATGTACGATCTCTCCAGAGAATATATTCCGGAAGGAAAATTTGAACCGTCCATGTACAGGTGGCTGGAGTTGTATTGACAGAGGAGAATGTATGGGAGTTGGGATAGGTAGAATAGAGAAAGAATTCATCCTTAAGGCTGTTTCAGAAAAAGAGATGCCGGTAACCCTATACGGACATAAACGGGAATATCAGGCGCTCATAACGGGATACGATGATGATAAAGTGACTATTGAATCTGAGGACACTTTGTGGGAAGATTTTTCTCCAGGTGATCCGGTGAGCGTTTTTTTTTCATATTATGGACATTTCATGACTTTTTCCACCGAAGTCCGGTACGTCCAGGACGAAAAACTTCAACTGAATTATCCGGAAGGAATTTATAAGAACCTTCAGAGGAAGTACATCCGGGTTTCACCGCCTGCCGAATCAAAGGTAAGCTTTATCCTGAAGGGAACAAAAATAGAGCTCGATTTCCCCAAGACCGAAGAGTTCAATGCTGCCGATGTTCTCGAATACTCAACAACATTCAACAGTACCAATATTTCAGAGCTTATTACCGGATTCAAGGAAAAAGTGGGGCAGTTTGTCAGTACTCACAGAGTTGTGATGTTTCGGGAGAAAAAACCGGAAGAGTTCGAAGAGAAGCTGATTGCAAACTTAGGAAGGTCCCTTTTTATTCCTTCAACCGTTGAAGGATTTCTCGTGGATGAACCGTCAGCCCAGGCAAAATCCATTACGAAAAAAGATGTGGAAAACGCCCTGTTGAGCAGCGGAGTCCAGGAGCAGAATATTCCCATCCGGATGTCTGTTATCCTGTCTGAGAAGAAAAACAAGGGGATACACGCAGAGATCTGGTGCCCTGTTCTCTATCGTGAATACGCCATCGGTTATGTATATGCTTCGAACCGGGATGACAATGAAGAGCCTTTCGACGTTGAACTCCTTGAATACATGGACCAATTTGCAAAAGTGCTGGCATATTCCCTGAAGGTAAATGGATATTTTAAAGGTGTGAAACCGAAGGATGTAAACTATACGGCTGAAATTATCGATATCAGTGCTTCCGGACTCCTGTTCAGCCATTCCTCAAAAGAGCTGTCCAGTGCCCTGATGCTATACACCGATTTAGATCTGAACTTCGAATTAGGGAATAAAAAAATGAGAATTCCTGTCCGGGTCATGCGGAAATTCAGTAACGGCGGCGTCAATTTTTTCGGAGTCCTTTTCCTGGATATGAAGGAAGATGATTTCAAGTATCTCTTCGAATTGGTCTATGGAAAACAGTACACGGATAAGGATGAGGAAATCTGGGAAGGCGGAGCCCCGGCGCCGGAAGTAGACCTGTTTACTTAATGCTCTTCATCCTCCAGAGATTTGAAGTATTTCAGCAGTTTTTTGTAATTGTTCTGTGAAGAGGCGTCTTTCACACTGATGATTCTACAACCCATGGAGAAGTAAAAATCTTCTTTGCGTTGCCACCTTATCTCCAGGGTACCTGCAATTTTCCCGATACCAATCTCTTCCTGAGGGATAATTGCTGCTTTCTTTTTGTCACCTGTCTTCCACGCCACCGGTTCGAGGAGCTCTATTTTCATCCCTTCCGAGTTGAAATCACGAAGATAACCGGGAACACTCTCCTGGATAAACAGCACTTTTGCATAACCCTGTTTTCTCGTCTGCGATCTCCGAATATCTTCAGTTCCCATTTGTTCCTATCTCCAGTTCTATGCAGGTCCCTGCGGTTCTTCCTGACTCCCAGGATGCAGGATCCCCTTTATTATCAATAAAATATAGTTTGAACGTATCAAAGGTTTTTTTTACAATAAGAATACCGATTCCAAACCGTTTGTAGTCATGCTGTTCCCGGTATGTCTGGAAATCATCGTCATGCATATCGATCTGGTTCGGGTCTTCTTTGATATCATAAGGTAATCCTGAAGGATCAAATCCACCGCCCCAGTCCTGAATAAAAATGGAGAGGGTGTTGTCTTTGATGGTGAAGTGAGTTGTAATCGGTTTACCGATTCCCTTCTCACGGTGGGCCCTTAAGGAATTATTCAGCAATTCAAGGACGGCATAGGTGATATGTTCGCTCATCACTTTGGTCCCGTTGATTTCGATTTGATTAAGCGTTGCAAGAAGGTCGTTGAAACCGGCTTTCGAATTGATATTCAGTTTGACTTTTTTATAGTAGTTGGTTTTGAACCTGATGTACTCTATCATGTTGTTTCCTGTTGTAGGATAGCTAATTTAGAATACAAACTCAAGTATGTGGTTTAACAGGTTCGAGACTGGGGAGATTGAATTCTTCAGGCAGCCTGGACGGTTTACCCTTGTTATCAACACACACCCAGTATACTTCGGCTTCCACAACGGTGGAGCCTTCGCATTCTATGATTTGCCTGAATACACCGCTTGTCAGTTTTTTCTTGACCGGTACTGTTTTAATGATCAGTACGTCCCCCAGGGTTGCTGGTGCCTTGTAATCGATACAGATGCGAGTCAGATACAGGGCGTACCCCTGGGAAACCAGGCGCTGATAATCGAATCCGATATCATTGAGAAACGTGACACGGCCGTATTCAAGAAAATTTAAATATGTTGCGTTGTTGACGTGACGGTTACCGTCCAGTTCATATGACCGGACCGTGTGACTGCAGGTATGTGGCATGCCGATCTCCCTTTATTGACAGATTTCCGGTTCGTTGCTATAGTTTGCCCTCGATTGAATACGGCGGTGTAGCTCAGTCGGTAGAGCAAACGGCTCATATCCGTTAGGTCAGGGGTTCAAGTCCCTTCGCCGCTATTTTAACCCGTTGTAATTATTATTACATTACAACGGGTTTTTTTAAAACACAGTTCGTAGTAACAAGGTGACGTGTTAAAGCAGAGACGAACGGAGAGCCCGGATCAACGCAGACCATCATATCAACGGTAAGAGAAAAATAATAGACAGGATGTTCTCCCACATGATAAGTATCGCTGTTCAATTAATGTTTATTCAGATGTACCCCCTCAACGGCGATTCAGGTAAATAGTTCCTGCTTATGGAGTTGCAACCGGATGGTAGTGGTAAAAAATACCAAAATTGAGAATATATCACAATACAGCCGTTTCTCTTACAGTTATGCTGAACTTTCTGTTTTTATTTCATGAAATACCCGATTGCTACAATAGTAGAAAGGCTGTAGGTTGAGTGGAACTGATAAAGGTAGGGTTTAAAATAGAAAAGATTGATTTCACTGCAGCACAAAAAGATCTCCTGTTCGATGTAAAGAGCGCCGTAAAATTCGCCCAGGATTACAGCCTCTCCACCGGGGTGGATTGTTCTATCATTGACGCAAAGGGCGGCGTAATCTTTACTAGTTCATCCCACAGACAGACCTGTAAGGGCTGCAGACAGCTGCAGACATACCTGAAAGAAGAATTTTCCTGTTCCAGTGTGTATCTTTACGGTAATTACCAGGCAGAACGGCTGGGAGGGAAGGACATTTTTTTCTGCCCCGTGGGATTTGCTCATTGGGCTGCACCGATCATTGTTGACGGGATCATGCAGGGAGGTTTCATCGGCGGGCCGGTAGTACTAACAGAACATGACGACTTCGTCCGGGAAACCATCGTCCATAAATATCAGATTTCCGATGAGGATGTCCAGACAATTCGTTCCTTTGTGAAGGACATACGGTATGTTCATCCCTCCAGGATGGCCAGCCTTGCGGACCTCCTCATGGTCATAAGCAGATATATAACAGAATCCGAATCTGTGAATGATCAGGAAATTCTCGAACAATCCGCAGAACAGGCAACAATATCCGACAACATATACCTCTTCACTTCCATGGGAGGCGAGGAGAATGAGAATGTACATTATCCTTTGGAGAAGGAGCGGGAACTCCTGTTCATGATTTCCAGAGGGGACAAAGCCGGCGCGCGTAAAACGTTAAACGAGATACTTGGGCATGTATTTTTTTCCAGTGATGGGAAATTTGAGGTTATAAAAGCCAGGGTTTTAGAACTGGTGGTCCTTTTGTCCAGGGCAGCTTTGGAAGGCGGCGCGGAAATCGATGAAATATTCGGCATGAATTACAAGTATCTTAGGGAGATACACAGTTTTACTTCTGTTGAGCAGCTGGCTACCTGGCTTTCCCGCATCATGAACAGGTTCAGCGACTGTGTATTCAACCTGACTGATGTGAAACATGTGGACGTGATATACAAGACTCTGGATTATGTAAAAAAGAATTACATGAATAAAATATCCCTGTCTGATGTTGCGGGTAACGCACATATCAGTCCTTCGTATTTCAGCAAGATTTTTAAAGACGAGATGAAGGGCAATTTCAACACCTACCTGAACCAGGTACGCATACAGAACAGTAAGAAACTGCTCTTGGACGATGCAGTGTCATTAGTCGATGTTGCGTTTCTCTGCGGATACGAGGATCAGAGTTATTTTTCCAAGGTATTTAAAAAAATGGTAGGTATGAGTCCGGGAAAATACCGGGAATCTATGGGAAGAACAAAACAGCTGGAGATAAGCTGAGGATGTAATCCGGTTTGACCGGATTCAATATATACACATGGAGGGAACACATGAGCATTCTGAACGAAATCTCTGAACTTCTTCAAAAGGGAAAGGCGAACGTAGTTAAAGAGCTTTGTCAAAAAGCCATAGATGAAGGACTCGATGCAAAAACCGTACTCAACGACGGCCTGATGCACGGCATGGGAATCATCGGAGAGAAATTCAAAAAGAACGAAGTATATGTACCGGAAGTTCTCATTGCTGCACGGGCGATGAATACCGGTATCGAGATATTGAAACCGCTTCTTGCAGAAGGGGAGTACATTTCGAAAGGTAAAGTTGTGCTGGGAACCGTAAAAGGTGACCTTCACGACATCGGGAAAAACCTGGTGAAGATCATGCTTGAAGGAAAGGGCATGGAAGTAGTGGATCTCGGCATCGACGTGCCGGCGGAAAAGTTCATCGAATCAGTAAAAACCGAGGGTGCAAAAGTCATTGCCTGTTCAGCTCTTCTGACAACAACGATGACGGAGATGGAGAATATCGTAAAAGCTGCTGAAGAAGCAGGACTACGTGATCAGGTGAAGATCATGGTCGGCGGCGCTCCTGTAACCGACAGTTATTGCAAGAGTATAGGTGCGGATACATACGCCCCTGATGCAGCATCTGCAGCAGACGCTGCTCTGGAACTGCTTGCATAAAGACTGTTTCGATAGAAACAACAAGCCCTTCTGTCCGGTACAGAAGGGCTTTTCTATGTGCGCCCGGCAGGGGCGCACCTACTTGGAGGTGAAAGTCCTCTACAGGCCCGGCAAGGGGAACTGTTAGCTGGACGGCAAGGGTGTCAGGGGTGACCCTGAATCTGAAGGAAGCCGCAGGCAAAACGCTGCCTCGAC
>JAJSAL010000058.1 GCA_024274705.1 Spirochaetota bacterium
CCGTGGGGGCAGTTCAACGCAAAGTAGCCTCCACAAGCAGGGGGTAAAAAGGCCGGTCAAGGTTGCTAAGCAGCAGGAACCGTGAGGGCAGCTTAACGCACCCTTGCCTCCACAGAATGTATGGGTAAAAAGGCCGGTCAACTTTGCGTGTTTTCATCCTTGTACAAGAGGTATTTCGCAGGTAAGCTAAGTCGAATTAAAATCAGGAGAGTTACATGAAAATGTTGGGTACCTTTTCCGGTGTATTCGTTCCTTCTTTCGAAGCGATCCTGGGAGCTGTCCTCTTTCTCATCCTCCCGTTGCTGGTAGGAGCCATGGGCATGTGGAACATGGTAATCATCGTTATCCTGGCCAACACGGCCACCCTGGCTACGGCTTTCTCCATCGCGGACTGTGCAACCAACCTGGAGAGGATAGGCGCCGGCGGCATGTATGCGGTAGCGAAACGGTCGTTGGGCAAAGCCTTCGGCGGGTCTATCGGGATTCAGCTCTTTCTGGCCCAGGCAGCTTCCATCGGGTTCTATTGCATCGGATTTGCCGATCCTCTTCAGAAGATTCTGTTCAATATGCCGTTTTTTAGTGCCATTGCAGAACATGCGGAACTCTCGGTCCTCATGCAGAAACAGATTATCGCGACGGTTATAGCGGTGGTAGCATTTATTGCCGGCCTTGCCGGTGCCGATTTTATCGTGAACATCCAGATGGTAATCTTCGTAATCCTTGCGCTGAGCGTCCTGGCTATTCTCGGATCTCCGTTGTTCGGCTTCGAAAGCGGAGGGATACCCATTTTCATGAAATCTCCCAATCTCACCGGGGGGGGGCTTTCCCTCGGCTTCTGGGGCGCTTTTGCAGCATTTTTCCCGGCTGTAACCGGTATCGATGCCGGGGTCGGGATGAGTGGTCAGCTCAAGGACACGAGGAAGTCCCTTTCAAAGGGAACCTTCACTGCCATCGGCATTACAGCGGTAGTGTATATCGGGGTAACTATCGTTTTTGGATTTATTCGCCCGGAATTACTGCAGATGAAGGACGGCCAGATCCCGACATCGGTTGATGTGTTTGCCGAGGCGCCGGTTATCCCGGTTATCCTCCTGCTGGGGATCCTTTTTGCTACCGGTTCTTCCGCTCTTTCGTATTTCATGACTTCTCCACGTACGGCCCAGGCCCTTGCACGGGACAAAATTCTCCCGGGATTTCTCTCTTTCCTTCGTCTGGACTTTAAAAGGGGGGGCAAGGAACCCCGGTGGGCGACGGTTGCGGCCTTCTGCGTCGTCCTGCCTGTGATATGGGCCGGGGATGTCACCTCTGCCTCCCTTATCGTGGGTATCTGTTTTCTCTCTGTGTACGGCTGGGTAAATCTATCTGCGTTTCTGGAGAGGGTGAGCGGCAATCCCAGTTTCCGGCCCACTTCAAAGGGGCACTGGGCCATATCCCTCTACGGATTTGTCATCTGTATGGTAGTCATCGCCCTGTTCAATCCCTATATCGGGATCGGGATTATCGCTTCCCAGTTCATTCTTTTTTATCTTCTCCTCAAGTACCGGTCCAGCGGTAAGCTGGAAGGCGTGTGGTGGGGTGTTGTGTTTTCAGTACTTAACTGGGGATTTAAAAAGATGCGTACCATCATCCAGGGATCCAAGAACTGGCGGCCTGTCGTGGGAGTTTTCTGTTTTGCCGACAGGCCGGAGGAATCACAGCGTACCCTGGAAATGGGGATAAAGATTGCGGACTACAAGGGAATCACCATGGTCAATGTGCTGAAACCCAAAAAAGTGGAAGCTCCCCTCTTCCCCGTTCCGGATAATGCAAGAATTGTCCTTTCTTCAGGGGAGGATTTTAATCAGACTATCCTTTCGATTGCCCAGGCGGCGGCTCCCGGCGGTTTTCAGATGAATTCGGTGATTCTGCCCATAGATTCACGGGTGAACCTGATCGCTCTCATTGGGGAACTTATCGAACTGAAAAAGAATGTCCTCCTGTACAGACACGGCTGGGAATCCAATCCGGACATTAAGAGAATCGATGTGTGGTGGAAAGGAGAGGAAAACGGCAATCTTATGGCACTCCTGGCTTTCATCATCAATCAGAGTGAACAGATCGCCGGCCGTGAGAAGTATGACATCAGGTTCATACGGAAACTGATGCCGAACGAGGATCGAACTGCGGCAGAACAGGAAATACAGGAACTGATGCGCGGTGCCCGCCTGGGCGGAGAGGTTATCCTGGTTCCTGCAGACGAAGAGTCGATACATGACACCATACGGAATATTTCAAAAGACTCTTCCCTGATCCTCATCGGTATGCCGGGAACGCGGGCCGGGGGTATCGCCCGGTTGTTCTCCCTGGACAAGGTGTTTTTTACACGGGAACTGAGCAGATTCGATGATTTCCCGCCGCTGTTATTTGTAAAGGCTGCGGAGACAGTGGATCTTCTGGAGTAGAGCAGGGGACTGATATGGAAAACATGCGTAATCTGGTGCGGGCGGAAACTCTCGGATTCTGTATGGGGGTGCGGCGGGCGGTTGAAATCGTGTATGATGCCCTGTCCCCGGATACCCCGAAACCGATATATACCTTCGGTCCTATTATCCATAATCCTTCTATTATCGCAGACCTGGAAACCCGGAAAGTGACGGTGCTGGAAGATCCTGAAAAAGCGTCGGGTACGGTAATTATCCGGGCCCATGGGGTGACACCGGAGGTGAAACGTGTTCTCAAGGAGAAAGCAAAGGTTTTGATTGACGCTACCTGCCCGAGAGTTGTAAGTTCTCTTGGGAAAGTAGCAACATATGCGGAACAGGGTTACCATATCATTATTGCTGGAGACAAAAATCACGGAGAGGTGCAGGCCCTGGAAGGTTATGCAGGAACATATAAGGTTATCAATACCATCGAAGAAGCCCGGTCCATCGAAGCGGCAGGGAAGACCCTGATCATTTCTCAGACCACCTTTGACCGGAATACGTACGACCAGATATACTCGATACTGAAAAAGAAATATCCCGGGATTATTATGATTGATAGTATCTGCCCGGCAACGGAGAGGAGACAGGCGGCTCTGCAGGCGCTGGCCGATAAAGTAGAGGCGATACTGGTCGTGGGAGGAAAGAATTCCGCGAATACCCGGCGACTGTTTCAGACTGCTCAAACATACTGCAGGTACAGCTGGCACATAGAAGACGTCAGGGATATTCCGGAAGATGTATACCGGTTCGACCCTATAGGAATTACTGCCGGGGCTTCCACACCGGACTGGGTAATCGATGAAGTGGAAAGGAAACTTAAATCCGTGCCTTACGATCAACAGGAGAAAAAATAAGTGAACGATTTGAACCCCATTCGTGAAAAAGAAGCATTTATTTGCGATATGGATGGTGTGATCTACCATGGAAACCGCCTCCTTCCAGGAGCGATGGAGTTCGTACAGTGGCTGCAGAAGGAGAACAAGAAATTCCTCTTTCTCACGAATTCCAGCGAACGTTCCAGGAAGGAACTTCACCAGAAATTTTCCAGGCTCGGCCTGGATGTGGATCCTGAACATTTTTATACCAGTGCCCTTGCTACCGCCTCTTTTCTTGCCAGCCAGAAACCGGGAGGGAGCGTGTATGCAATAGGTGAGGCCGGTCTGATAAATGCCCTTTACGATGCAGGACTTTCAATGAACGATGTTAATCCAGATTATGTCATCGTCGGAGAAGCCCGGTCCTACAACCTGGAAACTCTCGAACATGCGGTCAACCTGGTGTTAGACGGTGCCAAGCTTATCGGGACCAACCCGGACCTTACCGGACCTGTGGAAAAGGGAATCAGTCCCGCCTGCGGCGCCCTTATCGCTCCGGTAGAGCTTGCCACGGGATGTAAAGCCTACTTTGTAGGTAAGCCAAACCCGCTTATGATGCGTTCAGCGATGAAACGCCTGGGGACCGTTCGGGAAGCCACGGTAATCGTCGGGGACAGGATGGATACTGATATTGTCGCCGGAATCGAAACAGAAATAGAGACAGTTCTCGTTTTAAGCGGTGTTACCAGCCTGGAAAGCATGAAACAATTCGCCTACCAGCCCCATCACATCCTGGAAAGTGTGGGAGACATCGTACCAGCATAAATGGAACTTCATTACGAAACGTTTGGATCCGGTCCGCCGGTAATCATCCTTCATGGTCTCCTCGGCTTCAGCGGTAACTGGCTTTCCATAGGGAAAATCCTTGCCGAATGGTATACGGTGTATCTTCCGGATCTACGCAATCACGGTTCCTCTCCCCATTCGGAACAAATGAGTTATCCCGTCATGGCCGGGGACATAGAGGAATTCTGTCTGAGCAGGGGGTTGTCATCACCATGCATCATAGGGCATTCCATGGGAGGTAAAGCGGCCATGGAATTCGCCCTGACCCGTCCGGATATGGCAGACAGGCTCATCGTTCTGGACATCGCACCGAAAGCGTATGCCCCGGTATATAAAAATGTATTTCCTCTTCTTAAGAACATAGAAATCGATACCATCGATAGAAGAGCCGAAGCTGAAGCACGGCTTAAGAAAGAGATTCCGGATAAGGTACTCCGGATGTTCCTGCTTAAAAACTTGGGAAGGGAGAAGGACGGGTCTTTCCGCTGGAAAATCAATATCGACGGCCTTGCTGCGAATTATCACAACATCTGGGCTGGAATACAACCCGGCAGGGTATACTCCGGCCCGGTGCTGTTTGTCCGTGGCGGCATGTCGGATCTTATCGATGAAAAGGATGAGGGTGAAATTCGGGAATATTTCCCTTATGCAGGGATAGAAACGGTGGAAGGTGCAGGTCACTGGATACACATTGACAAGCCGGATACACTGATCAGGCTCATACATTCCTTTATAGCGGACGGGGAGATATCGTGAGAATAGCGTTTAAAGGAGCACTTAAAGTGATTACCGGTTCCGAGACAAGGATCCTGGACCTTCCGGGTTCCGTCGGGATCGAAGAGCTTAAAACCCTTGTGGGCATTGATAAACACATCCCGGTGATTGCATGCGCCCAGGGGCAGCGGCTTCCCGAGGGTTATCAGTTCCGGGATTCCGATAAGATCACCCTCTTTCCCCTGGTCGCCGGTGGGTAACCCGGGATCACATCAGCAGAATCCGTCCAAGGACGGGGAATAATGACGGATATACTGCTTGCCTGGGCAGGCGGATGTCTGGATTGAACAGAAAGCGAGGAAAACACTATGGTTGATATGGAAGGAAGATCGAACATCTCCACCGTCTGGGGGCGGGTCTCGGATATTCTCATTCAGCGGGGTGAAGGGGTGTACCTGTATGATGACAGGGGAAAAAGGTATATCGATTTTACCAGCGGTATCGGTGTTACCAATACAGGGCATTGTCATCCGAAGGTTGTGGATGCTATCCGGGATCAGGCAGGAAGGCTGATCTTCGGCCAGCTGAACATCGTGTATCATGAACCGGTGTTCTCCCTGATCGGGAAACTGACTTCCATCGTCCCCGCCGGCCTGGACCGGTTTTTCTTCAGCAACAGCGGGGCCGAGGCAGTGGAAGGGGCGGTGAAACTGGCTAAACAGGTATCCCGCCGGCAGAATGTGATCGTATTCCACGGTAGTTTTCATGGCAGAACCCACCTGACTATGGCCATGACAACGAGCAAAACAGTGTATCGGCACCTGTACCAGCCCCTTGTACCGGGCATTTTTGTCGCACCCTATCCGTACGCATACTATTACGGCTGGTCTGAAAAGGATACTCTCTCCTTTTGTTTACAGGAACTGGACAGAATTCTGCATTCCCAGACAGCCCCGGAAGAGACAGCCTGTATCGTCATTGAACCTGTACTGGGGGAGGGTGGGTATGTGGTGCCGCCCAAAGGTTTTTTGCCTGCCCTCCGCAGGATATGTGACGAATACGGCATTTTATTGATAGCAGATGAAATTCAGTCGGGACTGGGACGTACCGGGGAGTGGTTTGCCCTTCAACATGAGCAGGTTGTTCCGGATATCCTGACAGCGGCGAAAGGGCTTGCTTCAGGTATGCCTCTTTCCTGTATTGCATACAGGGCGGCACTCGATGAGAAATGGATAACCGGAAGTCACGGCGGGACCTACGGCGGGAATCCTGTTGCATGTGCAGCAGCCGCGGCTACCATCGATGTTATCCGGGAGGAAAACCTGCTGGATAACGCCCGGGAGAGGGGAGATCAACTGGTAAGCCTTCTGCGGGAATGCAGGGACCATTACCCTTGCATCGGGGATGTCCGGGGTCAGGGGCTCATGGTTGCCACGGAATTTGTGAAGGATGGAAGGCCTGATAAGGAAACGGTAACAAAGATAACCAGGGAATGCCGGGAGAGAGGATTGATCCTCCTATCCTGCGGTACCTGGGGCAACATCATCCGGTGGATCCCGCCCCTAATCACCACCGGCGGTCAGATCGAGGAAGGAGTCCGGATATTCCGTTCGGCTCTGGAACATGTGTAATAGAGGAAGAGCATTGCATGGAAAAAGAAGGGCAGTTATGATAGAGGAGATATGGAGCTGACTGGATGCAATATAGTAGGCTGTTCCCTTAACGGCAGGGGGAATACCACGTTCACAGCGGTAACACCTCAAACAGGCGGGGAACTTTGTCCCTCATTTTATGAGGCGCCGCCGGAGGTGATAGGTGCTGCTGTAAATGCCGGTGCAGAAGCGTTTGCCGGGTTTTCACGGATGAGTCCTCGAAAGAGGGCGGAGTTTCTGGAAGCTATTGCAGGAAAGATTGAATTACTCGGAAGCACTCTCATTGACCGGTGTCATCAGGAAACGGGACTGCCCGAAAAAAGACTGGAGGCGGAGCGGGGAAGGACTGTCAACCAGATCAGGATGTTTGCGGATCTGCTCAGGGAAGGCTCCTGGGTAGAAGCACGGATCGATACAGCTCTCCCTGAAAGAACACCGGTTCCCAGGCCGGACATACGGCAGATGCTCAAACCCATGGGACCTGTGGCGGTCTTTGGAGCCGGTAATTTTCCCCTGGCGTTTTCTGTGGCTGGAGGAGACACTGCCTCTGCTCTCGCATCGGGCTGCCCGGTGATTGTAAAAGCCCATCCGGCCCATCCTGGGACATCAGAACTGACAGGCATGGCAATCGTGGAAGCCGCACAGGGAACCGGGATGCCTGAAGGGGTGTTTTCTCTTCTCCATGGAGCAACACCGGAAACGGGTATCCGGCTGGTACGCCATCCGGGTATCACGGCCGTGGCATTTACCGGTTCATACAAGGCAGGGATGACCCTTCGTGATGCGGTTAACAGGCGGGACGTGCCTATCCCCCTTTTCGCAGAGATGGGAAGTGTAAATCCTGTCTTTCTTCTGCCTGGTGCGCTGGAGGATAGAAAAGGGGAAATTGCAGAAGGGCTTGCCGCCTCTGTTACCCTCGGGGCCGGCCAGTTTTGTACGAATCCCGGTCTTGTGTTCCTCAAGCGCTCTTCCGGCGGCGATGCCTTTATCCATCTTCTGCGTAACTGCCTTCTGGAAACCCCGCCGGAGATCATGCTTACACCCGCCACCTGCAGCAGCTACAGGGATGCGCTTAAGGTACGAAGAGAGATCACCGGGGTTCAAACCTTTTGGTCAACCCTGGACAGTCCTCATGGGCTGTATGGCCCGCCTGCCCTTTTCGAAACTTCGTTGGAGGTTTTTCTGAGCAACCCGATCCTGAGAAAAGAAGCTTTCGGTCCCTGTACGGTGATTGTATGGGTCGAATCCGGGGAAGATCTGAACCTGGCAGCGGATGTGATACAGGGAGAACTTACCGTATCTTTTCATGGAACGGAACGTGATATACAGGAGTACAGGAACCTTGTTGAAAAAATGACCCTCAAAGCAGGCAGAATCATTATCAATGGATTTCCAACAGGTGTCGAAGTTTGCCCTGCTATGCATCACGGGGGACCGTTTCCGGCAGCCCTGGATCCCCGGGCGACTTCTGTGGGAACTCTTGCCATACGAAGGTTCTGCCGGCCCGTGTGTTATCAGGATGCCCCGGAGGAACTCCTCCCGGCTGAACTGAAAGATGGTAATCCCTGGAATATCCTTCGTCTTGTTAACGGGAAATGGGCATATAATGCCACCTTCCTGTTACACAATCACTGAGTCGGGGTGTAAATGAAAGCACCGGTACACATGGTAAGAACGGTAATGCTGCTCATCATGGTCTGCGGCGCAGTGTCCGAGGTACAGACGGAACCCTATCAAACCCCGGATGAAGGGTACTTCTGGGAGCATCCCGAGGAAATTCGTGTTACCGGGACCGACATGGCCTTTACCAGTGAGATTTTTAATAATGTAAAAAACCAAAATATCTTTTTCATGACCCAGTTCAATGACGGATGGGTGTTTATGACCAGTTTTTTCGGGTTCAGAACGCGGTCCGGATTTATCAAGCGGTGGGGCATTTACGTTGTCGTAACGGATCCCGCAGGGAATTCCTATTTTGCCAAACTGGAAATGAAAGACAGGGATATAGAATTTGCAGAAGACCGGCTCTACATTACCGATGGTACGAACTGGATCGAAGGCGGCGGCATGGAGTACCGCGTTCATTACGATTTCGAAGGCTTTTACTGCGACCTCACCTTTAACAATATCCTCCCCCCCTGGAAACCCGGGGATGGGAAGGAAGTCTTTACTGAAGATGGCGATGTATTCGAACGGAGGACAGTAAACAGTCCATGGGCCGATGTCTCCGGCGTCATCCGATACGGGGATACGGTCCACAACGTCAAAGGCGAAGGGTATAGTGAATATTCTATTCTCATCGTCCCTTTCCGGAGGATGAACCCCGCGCTCCATGCAATCAGGTTGTTCAGTCCTCCCGGTACCCCCAGGGAGGACCGGTGGCACCTGGGTATCCTGGATTACCTCAATCATGAAGATTACGGAGAGAAGCGTTTCCCCAGGCTGATCCTCGCCCACGGTGACGACTTTGTGATCACTACAAAGGATTATATTCTCGAAGGACTCGACTGGACTCCCGCTCCGAACACCCCCTGGGAATACCCGGCAAAGATACGTATATCATATACCGGCAACGGGTACAGGCTGGAAGGGTATTACACCTCTAATATACTCTTCGATGTAACCGATATTTTTGCAGAAATACCGGCGATCATTCGTAATTTTCTCCTGACCTTCATGTCAAGGCCTGTTTATATAAGAAACCTGGGTGAGTTCACAGGTTATCTCATAATGCCTGACGGCAGGGTGGAAACCCTCCATCTCTACGGCCCCTACGAGTACCTCCTCGCCAAGTAATGCAGGAATGGGACCTTGTTCCTTCTGTTTTTTTCCTCGGGTTCGAATACCGCTGTACCGACGTGAGGAAAACCCCCAGGGCTTTTAGAGATAGCCGGAGTATTTATCGACCAGGGACGGTTCGACTTTCAGCTTCTTAAGCCGCTCGATTCCAGGCCGGCCCATACTGTCCCATCCCCTGTATTCGTAGTATTCCGACAGGGCCTGCTGGAACGCTTCTTCTGTCATGGGGATACCTTTCGGCGGCCCCTCTTTGAGGAGTTCCCTGAAAAACCGTGAAGGAAGGGTGTCCTGATCCCGGTTGAACCCGGCCATTATATTGAACATCCTCTGGATGTTGAAGATTCGTTCCCCCGCGGTTTCGACCTTTTTCCCGGGCCATGAACCGCCGTAGGTGATTTCATATAACCTTCCCAGGGTGGGGCTGTCTATCGGCCAGAAGTCGCATACACCCATGGAAAACTTGGCAAACTGGGCATCCTGCATATCCGCTATGAGTTTCGCCTTTCCGCTGAATGTAAAGGGATCCAGGTCTCCCCAGGCTTCCAGTGCTATGGGGTAAGCGGTCATGTGGCAGCCGCCCCGGGGGGCGGTTGCATATGCCAGGCCCATTCCCCAGGACCCCCGGGGATCATACCCGGGCAATTCCATTCCCTTTATGTGCATTGCATATTCAGGATGTCCGTGTGCCTCCGCCAGTGCTTTTGCCCCCAGGGCGCCGGGACCTTTTTTCCCGGCTATGTCCCTGATAATGTCCAGGGCCTTGTCGACCTCCCCGAACCGGATACCGAAATCGTGGGCGCCTTTCCCGGTCATTTCCATCATACATGCAATAACGCCGCCTGTGGAAATGGTGTCCAAGCCCAGGTCATCACAGAGCGCATTGATTTTAATCAGTTTCGCCCTGTCACCGTTTCCGATGGAGGAACCGCAGAGTGCGATGGTCTCGAATTCCGGTCCTTCCACACGGGCATTGCCGTCCTCAACATAATTCCCGCAGGCAATACCGCATGAAAAGCAGGCTTTTTTATTCTTTCTGATATCCTTGAACGCATCCCCGTTGATCCGTTCATACTCCTTGAACGTTCCTGCCTGGAAATTGTTAGTGGGGAGAAGGCCGGATTCCTGGGCCATGTCCACCAGGATGGGAGTTCCGTATTCATATATCTCGTTGTCTTCAGCGGTAACCCCGTCCTGCCGGTGGATCTCAGCTGCCACTTTCATACACTCTTCCACATCCGGGACAGTCACATCCAGCCATCCCCGAATGGCAAGGGCTTTCAGGTTTTTACTGCCGAAAACGGCCCCTATGCCGCCCCGTCCCAGCTGCCTGTAACGTTCTGAAGAGACACATGCAAAGGGGATCAGGTTTTCCCCGGCAGGGCCGATGGCGAGGATCTTGGTGTCCCGGTCTGAAAGATCTTCACGTATCTTTTTATCCGTGTTGAACGTTCCTTCTCCCTTGAGAAATAAAGCGTCGCGGATTTCCACCCTTTCAGGATCGATATATACGTACGAGAGGGACTGAGCTTTCCCCCTGATCACCAGTGCGTCGTATCCGGCGTACTTCAGCTCCGCCCCGGCATGCCCGCCCACGGAACCGTCGGAAATGGTACCTGTGAGAGGGGACTTGCAGGAAATGGCGAGTTTGGCGGAACAGGAGACAATCGTTCCCGCCATAACGGCAGTTGTGAAAACGAGCTCATTTTCCGGCCCCAGAGGGTCCGCATCTGGTTCAATATCCTCCAACAAAATCCGTGCCCCCAGACCCTTCTGTCCCAGATACTGTTCTATCCAGCTTTCGGGTATCTCCCTGACCATGTGGGTCGAGTTTGATAAATCGATTACCAGCATCTTTCCCCAGCAGCTTCTCATTGTTTTACCCTCTCTTTAAGGGTGATAACCCCTTTGGGGCACCACGTTACACATTTCGGTTCTCCATGACACAAATCACATATTACGGATTTATCGTCTTTATCCAGATAAATGACTTCGGTTGGGCAGTTCTTCACGCAGGTCCCGCAACCGGAACAGGTATCCCTGTCGACAATCATCCATCTCCCGTTGTTGGAGATTGCATTAACCGGGCATACAGCTTCACATTTTTTACAGAAGATACAGAGATGCGACTTGATAAGCAGGCCTTCGTCGGTATAATCGTGAATGATCTTAAGCCTTGCTTTAACAGGGTTGAAAGCGTTTTCGTGACTTCCGGAACAGGCCAGCTGGCACAGTTTGCAGCCGGTACATTTTTCATGGGAAAATGTCAGCGGCATTGAATCCCCCTTTCACTATGGTACGGTACTATTCTATAGTACACTCCCGGCGATACTGCAATCAGTTTCCCTTCAGTTTTTGGAAATAACAGATCGATGTTAGACCACGGTTACCCCGGGCTTTCCCGCTATTGACAACTCCGTAATATTTTACGATATTCAGATACAAAGCTGTGAAGGAGACGAGTAAGTGAGGCTCTCTGCCTGGAGAGAGGGGTTCCGGGTCCATGCGGCCCGGCTGGAAGAACCCCGGCTGATCCTTACTGAAAACCGCTCCGGAGCTGCAGGCTGAACCGAAGAGTTGTCCGGGTATACTCTTAAGTAAGCTGTGCCGGTACCCGCCGTTACAGGGGCTGAGCGTATTCCGCGTCACGGTATGACCGGAATGAAGTAAGGTGGGACCGCGGAGAGCCTTTATGTCTTCGTCCTTACACTTATCTGGTGTATGGATGACGGCGTAAAGGCTTTTTTTTACCCGGTATTGTGAAATAAAAGAGGATAGCAATGGCAAAAAAAACGGCAGCGAAAAGCAATGAAAAACTGGAAAGGATACGGCATTCCATGGCACATGTCATGGCGGAAGCGGTAATCCGGCTGTTCCCGGATGCAAAGATAGGGATAGGTCCTTCCATCGATAATGGTTTTTATTACGATTTCGATCTTCCCAGGCCCCTTACCCCTGAAGACATGGAGAAAATAGAAGGACACATGAAGGAGATTATCCGGAAAGGGGTTCCCTTTGAGAGAAAGGCGGTTTCCAGGGAAGAGGCGGAAGTAAAGTTTTTCGATCAGCCTTACAAACTGGAACTGATACGGGACCTTCCCGGGGGGGAGGAGATATCCCTCTATACCCAGGACACCTTTACAGATCTCTGCCGGGGCCCCCATGTGGAGAATTCGGCGGACCTGAATTCTGACGCGTTCAAACTCCTTTCCATCGCCGGGGCATACTGGCGGGGAAAAGAGACCAATCCCATGCTCCAGCGAATTTATGGAACCGCCTGGACCACTCCCAAGGAACTGAGGGTCCACCTCCAGCATCTTGCAGAAATGGAAAAGCGGGATCACCGGAAACTCGGTAAGGAGTTGGATCTCTACTCCACCCATGAGGAAGCAGGTTCAGGGCTCGTGTACTGGCATCCTCATGGTTCACGTATTCGACTGGCAATCGAGAATTTCTGGCGGGATGAGCATTTCAAAAACGACTACGAGATTCTTTACACCCCCCATATCGGAAAATCCTGGTTGTGGGAAACTTCAGGGCACCTGGATTTCTACAAAGAAGGGATGTACTCCGCCATGGAGATAGACCATCAGGATTACTATATAAAACCCATGAACTGCCCTTTTCATATCATGATATACAAGACGGACATCAGGTCTTACCGGGATCTTCCCTTAAGGTGGGCCGAGCTTGGAACGGTGTACCGGTACGAGCGATCAGGAGTGCTTCATGGGTTGCTCCGGGTAAGAGGATTCACCCAGGATGATGCCCATATCATCTGTACTCCGGACCAGATCGAAGATGAAATTCTCGAAGTTCTCCGCTTTTCCCTGCAAATGTGGCGGTCCTTCGGTTTTGAAGACATCAAAGCATACCTGGCGACGAAACCTGAGAAGAGTGTGGGCTCCGATGATAGATGGGAGAAAGCGGGTCATTCTCTTTCGAAGGCTATCGAAGCAGAAGGACTGGAATACGAGGTGGACCAGGGAGGCGGTGCTTTTTACGGGCCGAAAATCGATCTTAAAATAAAAGATGCCCTGGGACGGGAATGGCAGATGACGACGATTCAGTTCGATTTCAATCTGCCGGAACGGTTCGATATGAATTTCGTCGATCATGACGGAAAGGAGAAGAGACCTTTCATGGTGCACCGGGCCCTCCTGGGGTCCCTGGAACGGTTCTTCGGGGTTCTCATCGAGCACTATGGCGGCGCATTTCCGGTCTGGCTCGCACCGGTACAGGCGGTGGTTATCCCTGTTGCGCCTGCATTCAACGACTATGCAGAAGAGGTCTATAAAACCTTCCGCGCAGCGGGGATAAGGGTAAAGAATGATCTTAGCGATCAGAGGATGAATGCAAAAATACGAAATGCACAAAATCTGAAGATTCCGTATATGTTTATCCTGGGGGATAAGGAGCTGAATGACAAGGCGGTATCCCTCCGGCCCAGGACGGGAGAACAGAAACACGGTATGCCAATTACCGGGGCGGTCCGGTATATAAAAGATAAAATCGAATCTAAAGAATTGATCTAAAGGGGGCTTTCATGATGAGCGCGGAGATCGAAAGGCTTACAACACTGGGAAAGGAAATACATACACTCGTACACACCGCAGCAGTTCTCGGCTGGGACCAGCATACCTATATGCCGGAACAGGGGACCCGGGAAAGGGCGAAACAGATCTCTCTCCTGGAGGGGATGATCCATGAAAAGATAACAGCCCCGGAAATATCAGCCCTTCTTTCAGATGTGGAAGCTGTACCGGAGAATCCGAAAGGGAATGCTTCTCTTCCGGAACCGGACAGGGCGTATCTCCGCCATGTGCATCGCCTGCATCACCGGGCAAAGAAACTCTCCAGGGACCTGGTAGAGAAACTTGCGGAAGAAACATGCAACGGCCAGGCTGTATGGGTAGAAGCGCGTAAGAAAAATGATTTTCATCTTTTTCAGCCTCATCTGGAGCGGATTCTCAAACTTACCAGGGAAAAGGCGGATATGCTGGGATACGAGGAACATCCGTACGATGCGCTGCTGGATGAATTTGAACCCTGGGTAAGGACCAGCCAGGTAGAACGCGTATTTAAGGAAGTTAAAGACGGACTGGTACCGATCATATCCGCCGTAGCGGAAACGGAGCAGGTTGACGACAGCATGCTGTACCGTAGTTATCCGAAGGATAAGCAGGAAGCTTTCGGAAGAAAAGTGCTGGAAGATATCGGGTATGATTTTTCCCGGGGAAGACTCGATGTATCTGCCCATCCGTTTACAATCACCCTTGGTGCGGACGATGTACGGATAACCACCCGGTACAACGAAGGGTTCTTCAACACCAGTATCTTCGGTACTATTCATGAATGCGGACACGGTTTGTACGAGTTGGGTTTTTCAGATGAAATCCGGGGAAATCTTCTGGCGGATGGAACATCTCTCGGGATCCACGAATCTCAATCGAGGACCTGGGAAAACCTGATAGGGAGAAGCAGGCCGTTCTGGAATCATTACTTTCCCGAACTGCGTAAGCTTTTCCCGGAGAATCTGGAAGGCGTTTCCGAAGAGGCTTTTTACAAGGCGATAAACAAGGTAACACCCTCCCTTATCCGGGTGGAGGCTGATGAGGTTACCTATAACCTGCACATCATCTTAAGATTCGAGCTCGAAACGGCCCTTGTTACAGGCAGCCTGGCAGTAGAGGACCTGCCCGGCGCATGGAATGACAAATTCAACGAAATGTTCGGGATAAGTCCCGGCTCCGACGCGGACGGAGTGTTGCAGGATGTACACTGGTCTGCCGGATTGATGGGATATTTCCCGACGTATGCACTGGGGAATCTTTACGGATCACAGTTTTTCAATGTTCTTCGTAAAGATATCCCGGGAGTTGATGATCAGATACGGTCCGGGAATTTTTCTGAAATCTTAAGTTGGCTTCAATCGAGGATTCATCATCATGGCAGTGCATATACAGCAGATGAATTGTGTAACGAGATAACAGGTGAGAGTCTGAATCCCCGGTATTTCCTCGATTATATCGAAAAGAAGTTCAGTCAGATTTATGACCTGTAGCGGACTTGATATTCTGAACCCCTTTACCTGGATTCTTTTTGCCGGTATAGCATCGGGAGCGGCGGTATCTGTTTTTCTGCGCCCTGGAAAGTCCGGATACAACTGGGTGTTTGTCTGCTTTTCCCTGTCCGGTGCGGTCATTTTCTCTTTACTGGGTCTGTTTTTACCGGGAGCGGTGAAAATTCTCGATAAGCGATTGCTCTACTGGTTCGCAGGAGCAGTACTGATCGGCACTCTGGGATTCAGGTTTCGTAAAAGTATCGGTCTGCCCCTCCTGTTCTTAACCAGTCTGGTCATCCTTTTTTTCTTCATAGGTACGTATCCCCTTACCTGTTTCTCGAATAATGAACCCGTTTTTACCTTTGAAGTACTGCGCTCCGGGGAATCTTACGTGATAGTAGAAAAGCAGAACGATGATAGTAAGGCCCTTTATCTCGAAATTCCCGGAACATCGATATCTGCGGAACTCGGCATGATGTACACTGAAGATTATTACTTTTTCATTAAAAACCGTTATGCATACACTGCACCGAAATTTTATCCGGCCTCTGAAAGGACAGGGAAGCCTGAAACCCCCCAGGACCGGTTTTCCCGCTCTTTTGTGCAGTGGATAGCGAAAAATCAGGATATACTGCCGGGGATCAGGTTTGAAACATTAACTTCCGGACAGAAGAATATACGGTTGTACAGGACCTATTCAATTGTAATCGCCGGGATGAATGGAGCTTTTCAGGTCCGGATCGTTCCTGTTCTGCCTTGAATATTCTTGACCGGCCCTTTTGCTACCCTGCTTGTGGAGGCTACTTTGCGTTGAGCTGCCCCCCCGGCTGATCTGCTTAGCAAAGTTGACCGGCCTTTTTGCTACCCTGCTTGTGGAGGCTACTTTGCGTTGAGCTGCCCCCCCGGCTGATCTGCTTAGCAAAGTTGACCGGCCTTTTTGCCCATACATTCTGTGGAGGCAAGGAGGCGTTAAGCTGCCCTCGCGGTTCCCGCTGCTTAGAATCCTTGACCGGCC
>JAJSAL010000006.1 GCA_024274705.1 Spirochaetota bacterium
AATTTTGATAATACTAACACACTCTTTTTTTCAGGTGCTTTTTTATCACAAATTATAAGTAATGTTCCAACTACAGTTTTGTTATCACATTATTCTTCTAATTATAAAATTATTGCTTACGGTGTAAATATAGGAGGGAACGGATTGATAATTGGTTCTTTTGCTAATTTAATCGCATTGAATTTTATGAAGAGCAAATCGAAATATTTTACATTTCATCTTTATTCATTGCCTTTCTTTTTTATTACATTAATCTTAGTATATTTAATTTTTATCAGATGTTAAATATCGTACTGGCTACAACACTGTGTATAAGCAATGGCGGGCAAAGTGCTAAAAATGAAATGAATACGAATAAAATTAACAACGGTGCAAAAATGAAAGTGAGTGCGGGAAAACCCGCCACTGCTCATACACTTGACCGTTGAGAAGGGAGATATAAAGAAATGTATAACAAATCGTTCCAGCGGACGGCGTACCGCCGCCGCTGAACTCGGGCGTTATCAGTATATTGGAAGGTGACGCCGAGAATCCTTGTGCTGAGGTTGTCTACAGCCAAGGTGTTCGAAGCATCTCCGATTTCCAAATTCCTGAACCCTGGAGCGGCGACATCCGCGCAGCGCGCCTTCTCTACCTCCGGGTGATGGTGCACGAAGTACATCCTGCAACGCAATAAGTTGCGGGTTGAACGGTGTGCTCCCGGATAGACGTAAGCCATTGGAAACAGTTAAGCCCGAAGAGGGGAGCCTATGTTCTTACTGTCGATTTTGTCGTTCTTCGTCTGGCTGCCGTGGATCGCTTTCAGGTACAGTGCGTAACCGGGTACGAATGTATATTCTTTATTTGCAAGTGCCGTGTTTCCTGCCCGAGTAGCTGACCCCGGCCACCCTATCTATTCGGGCAGGCCGAAACCTGACAGCTTCTTACGTTCCGGCTGTCTGATGGTGTTAACCGTATCTTTCACAGGGAAGACTTACCTTTTCCTGGAGACGCTGTATTCGATCAGTTCCAGCAGGAGGGTTTCAGCTTCCGGTGTAAGTCCCGGGACGGACCGGATGTTCCGGCGCAGCTCTTCTGTCAACCTGTCGATCATAGTTTCTATCCGGGATTGAATGCCCAGTTCGCCGATCAGGGTCCGGACTTTGTCCAGTTCCTTTCCGGAAATATCGGGATTTCCGAAAATGCTGTCCAGTTCCCTGTGTACTGAAGGGGGAGAAAGATCGTAGAGAAAGTGATGGTACAGTGTTTTTTTCCCTTCCTTTATATCTGATCCCAGGGGTTTCCCCATGGATTGCTCATCGCCGAAGAGGCCGAGCTCATCGTCTTTAATCTGGAAGATGATACCGAAAAGTTCGCCTATGCGTTCAATTATTTCGATGTTTTCCGGGTCCGTTCCGGAGAGGACAGCTCCCATTGCCAGGGGCATGGAGAAGGTATATCTCCCGGTCTTGTTCGTATAAAGGGTGATGATCTCCTTCTCTGAAAGGGGGAAAGGTAGTGCACCGTTTAAGACATCCCCCATCTGGGCTGCGGCAACTCCGGCAAGTTCCCTGGAACAGTAGCGGACTGCGTCTCCCGTGGCGGCCGAGGCACCTGCGACTGATCCGAGGATTTCGTACCCCAGGAAAAAGGCGATATCCCCGGCGCAGATACCCAGGGACTCCCCGGTATGTCCGGTTTCGGTGGCGCCCTGTTCTTCAGCATAGAGGGAGTACTGGTGATAGAGAGAAGGGTACCCTCTCCTATAGGCATCCCTGTCCATGATATCATCATGCACCAGGAGGGCGGACTGAAACAATTCCATCGCTGCCCCTAATGGGACAGCATCGGGGTGTGCTCTCCCTGTAAAGAGCATACTTCCCAGTACTGCCAATGAGCCCCGGATCATCTTGCCTCTTACGGCGAATTCCTTGAGCCGTTCTACACTGTCTCTGCCGAGAGGATGCACAATCTCCAACTCCGGTTCCCTCTTCTTTAAAAATGACTCGAGGTATGACGAGATTTTTCTCCGGTTTTCCCGTAAAAACTCCTGTATCAAAAGACATCTCCGGTGTTCAGGTATCTATGGTGCAAAGTATAGTTTGGTCGTGCAAAGGATTCAACAGCACCGGGAGAGGAAATGGGTCCTGGACTGCACCTTACAAGAAAACGCCTGTCGATGCCGCATTCCGGTCTCATTGGCAGCACTTGACACTCCGCATATAGTTAAGTAACTTACTTAAATATTTTATACGGGAGTATTGTTCACTATGGCAGCTGCAGGAAAAAGAGTATACCAGACAACAAATCATATTACAGGCCGGAAAAGATGGTGGGCCCTCGGATCCGTAATGATTACCATGTTTTTTTCCGCGATGGATCAGACCGTTGTTTCAACGGCTATGCCTACAATAATTGGTGATTTAGAGGGGTTCTCCCTGTATGCCTGGGTTTTTACCGCTTATATGATGGCTGCTTCGGTTACCGTTCCCCTGTACGGAAAGCTCTCCGATACATACGGGAGAAAACCTTTTTATATCTTCGGGCTTGTAATGTTTATGCTGGGCTCTGTCTTTTCCGGGCAGGCCCGTACGATAATGGAACTTATAATCTCACGTGCAATACAGGGAATCGGAGCGGGCGCCATGATGAGCATGCCCCGTGCTACAATCGGGGATATATTTAACCCAAGGGAGAGGGGTAAATGGATGGGAATTCTTTCGGGAGTATACGGCCTTGCAAGTATATTCGGACCGTACTTAGGGGGCTGGATTACTGATAATTTCGGCTGGAGGTGGATATTCTATATAAACCTTCCCTTTGGAATAGTAGCGCTTATAGCTGTTTTATACGCGCTGCCGGGTGTCAGGACGGAGCACAGGAGTGTTCCCGACTGGAAGGGAAGTATCCTGCTGGTAACAGGACTGCTTCCGGTTTTGCTTGCATTTACATGGGCCGGAAATACATATGCATGGAAATCTTTTCAGATAATATCATTGATGGTATTCGGGACTGTAGGTATTGTCTTCTTTCTTCTCAATGAAAAAAGAGCGCAGGAACCGATACTTTCTCCGGAACTTTTTAAAAACCGTATTTTCGCCGTTTCCTTAATCATAGGCTTTTTGATTTCCGTGGGATTATTCGGCGGTTTGGTATTTCTTCCCTTGTTTATTCAGGGGGTGATTGGTTTAAGTGCAAAAAATTCCGGTGCGGTTTTAACTCCGATGATGCTGAGCTTCATAACAGGCAGTATAATAGGAGGAGTTTTAATCTCCAAAACAGGGAAGTATAAACTCCAGGCCATAATTTCAACAGCAGTAATGATTTACGGTACATATCTTCTCTCGGTTATGGATGTCAATACAACATGGTCAATTGTCGTAAGAAATATGGTTGTTTTAGGCCTTGGTGCGGGGAGCATCATGCCCCTGATTAATGTTGTTGTTCAGAATGCCTTTCCGTATAAGATTATGGGTGTAGTCAACTCGACTCAGCAGTTTGTTCGCTCGTTAGGCGGGGTAATAGTTGCTCCGATATTCGGTACTGTTCTTGCCAATACCTTTCAGAGTAGGCTG
>JAJSAL010000059.1 GCA_024274705.1 Spirochaetota bacterium
TACAAGGAACTCTCCAAACAGATGGAAACAACCTATCACCTCCGCATGGAAGAGTTGGCAGAAGGCAGGATCGAAGTACCTGTTGTAGGAACAGAGCCTGACCCGGCAGTGGCGGATAGATATTCGGAAGCACTCCCAATGCCTGAGGAAGGTCCTCTCTTCAATGACTATACATCACTGTGCGGTTGGGAGGAAGAATGGTGAACCTGCCGCGAATCATAAGTGCCGGTGCCGGAAGCGGCAAGACGTACAGACTGGTAGAAGAACTGTTTACCCTGCTGTCGGGGCCGGAAAGAGTTCGTCCCGAAGGGATCATCGTTACTACGTTTACCAGGAAGGCTGCAGGGGAACTCAAAGAAAGAATCAGAATGAAGCTGCTTGAAGCCGGAGAACCTGCTCTTGCTAATGGAATGGCGACAGCTCTTGTTGGAACCGTGAACTCTGTCTGCGGAAATCTCCTGTCCCGTTTCAGTTATGAAGCCGGACTTTCTCCAGGTCTTAAGGTCATTGGGGAGGAAGATGAGGGATTCTTATTCAGGCAGGCTATTGCCCCTGTCATCAAAGGCGATGCGGCTGAGCAGATTGATGAGCTTGGCCATCGATTTGGTTTCAATTCCGGAAGGGACAGGTACGAATGGACCGCTGATGTTAAACGGATCATTGAGTTTGCACGCACAAATAATCTGAAAAAAGAATACTTAAGAAAAAGCGCTGAGAATTCCACCAGGATTTTTATGGGAGTACTCCCGGAACCTGCCGGGATTCAGGACGGAGGTTTCGAAAAACAGCTTTTGGATTCGATTACAAATGCTCTTGCGGGTATAAACACAGATGTCGATACGACAAAGACAACAAGGGATTACATTTTGTTATTGAAACAGGTGAAAAATCAGCTAAGCAAAGGACAACAACTGCAGTGGAACCAATGGGTTAAGCTCGTAAACCTGGATCCCGGAGCTAAAAGCAGAGATGCTGTTGTCGGCGTAAAAGAGGCGGCAGGCAGGTACGAATCTCATCCAATACTGCACGAAAATATCAGTACATTCATCAGCCTTATGTTCGGGCTAGCTGAAAAATCCCTTGAATCATATGCGGAGTTTAAGAAGGAACGGGGGCTGATAGACTTTATCGACCAGGAAGAGCAGGTTTTAAGGATACTTGATTATCCGCAGGTAAAGGAACGTCTTGCGGATGAACTGGATCTTATTCTCGTCGATGAATTTCAGGATACAAGTCCAATCCAGCTTGCCATATTCCTCAAGCTTGTACAACTCGCCAAACATTCGATTTGGATGGGAGATCCAAAACAGAGTATCTACGGTTTCAGGGGTTCCGATCCTGAACTCATGAGTTCTCTCCTTAAAAAGATAGGAAGTATCGATGAAAAAGACATACTCGACACTTCATACCGTTCACGTCCAGGTCTCGTCTATTGGGCGAACGCTCACTTCTGTAAAGCCTTCGGACAGTTATTCCCCGCCGAACAGGTGGCACTGGAGCCGGAACGAAAAGAAAATGTGGAGTTCGATTCTCCATTGAATATGTGGATTTTTAGGCCTGAAGCCAAGGCGAAAAACGAAGATTATTTCACTACCCTTGCAGAAACAGTACGGAATCTTATCGATCACCCTCCCCTGATCGAGGACAGAGAAACAAATTCGACCAGAAAACTGAGGCCCTCAGATGTTGCCTTACTTTTCGCGACTCATGCAGAGTGCCACAATGCTGTTTCTTCACTGAAAAAGGCTGGAGTGGACGCTGCCTATCCCGGTTTCGGACTGCTCAATACTCCTGAGGCGACTCTCGTACTGGCCTGTCTCCGACTTTTAGCCGATCCGAAGGAAACCCTCGCAAAAGCGGAGCTTCTTCTCCTGTCCAATACTCACTCGAGTGTCGAATCGGTTCTGCACGACAGACTGGAAAAACCGGATCACTCCTGGGCAGAAAATCACCCCTGGTACATCAGGCTTATGGAGCTGCGTAATGAAATACACCGTCTGAGTCCGGAACTTATTCTCGATCAAATACTGTTCCGCCTGGATGTATTCACCCATGTCTCGAAATGGGGAAGAGGCGAACAGCGGGCAGGAAACCTTGAACGTATCCGCAGCCTCGTTACTCAATACGAAGAGCATAATCGTATCTTGATGAATCCAGCTTCGCTTACAGGATTCCTCTGCTGGCTTCTGGAACTCAAAGAAAATGGAGGAACATCTTGTGCTGCAGCAGGCGGTATCAACAGTGTTCATGTTTCTACGTACCATAGCGCAAAAGGTCTTGAATGGCCTGTAGTCATTGCAGGCAGCCTTCATAAAAAAGTAAAATCTACAGTTTTAGGCTGCAGGATCATCGATGACCGTTCAGAATTCAATCCTCTCGACCCTCTGGCAGGACGATGGATACGGTATCTTTTTAACCCTTTTTCTCCAATTAAAACCAATGCAGCTCCGTTATCCCGGCTCAATGAATCCTCGTTTGCACAGAAAGAAAAGCTCCTCGAAATCCAGGAAGATACACGCCTCCTTTACGTGGGACTGACCAGAGCTCGGGACTATCTCTATCTTCCGGTCTGGCAGGGAGCCTGGAGAAGTACAGGAACTGATTGGATCGAGGAATCTCTTGATGAGCCATTATCTCTCCCGGTTGAATCAGACACCTACCAGGGTCCGTGGACATGGGACAATAAACATATCCCAATGAAGATGACTCACTTTCAGGTTGAAAAGGGAAAAGCGGATGAATCTACAATAGCTGCAGCTGATGCAAAAGTTCGTGTATTCAGGCCGCTCAGAGGGGTAAGGGAATACGCTCCTTACCTGATAACCCCATCTGCAGAAAAGGCCCCTGTTGAGGGTGCAGAAATCCGAGATGTTGTTTCATACGGATCACCGATTGAGCCTCCGGCTGGAATAAGCCCCGATCAACTTGGCAATGCAGTACACGCGATGATGGTCCTGCCTCCTGTGCGGGCATCTTTGCGAACTGAGCACATTTTTTTTCCTTTTGGAATAACAGATATGAAATTCATTGAGGGCTTTCTTAAGAACCGGCGTCGATTCGATAACGACATGCTATTGATGCGTTGGGGTGCTGAAGAATATATGACAGAGTATCCTTTAAGGATGCAGGTAAACGGACAGCTCATCTCCGGACAGGCTGACCTGGTTTTTAAAACGGAGTCTGGATTTATCATAATTGATCACAAGTCATCCATCGGTACAGAACAAGAACTTATGAAGAAGGCCCTGACGTTCTCTCCACAGCTTCATTGGTATCGAAAGATCCTCAAAGCTGCAACCGGACTGGAAGTTGTCGGGTTGTTTATCAATTTCATCCTTGCGGGCAAGATGGTGGAGCTTGTAATAACATGAAATCCAACATAGAAACTCTTGAACACTTATTTTCTGAAAATGCAATATTTCTCAACATAAGTAGGATCTTTGATATACCGGCAGTACCCAAACCTTCACATTTCAATTTCGACAGGGTCGAAGGTATGCTTCTCGGGGCAGCCATCGGAGATTCCCTGGGATGTACCACAGAAGGTATGAACCCCGGTGCACGGAAAGACCGCTTTGGTGAAATACGTGATTACCTTCCCCACCCTTATACGGGTGTTGCAAAAGGGTTCCCAACCGATGACACCCAGCTCACTTTCTGGACACTGGAACAGCTTGTCGAAGATGATGGATTGGTTCCTGAGAATCTTGCCGCCTGGTTCTGTAAACAAAGGATTTTCGGGATCGGGGCAACCGTGACCGGTTTCCTCCGGAATTATCAAAACGGTACTCCCTGGTATCAGAGCGGTCCTCATTCCGCAGGGAATGGGGCCATCATGCGAATATCCCCTATGCTCATCCCCCATCTCAAAACAGGAGGGACAGGAATCTGGGCAGATGCTGCGTTGAGCGCGATGATGACCCACAACGATCCTGCATCCATTTCAGCATGCATTGCTTTTACCGCTATGCTCTGGGATCTGCTCGACATGGCCAGACCACCGGACAAAGAGTGGTGGGTTGAACGGTATGTCGACATTACCCGGGACCTGGAGGGTGAGACCCGTTACAGTGCCAGGGGAGGCACGTTCAGGGATTTCCATGGACCGGTATGGCAGTTCGTCCGGGACAGGATACCATGGGCTTTGAAGGAAAATCTCTCTATTGTTGAAGCATGCAACTCCTGGTATTCCGGTGCATATCTTTTGGAGACCCTGCCATCTGTGTTCTATATCCTTACCCTTTATGCCGATGACCTGGAGGAGGCGATTGTCCGGGCCGTTAATGACACCCGGGACAACGACACCATTGCTTCCGTCGTCGGTGCTGCTGTGGGTGCACTGCACGGCAAAAAGAACATGCCGACCCATTGGATAAAAAACCTTTCCGGCAGGACATCGGCAAACGACGACGGTAAAGTGTTCCGGGTGATGGAAAAGGCAAGAGAAGCATTCTGGGAATCTGGCACTTGAAACGTATTCTGGTTCGATTTTCCGGTCTCTGTAACCCGGGTTGCATCCTGTCGTAACTGCAGTTTTTATTCTCCTTCCGATCACCTACTGTAAACCCCATTTCCCTTGTTTAAATCCAGAATCATACACCTGGCACATAATTTGCTTTTCTTTTATGGGAGATGGTGGTATCTGAAATCTCGTAATAGGGACACTCAATGTCCTCGTCTCAATCATATAGTTATTAAAGGAGAATTGACTATGACAGAAATAAAAGTGTGGCCGAAACTGGCAAAGATTCATACCAGAGATACACTCACACGTGTAGATATCGATGCATTCGGTATATGTATCGATGGAATGAATGGGGTAATGAATAAAGGTTGCCTCATGAAACACATAGACGGCAGCCGTGGATACATCACGATGCTGAACGCTCTGTTGAGTACCTGGGTTATTCATCACCTCGACAGTGATGAGGAAACCGGCAACTTTAAATCTATCGATGAATTGTTGGAAGCCGGGTGGGTGGCGGTTTAAATGAACAAAGGACACTACCTGTCCTATGTCCGGGGATATGATAGAGATACCAGCTTCTAATGGAAGCATGAGGAGGGATCATTATGGCATTACGAGACTACCTACACAATATAAATACCTTCACCCCTCGAATGGATCCCTGTATAGACTTCATTTTAAATCTTGTGCGAAGGTATGCGGTGCGGCTCATCCCCCGGGTTACACTGACAGAAGAATTGATCTGTTTAACTTCATCCTTGGTCCGGCCCCCGGGTACCAATAGAATAAAAGGAGTATTCAATCAGATTTTAAAGCAGTATCCGGTCGGGGATATAGAAATCAAAATTCATCCTCCAGAATTAGGTAATGACAGTAGCACAATTTACACTGTTAATATCATCGGTAACCTTTCATCACATTACTCCTCTTCAACAGTGCGCATAATAGAAAAGAAAGTGAAACAGTGCCTGCTGGAGGAAGTCAGGAAGGAGATACGACCAGAAACTCCGCCCATGCCGGATAAAATCCACAGAATCTCATCGATGTGCGATTTAGCAATAGAAGAAACTAATCTTCTCCTTTTTTTCATTGCAGTGGAGACCCTGGAATCATTACGGGAGTACCTCCAGGATTTTTCAAATCCGGATAAACTCCAGTTCATTTCGGTCTCGACATGCATTCCAAAAGAAAAAATCCATATGCTGCTCCGTACTGATGGAAAACTCGTTCGAAACAACCTCATCATGCCATCCATGCAGGAAGGAATGGATCAAAACCGTCCTTTTTTCAGCGCAACCGACTCTCTCATAGAATACCTGGATGGTATCGCCGATGAAGTGAGTAAAACCTTTTATATACGGCAGAAAGATGATGTTATTTATCCTATCGATACATTTGCCGCTTCTGAAAAAGATACAAAGATTATCACACACCTTTTTAAAAGCAGTAATACATGCAATATCCTGCTTTACGGCGAACCCGGGGCGGGAAAAACGGAATATGCCCGCTCTATTGCAGATTGCTGCGGCAGGGAATTGTTCTTTCTTGAGCATGAGCAATACAGACTAGGGAGACTTGGGTTATTTGAAATCGCTATCAATGCAGTAGATCCGGATAAAGCAGTGCTTGCAGTAGATGAGGCGGACAAAATACTGAATGGATCGACGGGCTTCTTTTCTCTTTTCAGCCGGGAAAATGACCCGGATTCAGAGAAAGGAAAGGTAAACGATATTCTTGATAATCACGGGAAAAAGGTGATCTGGATAACGAACGAAATCAACCGGATAGATGATTCCATCCTCAGACGTTTCTCCTACAGCGTTCGCTTCAGCAGAACTTCCACAAAACAACGCCAGTATTTCTGGGAATTCCTGATAAACGGTTATCAACTGCGGGACCGGGTCTCTTCTGATGAAATACCCCGATTGGCTCGGCGCTACAGAGTGAACGCAGGCCATATCGGCACAGCTCTTAAGACATTCTCAACACTTCCGAAAGAGTCATCTTCCATTCAATTTCTGGAGAGTATTCTCGATCAGCAGGAAAGCCTTCTCGAAAAGGGCAAACTTGGTGCAAACCGTTATAAACATCATGACGCCCGTTTCGACGTCAGATATCTCAACACGGAACAGCCTGTTGATCAGGTACTTCAAGCCTGTAATCAGTCTGGAGAAGAGGGTTTCGGAACCAATATTTTGATCTGCGGCCTGCCTGGAACCGGAAAAAGCGAGTTTGCCCGGTATATCGCTTCGGTAACCGGTAGGGAATTGATCGTTAAAAGGAGCTCAGACATTCAGGAACCCTGGGTAGGCAAGACAGAACAGAACATTCGTGACGCTTTTGAAGAAGCTGAAAAGGACAAGGCAGTTCTATGTATCGACGAGGCGGATTCCTTTTTCTCGAAGAGAGAAAACGCTTTACGTTCATGGGAAGTCAGCTTTACCAATGAGATTCTGACCCAGATGGAACACTTCGGGCAGATCTTTATCTGTTCAACCAATCTTCCCGATCTCATCGACCACGCAGCCATGAGAAGATTCAGCTGGAAAATTACATTTCTTCCACTTAAGAAGGAACATAAGTCGAAAATTGTAACTGACTACTTCCCTGATGTTCATTTTGATAAAATTTCGTTTCAAAGAATCTCCTCCCTCCCTGAATTGACCGCAGGAGACGTGAAATGTATATGGCTTAAATTCCGTAATCTGACTGATCACATCACGCCGGGAGTTATCGTGGAAGCACTTAAAGATGAAGTGACATTCAGAAACTCAAGGCAGAAGACGGTCGGATTTCTGGCCGGCTCAGTCAAGGTGAGAAATAAATGATTGTAGAACCCTGCAGGTCGCCTTACAATGGAAACAAAAAAAGGGATGGAAAATGGGATTTAAAACAAAATGGGCCAGGCTCCTTTTTATAGATAGAAAGATCGGTGAAGGATCGTATCCTAATACCCACTCTCTGGCAAAAGAGTGGGAAGGTGTAAGCTATAAGACTATTCAGCGTGATATCGATTATATGCGGGATTTTCATGATGCACCGATAGAATATGACCGCAGCAGGAAGGGGTACTATTACTCTGAGCCGACCTACAAGCTCCCGGCAATCTTTCTTAGTGAGAGCGAGCTCTTTGCATTTACCGTAACTCAGGAGGTCATCCGGCAGTACGCCCAGACTCCTATCTACGATGCATTATCCCGAATAATACAAAAGCTGGCTGCCCTTCTCCCGGAAAAAGTGACAGCGGATCTCAGCTGGCTGGATTCGCGGTTTACCATGTTCCACGAGGCACAGGCAGCAATAAGCCTGGAAATCTGGGAAAAAGTATTTCTGTCCCTCAGAACGAATAAACACTTGTGGATGGAATATCAGACCCCCAAAACGTCAAAAATCTATTCCCGAATCGTATCACCATACCACGCGGTCTGCCACAGGGGAAACTGGTATATTATCGGACACGATGATTACTCAGAAGATATACGGGTATTTGCCGTTTCACGGATAAAAAAGGCAAAAGTCCTGGATACATCATTTTCCTTACCGCCGGACTTTGATATTTCACAGTATATCGATAAAAACCTCGGTGTTTTTTCGGGCCGGGAAACGTATACCGTCAAACTCAGATTTTCTTCTTCGGCATCACCATATATCAAAGAAAGGATCTGGCACGAAGAACAATCGTTAACAGAACACGAGGGTGGTTCTATTACCCTGGAGTTTCCGACGAATCAACTCGAAGAGACATTGTTCTGGCTTTTTTCCTGGGGAGAGCATGTTAAAGTTATTGACCCACCGGAACTAAGAGCAATGGCAAAAGAGCGCCTTAACAAAATGATGAAGGCATATAAATAACAATTATGAAGAAAAAGAAACACATTGTCCTCTTGGGGGATTCCACTCTCGACAACAGCGCATACACAGGGGGTGCACCTGATGTAACCGGATACATGCGTGGACTGGCAGGAGACGATGTACGAATAACTCTTCTGGGGGACGACGGGGCGACTGTATCGTCAGTATATCTTCAAATCGAAAGTATTCCCCCGGATGCAACCCATCTGACCTTGAGCGTAGGAGGAAATAATGCATTCGGTTATCGTTCCTTTCTTGATGCTTCTGCAATCAGTGTGGAAGAAGTACTACTTTCACTCTACAAGATGGCATCAGATTTCAAGGAACAGTACACTGCACTAATTGCAAGGCTACTTCAAACGGGTCTACCGCTTCTTATCTGTACCATCTATGAAGGTTTTTTCGACAATCCTGTCATACAGAAGAAAGTAAATACCGCACTGTGTGTTTTCAATGACGTGATTATTCGCACGGCTTTCAGAAACAGTCTCGAAATTCTGGATTTACGGGATGTATGCTGCAACCCTGAGCACTTTACCAGCATCATCGAACCCTCCGGCGCTGGAGGAGAACGAATAGCCGAGTCGCTATGGGAAAGGATATTCGTCAGCCATAAGGCCTGAAATAAAAAACACCGCCGTCAAATACTGGAGGATGTCGATGTGGTTTCATTCTGTCCGGTAAACAGGAATGTTTTTCAGGGGACAACCGTCGAGACCGGTAACTCCGCCGAAAAAACTTACAAATTTTTTACAACTGTTTTACAATGATCTGACCTAAAAATTTTGGATGGTTATAGATTGTTAATAAGAAATTACTTATTAACAAGGAGAAGATTATGAAACGAAAACAGTTTTTCACTATGGTCTTTTTAATCATCTGTTCCACGGCGGTTTTCGCGAGAACCATCGATTTGAGCGTTACTCTTTCCAACCCTTATCTCCTGGCGGACCAGCGCCAGAGTGTTTTTCTCAAAGTAGGACTTACCGGTTTTAAACTGCAGGGGGGAACCGACAGGGCTGCTGCGAACGTGTCAATCGTTCTGGACCGCTCCGGTTCCATGGATGGAGAGAAGCTCGCAAGGGCAAAGGAGGCGGCACTCATGGCTGTCGATATGCTGGACAGCAGGGATATTGTCTCCATCGTAACGTATTCCGATACCGTTTCCGTACTTGTTCCCGCTACGAGGGTTTCCGAAAGGAGGTTTATCCACAGGAGGATCAAATCGATATTTGCGGATGGATCAACAGCGCTGTTCGCCGGGGTAAGCAAGGGCGCGGATGAGGTTTCGAAATTTTTCGAACGAAGCAAAGTGAACAGGGTTATCCTTCTCTCCGACGGCCTGGCCAATATAGGTCCCGATTCGCCATGGGCTCTCGGTAACCTGGGGGAGTCCCTGAAGAGATCCGGGATATCGGTTACCACCATTGGCCTCGGACTCGGGTACAACGAGGACCTGATGGTCATGCTGGCCCAGCGGAGCGACGGAAACCATGCGTTCGTGGAGAACTACCAGGATCTGACCCGTATTTTTCAATACGAATTCAATGATATTCTTTCCGTGGTTGCCCAGGATGTTGACATCGAGATAACCTGTTTCGAAGGGGCGATCCCCATACGTATCCTCGGCAGGGATGCTGAAATTATCGGCAATAAAATTTATACTTCCATCGGCCAGTTGTACAGCAATCAGGAGAAATACCTCCTCCTGGAATTGGATATCCCGCCTAACAGGGCTGGGTCCGAAATACGAATTGCCAGTGTGGCTGTCAATTATGACAATATGGAAACCAACAGGAAGGACCATCTTTCCACCGTTACCAGTATAGCGTTTACTCAATCGAAGAATACGGTGGAAAAGGCGAAGGACAGGGACACACTGGTAGAAGCGGTTAAGCAGATCGCGACTGAGACAACCGAACAGGCTATACAGCTCCGGGACGAGGGCAGGATCGATGAAGCTAAGGAACTGCTTCAGACCAACACTCTGTTTCTCGATAAAGAAGCCGAGGAACTGGAATCAGAAGATCTCCGGGGGATGAGCAGGTCCAGCGGTCTTGACGCCGAGTCAATCGATGACGATGCCGGTTGGAACGCGGCCAGGAAAAGAATGAAAGCTGAGTCTTACGAGACCCAGAACCAGCAGAGTTACTAACGTGAAAATATGAACAATAAGCTGATTACGGTCTTCCTGATTTTAACTGTTATTCCCGTCAGTCTGCTGAGCTGGCTTACGGTGATGAGTTTTAAATCGGAGAAAGACCGTAGTCTGAAACAGTTTATTATTCTGTGCGAAGAGCGGCTTCAGAATGTCGACTTCCAGATTCAAAGTGTTTTTTCACATCTCGAGAATGAACTGCTCCAGCTCCCGGATCTGTCCGCCATGGAAGTGGATGATATCCGGGAGCTTACCAGGAAAAGTACTATAATCAGGCAGGTCTTTATTTTAAGTGAAGATAACTCCATGCGGTATCCTTCGAAAGAGATTCCCTTAAGTGAAAGAGAACAGGATTTTCTCGTACGAACCGGGGAGATCGGTATTTCCACCGGACTTTTTTTGAAACCCGCCTCTGAAACCAGTGAAGTGTACCTCTCCCGTGGATGGTATACATGGTACTTAGGGAGCGGTATAAACTTCATTTTCTGGCAGAAGTATGAACGTCCAGGTACCGGGAAATACGGTATCGTCGGAATCGAGTTAAACAGGATGGCTGTTATTTCCGCCGTTATTCGGGAACTGCCGGATACTGCTGCCGTTGGGGAACAGGATTTCCTTATCACCCTTAACAACGTCAACGATGCCGTGGTATACCAGTGGGGAGGATTGGTTCCCGTCGGTCCCGATAATGCGATTACTGTCCTTCCGGTATCTTTCCCTTTGTCATCCTGGCATCTTAAGTATTTCGCCGGCCCTGATACGGGGACGCCATATCGCGGCAGGATACTGACAATCTTTGCATTCATCTCCATGGTTATCATTTTTATCATGGGGCTGGCGGTTTACCTCTACAGGGAGAGTACCAGGGAAATAAGGGACGCCATGCATAAAGTCTCTTTCGTGAACCAGGTTTCCCATGAACTTAAGACACCTCTCACCAATATAAGGATGTATGCGGAACTGTTGGAGAGGCATATTCCAAAGGACAGTGAAAAGGGGAGGAATTACCTGGACATCGTCGTATCCGAAAGCCGGCGGCTCTCCCGGCTGATCACAAACATTCTCACCTTTTCAAAGGAGCAGAAAAACGGTATCCAGTTCAATCCGGTAAGAGCCGTTCCGGACGATATCATCAAGTCGGTGACCGAAAGTTTCAGGCCCTCTCTTAAGCTTAAGAAAATGAAATGCGAACTGACGTTAAAGAGCAACAAGGAGGTTATGCTGGACACCGATATCCTGGAACAGATCCTGAGCAATCTCTTAAGCAACGCCATCAAATATGCATCCTCCGGTGGATTTATCGGTATTGAATCTTTCCCGGAAGATGAAACAACCAATATAATAGTACGGGATAAGGGTCCCGGAATTCCTGCAAGTTTGAAAGAAAAAGTGTTCAAACCATTCTACAGGGTGAGCAATAAACTAACTGACGGAGTAACGGGAACAGGCATAGGTTTGTCCATCGTCCGTTCCCTTTCAGAAATCCACGGAGGGAGTGCTGCCATTGTCCCTTCCGGTGAAGGAACTGCCGTTCACATTATTCTGAACACCCCTCCATGCATAATCACGCATAAGGAAGAACAATGAAAATCCTGTTGGCAGAAGACGATTCTTTTACCCGAAACGGTCTCATCGATATTATTGAGAGCGAAGGATATTCGGTAATCCCGGCTGAAGATGGAGAAGCTGCACTGCGGCTTTTCAGGGAAGAAAGGCCGGATATTGTATGCCTGGACATCATGATGCCGAAAAAGAACGGCTACGATGTCTGCAAGGCTATCAGGAAGGAGGACTCCCGGGTCCCGGTATTGTTCTTAAGCGCCAAATCGGAAGAAATAGATAAGGTCCTCGGCCTGGAGCTCGGTGCCGATGATTATATATCCAAGCCTTTTGGGGTAAAAGAGGTCATCGCCCGGATTCGGGCGGTTACCCGGAGATGTTATTCCGGAAGGAATGATGCCCGGGACACTTCGTTTTCCATGGACGACCTTGTCGTTCATCCATCCGAATTAAAGGCGATACGGGAAGGCAGGGAAATAGATCTCTCCTTAAGGGATGTGAAAATTCTCTCGGTATTCGCAAAAAACAGGGGAAAAGTTCTGGACCGTGATATGCTCTACGATGCCGGCTGGGGAATTTCCCATATGCCGAATTCGAGAACCATAGATCAGCATATATCGCAGATACGGAAGAAAATCGAAATCGACCCGAAAAACCCGGTAATTATAACAACCGTGCATTCCGCAGGTTACCGCTACCCATAAATACGGCAGGCCCTCATGTTTTACCTCCGGCCCTGGTAAACCTCTTGACCTGGAACTCCTTTAACCGCATCCTCCGGCATCCTCGCGGCATGGAGGTACCATGGAAATCGAAGCGGTTACCCTGTAGGTGAAACGAATACCGCTTTCAAAACCGGATGCTCCCCCGACTCGTTAGCACGGAACATCCCTTCCGCATCATCGAATCCGAATGTATGGGAAATAATCAACCCGGGATCGATCAAATTCTCCTTCAGGAGCTTGATGGCCTGGGGAAAGTTTTGGGCAGGTTCCGCAAAGGTGGGAACCAGGGAGACCTTGTTGAAAATCAGCCCGTTTACATCCAGTTCTATTACACTCCCCCCCCCCAGGTCGATCCCGATGAAGCTTACCGTGCCGCCGAACCTGGCAAACTCTACGGCCTGGGGCAAAGATTTCGGGGGTGCCGTAGCCAGGACCGTATCGGCACCTCCGGGGAAGATGCTTTTCACCGCATCCACCGGGTCCTGCTCTGCGCCCTCTATGATATAGTCAGCCCCCAGGGCTTCACCTGCCTCTAACCGCTTTCTACTCCTGGCTTTTTTCCTGGATGTTCCCACCAGGGCGACCTTCGCTGCCCCTTTCATTTTGGCGAGCCTGACACATATCAGCCCGATCGGTCCGGGTCCGGTAACCACCACATTCCCCCCCAGGGGGATATTACCGTTCACAACAGTGTTGTACGCCACGGCCATCGGTTCAACCAGGGTAGCGTGTACCCAGTCGATACCGTCGAAAGGGTCGAGAAGACGATAGTTGACTGTCATCATCTCCGCCATTCCCGGCTGCCCCCCCAAATCATACATGTTTCTGCACATGTGGGTCTTACCGGATTTGCAGTTTTCACATGTACCGCAGAGAGCTACATCCTCCACGATAACCCTATCCCCCGCCTTGTAGGAAATATTTCCATCACCGGTTTCCATAACCTCCGCGGAAATCTCGTGCCCCAGGGGCGCATACCCCTCGGTCCAGTCCCTTGCGAAGTGCATATCCGTCCCGCAGAGACCGCAGGCGTGTACTTTCACCAGTACTTCGTCCAGCCCAGGTTTTTTAGGCTCTTTTTCTTCTATTTTGAAATCGAACGGTTTTTTTGCGTAAAGAGCTTTCATTTCTGACTATCCCTCTTCTGACAGCATCTCCTGGGGTGCATCACATGGCCCGAAAGATTCTTCCGCTGAAATGAGCAGGTGCATCATCCTTGGCATGTTTCTTTACCGCATCCAGGTCGGCAAAAACTTTTTTAAAAGCATGAACATACCTCTCCATCAGGTCAAGGCCGTTCGGCGGGGCAAAACCCACGATAGCGGTATACCGTTCACATAGA
>JAJSAL010000060.1 GCA_024274705.1 Spirochaetota bacterium
AGATCCAGTGCATTGGGATAATCTTCCCCCCGGTACACCATCTTTTTCCCCCGGTCGGTGTAATTCCAGGGATAACCGCTTTGGGCATATCCGTACTTCGTCTGGAAGAGATCCTGTGCGGGAACCGGCATGGTCTGCCACTGTCCTAACTGTACCCCTTCGGCAAAAAGAGCTTTCTCCATACCCATTCTGAAGTCGACGGGAGACATTTCGACCCCGGCTTCCTCCGGGTCGAACTCTACGATATAGAACCAGTAGACGGGTTTGCAGTTGTCGGGAATAAAGGGAAGTTTAAGCCCGGGTATATCTTTGAGATTTTCATGGAGGTAATTGCAGTTCCGGATTCGGACATCATTATACTCATCAAGCCGCTCGAGCTGCGCCCTGGCAAATGCCGCAACCATTTCCTGGTTCCGGTACATATAACCCAGGATGGAGGCATTATACACACGCAGCTGGGTTTCATCGTCCACCTCATCTCCGAACATACGGACCATGCCGGCCCGGTTGAAGTAGGTTTCATCCTCCATCACAAGGAGGCCGCCCTCCCCGGAGCACAGGTTCTTTGAACTGTTCAGGCTGAAAGCCGCCAGGTCACCGAAATTACCGACCTTTTTCCCATTATACTCGGCCCCATGTGCCTGGCATGCGTCTTCAATTACATAAAGATCGTGTTTACCGGCAATCTCTAAAATGGGATCCATATCTGCCGCAAGACCGTGGAGATGAACAGGTAGAATTGCCCTGGTATTTTCGGATATCTTACCTTCGATCTGTTTCGGATCCATGTTGTAGGTTTTCCTGTCGATATCGACAAATACGGGAATAGCATTGGCATGGAGTATGCACGAGGCCGAGGCGAGAAACGTATATGCCGGAACAATTACCTCGTCCCCGGGCCCTATCCCTAAGGCTGCCAGCGCCATATGAAGTGCGGCTGTACCGCTGCACGTGGTCAGGCAGTGTTTCCTCCCCACATATGAGGCCCACTCTTTTTCCAGGGCCAGGACCTCCGGTGCCTCTCCACCGCAAATATAACCGCTCTCCATTGCACGAATAACAGCTTTCTTATCCCGATCATCTATGACAGGCCAGGGCTGAATCGTTGATGCGTCTAAAACAGGTACGCCGCCGTCAATGGCTAATCTGTCACTCACTTAGAACCTCCGTGAAATCATCTTCATAAATGGTGATATATCCGCTCATTATACTAATTGCCAGAAATATGTCAATAAAAACCAACTTACTAACTTTTTATAATATAATACCGGATATATACGGTATTTCCTACTAAAACAGGATTTATATCTTTACTTGACAGTTATTACGATATATAGTAGATATATTCTGCTTATCTGCCATAGATATACTTCAAATTCCCCAAGGTGGTTCTTGGGGAAAAGAGGGTAGTAATGTCTGTACACATTGAAAATGTGAAAAAAGCCATAGAATTCAATAAACCGGATTATCTTCCTATGGAGACCAACCATGTTCCGGGAATCTATAATGCATATCACACACTTGACCCCGATGTCGTCGAACTCATTCCGGGTACTGCCAACTTTGACGCTCTCTGGCTTCAAACCTATTCATGGGTCCCGGTAGTAATAGGAAAAACCGATAAAGGAGAACCCTTAAGGAAAGATCAGTTCGGTATTGTAACCTGTGTACCTGAGAATATGAATTCCACATATACATTGCTTGAACATCCCCTCGAGGGAAAGACGACCCTCGAAGGATATGAGTTTCCTGATATAGAAGATCTGAATCCCTGGTTTGATAATCTTGGAAAAGTGATAAAGGAAAAGTACAGCGACAGGTTTGTGGATGCATTCATCGATGCCGGGATTTTTCTTACCACCCAGTTTTTATTCGGCGCGAATGATTTCTTTTTGAAGCTGGCCACAGATCTTGATTTTGTGGTGGAAGTGTATGCAAAGGTTGCTGAATATTACATGCAGATGGTAAAAAAGTTTAAAGAAGCAGGTGCTCATCAGGTTACAGTCATCGAGGATCTTGGTTCGAATGCCGGACTGGTACTGAATCCTGTAGTATGGAGAAAGAATTTTAAACCGATAGCAACGAAAGTATTTAAAACAATTCATGAGTATGGAATGTATACGGGGATCTGCATCGATGGTGATGCAAAACAGGTTCTGGATGATCTTTTTGACATGGAAATAGATCAGCTGTTTATTCCGGATTATAAGGTTACCGGAGTAAAGGCATTGAGGGATACAATAATAGGGAAAATGAGTTTCAAGGTAACCGTCGATATGGTGGGCACCCTACCCCTTGGAACACCTGAAGATGTCAGGAAAGAGGTTTATGAGATGATGGATGCCTTCAATTCACCGGAGGGTGGTTTTGTCTGTGAAGTAGTTCGCTGGCATAGACCGGCCTATCCGGAGGACAATGTACTGGCATCGGTAGAGGCTTTCAATGAATGGAGAAAAAATGCTCCCCAATACTAAGCAAAAGGAGGTGATTATTGAGAAACGAAACCGGATGTTACTTAAGGTCTGAATACAAATTACATTATTTATTAAGGAAGGTTAAAGAATGAAAAAGGCAATCATTTGGTTAATAATTGCAATGCTGATCGTGGCTTTTATCGGAGTCGGCTGTAAGAAAGAGGCAGAGGAAAAAGAAGTAGCCGCAGCTGAAGCACCGGCGGAAGAGGCATTCGACTTTGGAGCTTTAAAGATCGGGTATGTCATGCCCTATCTCGAAGGTTGGTTTGGCTACTGGGATCTCGGCTGGAATATTATAATGGATGAATATGGAGTAGATACCGAAGCCATCCTGACCTACTGGGACTCGGAAAAAGATCTTCAGGCAGTCCGGGATTTCATCACCATGGGTGTCGACGCCATCAGTATTGAATCGGGAAGCGCGGATACCGCACAGGTAATGGTCCAGCTTGCCAATGAAGCGGGTATTCCGATAATGATCGACAGCAGTTCCCTCGCCCCGGGCCCGGGAAAACCGTTCTTCGACATATCATTTGACTACGGAGCAATGGGATCCCTCGCTGCTGAAAAGATCACCGAAATGTGGCCTGGGGCTAAGGTACTGCATATGGCGGGTATAGCCGGTTTTGCCCCGACGGAAGATCAGGACATGGCTCTCAAAGCAGGCGCTGATGCTGGAGGCTATAAGCTTGTAGGTACCGAGTATACCGGGTATCAGATCGAGGATTCAAAAAACATCTTAAGGGATACTATCGCCGGCGGAAAAGAATTTAATGTAATCGTCGCTGCTTCACAGGAGGTTGCTGAAGGATGTATAGAGGCACTGAAGAGCGCGGACATGTTGGATGATGTCATAGTTATCAGTGTAAACTATGGTCCTTTAGATGTTGAGAACTTTGAACAGGGAGAGTTGGATTACGCGATAGGTCAGTCGGTTGGTCTCCATTCCATGGTCGCCGCGGTCGTAACTCTTAATTACCTGCAGGGTATTGAGCCCTTCGCTCCCGTTGCCCATCTGCCGTTTCAGTGGTTAACACCGGAAAATCATAAGGAAGAAGGGATCACCTGGGCGGTTGATAAAACGTGGATTACGGTAGCTGAAAAATATGCTAAAACCGGAATACTGGAATATTAAATAACATTCGATTGCAGGGGTATACCATATACCCCTGCGTTTTTAGGGAGCTAACAGGTGGGACAATCAACTCAGAAACAGATTTTAAAAGCTGTTGGGATAAGGAAAACCTACCCGGGTGTAACAGCCCTTGATAATGTTGATTTTGATTTATTCGAAGGCGAAACGCACTGTCTTGTGGGAAAAAACGGTGCAGGAAAATCTACTCTTATAGAAATCCTATCCGGTTCTATTAAAGGTGATGAAGGGAAACTGGAGATATTTGACCATGAATATGAACATCTAACTCCCCCGGTTTCTATGTCTTTAGGAATTCAAACGGTTCACCAGACAAATCAGTTAATTGAAGGCATGACTGTTGCTGAAAATATTTTTATCGGAGATTTAAAGACTAACGGGGCGCATTTTTTCAGTATGAATGATTGTGTGAAATCTGCAAAGGAAATATTTGATTTTATTGATATAAACTTAAATCCAAAACAGCTCGTCAACAAGTTATCGCCTGTTGAAAAGAAGATACTCTGTATAGCGAGAGTGTTTGCACAAAAAGTAAAGATCCTGATACTGGATGAACCTACCGCATCTCTGGATAAAGAGGTGGAGGATAAATTATTCAAGGTTATTAGAAATATTAAAGCAAAGGGTGTCGGCATTATCTATATTTCACACAATCTTGGTGAGATATTCACCATGGGTGACAGGGTGACTGTTTTCAGAGACGGAAAAAGAATCGCCACCCGTTTACTTAAGGAAACAGATGAAGAAACAATAATAAACGATATGATCGGAAGTAAAGCCCGGAAATTCCATCGAGAGAGTCAGATAGTTGAAAATGAAAAACTCGAAATCAGGAATTATTCGAGAAAAGGGTTTGTAAATAATGTTTCCTTTGAAGTGAAAAAAGGTGAGATTTTCGGCATAGGAGGGCTTGTAGGTTCCGGAAGAACGGAACTTGCAAGACTTATATTCGGTGTTGATAAGAAGGATACCGGAGAACTCATTTACCAAGGTAAAAATATTACTCCTAAATCACCGGTAGATGCAATAGAAAAAGGAATAGGTCTGTTAACTGAGAATCGCAGGAAAGACGGGTTAATGGTCGAAGCGCCTATATATGAGAATATAAGCCTGGTTAAACTGATAAAGAGCAAAGGTTCATTTTTACAATTAGGTGAAGAGCAAAAGGAAACCGAGCATATCGCTGGGCAGATTAACATTGCCACCCCTTCAATTAAACAGATTGTAAAAAATTTAAGCGGCGGTAATCAACAGAAGGTCGTATTTGCAAAATGGATCCTGGCCAACGCGGATATACTCATCCTGGATGAACCAACCATAGGTATAGATGTAGGGGCAAAAGATGAGATATACAATCTGATGAATGAATTGTCAAAACAGGAAAAGATAATAATAATGATCACTTCCGACAATCCGGAACTGGTCTCGGTTAGTGACAGGATCGGTATTATGAAAAATGGCAGCATGGTAAAAATTCTAGAAGATGAAGATACGACTGAGGAAAATGTCTTAAAATATGCTTTAGGCGCAAATAATTAGAGGATTAATAATGAATGAGAAGAAGAGCGATACTATTAAAGGCAGATTAAGCAACAGGTCTCTGAAAAGGACATTTTCAACAATCTTTAAGAATCAATCGGTATTTTTAATTATTCTCATGGTTATTATCGGGATAGTTGTTTCCCTGATCAATCCAAGGTTTTTAGCGATTCAGAATCTATTTAATATCATTCTACAAGTATCTGTAACAGGGATCATCTGTATTGGCATGGGGACGGTGTTAATATCCGGCAATTTTGATTTAACTGTCGGTCCTCAGATCTCGATTCTTGGTATTGTTATGGCTTTGCTGGTAACAAGATACAGTATTGTGTTAACTATAGTATTAGTAATTGCGCTGGGTTTGATTATCGGCGGCGTCAACGGGTTTCTGGTAACATGGATCAAGGCGCATTCTTTTATCGTCACATTAGCTTTATCTACAGTCTATACAGGAGTTGCCCTCCTCATCAGCGGGGGGAAATATACTTCGCTAGGCGGGAAATTCAGTTTTTTTATTGGAAAACTGTTCAATGTTATTCCCTGGCCTACGATTGCATTTGTAATACTTATTATAGGTATTTTTGTTGTATACCGGTACACAAAGTTTGGCCGACTGCTGTTTGCCATTGGGGGCAATGCCGATGCCGCCTATTTATCCGGTGTTAAAGTAAAACTGTACAAAATCCTGGCGTTTACCCTTGCCGGAGGATTATATGGAATTGCCACACTGGTATTGATCTCCCAGCTGGGTGTTGCGTATCCAAGTACGGGTAATGCATACACACTAACTGCACTGGCTGCAATTGTAATCGGGGGGGTAGCTCTTCAAGGTGGTAAAGGATCTGCAATCGGTATTTTCTTAGGCGCTATCATGTTCGGCCTCATCAATAATTCTCTAATTGTTACAGGGGTTAATCCTTTCTGGAGAGATGTTGCTCTTGGATTAATCATTCTGCTTGCGGTTATGTTCAGCGGTATAATATCTGAAGATGACTGATCAATATTAAATATTTTTGCGTAAAGGGAGAAGAAAATGACAAAAGAAGGTAAATATGGAGTAGGCGTTTTTGGAATCGGCTGGGTTGCCGGTGAGCACATTAAAGCGTATATGAATAATCCAAAGTGTGAGATTGTGGCCCTGGCCTCCCGGCGAAGGAAAAGTGCGGAATCAAAAAAAGCTGAGCTTAACCTTGATTGTGATATATTGGATTCCTACGATGACCTGTTAAAAAGGGACGATATCGATATAATCTCGATGTGTTCGCCAAACTTTCTCAGGGCTGAAGAAATCGTCAAAGCCTGTGAAGCGGGAAAGCACTTTTTTGCGGAAAAGCCCGTTGCCCACAGCCTGGATGAACTCAAGGCAATACAGGCTGCCTATGAGAAGGCCAGGAAACAAAATGATATAAAAACAATCTGCGGTTTCAGTATCCTCTATTATAACCAGTTTTTATGTATTGAAAGTATGATAGAAAAAGGAGCGCTTGGCGACATCTTCCTTGTTGAAACGGATTACTGGCATGAACTGGGACCCTGGTGGCATGGCTGGACATGGGGTTGTTACACAAAAAAAGGGGGGCCTTCCACGTCATTACTTGGGGGTGTCCACGCGGTGTCTGCACTCTTAAAAATCGGAGGGGACATTAACGAGATTTATGCAGTTGAAACATGCGGCCATAGAAAAGAATATGAGTATGCGCCAACATATACATCAGTTATAAAATTCAAAAGCGGAGCAATCGGGAAGACCGGGGGCAGCTTCGAAATAGAATCACCTTATCATTTCAACATTATCGTTCATGGAAGCAAAGGATCGGTACTGAACGACAAGTTCTTTTCCAAGGAAATATTTGCCGGACAGGAAGGATACCAGGATTTCAATTGTACCCTGATGAACAGCGGGGAAGTTTCGCATCATCCGTTTTCTGCAATAGTCGATTCATTTGTAGAAGATATAGAAAATGATATAGACAGCAAGTTGAGACTGGATTTCACCATTAAAGTTCATGAGGCCTGCCTGGCCATAGATATGTCGGCAGCAACAGGCAAAGCTGTAAAATTGCCCCTATTGTAATAATATTCAATCTAACGGAGGAGAAGATACTATGAAAACCTACGGAGTCGGAGTTTACGGAATCGGTTGGGTTGCCGGTGCGCATATTGATGCGATGGCACAGAATCCACAGCTTAAGATCGCAGCCCTTGGTTCCCGGAGTAAAGAGACGGCGGAAAAGAAAAACGAAGAAATCGGTGGGAAGGCCAGAGTGGCTTCCAGTTTTGAGGAGATGCTGAAGATGGATGATGTGGATATCATCGACATCACCACTCCCAACGTGCTCCATGCTGAGGAAACGATTGCTGCGGTAGAGGCCGGTAAACATGTCATTATCGAGAAACCAATCGCCATGAATTTTAAGGAACTGGTTGCCGTAAAAGAGGCGATAAAAAAAGCAGGAGTCAAATCCCAGGTGGGATTCGCTTCCCGGTGGAATCCTCATATAGAATCTCTTAAGGGTATGATCGATAAAGGAGGGTTGGGAGACCTCTTTTTCGTCGAGGTTGATTACTATCATGAAATAGGCCCCTGGTGGAGTGGTTATAACTGGGGTGCAAACACCAGGAAAGGCGGCCCCAGCGCAACACTGGCTGCAGGGTGCCATGCAGTGGACCTGCTCCGGTATTTCGGTGGAGAGGTCAAAGAGGTGTTTGCCTACGGTTGTTTCGGCCACCGGAAAGATTACGAATACGAGCCTACGTACGCGGCAGTCGTCCAGTTCGAGAATGGTAAAATCGGAAAAACAGGGAACAGTTTCGAAAACGAGTGCCCCTATGTGATGAACATCATTATTCATGGGAGCGAGGGGTCCGTGTTTAATGAGAAATTTTATTCAAAAGAGTGGTTTCCAGGCCAGGAGGACTGGCAAACCTTCAGTTCTGAAATGCTTGACAGTGGCGACGTAAAACATCATCCCTTTAAAGGGATGATGGACGATCTCGTTGATGTTCTGAACAACGGCGGGGAATGCAGCAACGGTATTGATTCTGCATATAAATCCCACGAATTATGCCTGGCTATCGATCGGTCGATAGAAACGGGCGAAAAAATCACTATCCCCCTGAAAGAAGTGTGAGAAACACCAATCGAAAGGAGACGACCCGATGTTGATTCAAAGTGGCATGATACTCCACGGAAACCGTCTTGAAACCGGGTCGGGTCTCCGAACGCAAGGTGAATCGATTCAATTCATAGGGAAAGAGCTTCATCCGGAAAGGAACGAAAAACTGGTCGATGCTGCCGGCTGTTACGTCCTCCCGGGCCTTATTGATATCCATACCCATGGGCTTAAGGATGTGCTTGTCGACAAGGGAAGCCTTGTCGATTATTCCCGCCTGCAGTATGAACAGGGTGTTACCGCCTGCATTCCCACCCTGGGCGGGAGCCCTGTGGAGAACCGGGAGACCATGAAGCAGGGCCTTAAGGAAACCAGGCAGCTTAAGGAAACTCCGAACCTTATCGGTTTTCGTCCTGAAATAACGTATCTCGCCGATGCTTCAGCCGGGAACCCGGATTCCCTCTCCTCCATTTCTCCTGATGTTACCGAATCCCTCTACAACGCGGGGCAGGGGTGGATAAGGATCTGGGACGTATCCCCGGAACTCCCGGGAGCAACGGATTTTATCCGGTGGGCAGGAAAAAAAGGTATTATCACCAGCCTCGCTCACAGCATGGCCTTAGAAGATGTTGTGCGCCCCGCAGTAGATGCGGGTATGCGCCTGGTTACCCATTTCTATGATCTGTTTCCCCTCCCGGTTGAAACCGATGAGGGAGTGTATCCCGCGGGAGTAACGGATTATATCAACTTAGAGGACAGGCTGACTGTCGAAATGATTCCTGACGGTGTACACGTACACCCCTACCTCCTGGAGGCAACACTACGGATCAAGGGGATCGACAAGGTCGTATTCATCACGGACAGCGCCCTGGGATCAGGTAATCCACCCGGGATTTACAATGGGTTGTATCCGGGAATCCAGGTTGAAGTGACTGCAGACCGGGGAATCCGCAGGGCCGGGGACGATCTTCTTTCCTGCAGTGCCCTTACCATGATTACAGGGTTCAGGAATACCATCTTCAGGTTCGCAAAATCGATTCCCGACGCATCACGTCTCTGTTCAGCAAATGCGGCACAGTTGCTCGGCTTACGAACCAAGGGGTATCTTGCCCCGGGAATGGATGCGGACATCATCATACTTGACAAAGAACTCAATCTTCGCACAACTATAGTCAAGGGAGCTATTGCCTTTAGTAGTGTGTAACAATTCATGCGGGAAAACAGATCCGACGCCAAACAGAAAAAAAGATCGAAAATACTTAACCTGATCCGTGAAAGGAAGGGGTGTTCCCGAAGTGAAATCGCTACTGCCCTCGATATAGATAAAAAAAGTGTATCCCTCGTAGTAGATGATCTCCTTGCCCAGGAACTTGTACTTCCTGTCGGTTTCCGGGATTCCCAGGCAGGACGGCGGCAGGAGCTGCTGGCCGTTAACGGTTCCCACACCAACTATATCGGTATTGACTTAGGGGCTACCCACATTACCGGTGTACGCACCGATCTGAACTGTCTTGTCCTGGACCGGGTATTTTTCGAAGTGAGGCCCGGGCTGGCTGTAGACCTTATCCTGGAGCAGATGAAATCTATTATCAAAACCCTGATGAGCTCTGATAGTGGTACCGGGAAACTGAAGTCTATCGGAGTCTGTCTCCCGGGGTTTGTCAATCCGGTGGATGGAATCTCCCTTGTAGCGGAAAACATCCCTGGGTGGCACGAAATCCGTATTCGGAAAATTCTCGGGGAAGAAATCCATAAGTCTGTGTATATCGAAGATTGCTCCCGGGCTATGGGCCTGGCGGAACGATGGCTGGGAAAAGGGGGAGAGGTAGATGATTTTCTCGTCCTGGACCTGGGATACGGCATTGGTATGGCTCTTTTTCTTAATGGCGACCTGTATACAGGTTCAGGTTATAAATCGGGGGAAATCGGCCACACCGTGGTAGATAAAGACGGCCCTGTCTGCACTTGTGGAAAGAAGGGGTGCCTCGAAGTATACGCTTCGGGGAGAGGCATTGCGCAGATTGCATCGGATGGTGTTAAGAGTAATCAGTCCGGAATACTGGAAGAACTCATCCATGGGGATATCAAATCGTTGACTGCACAGGATGTGGCCCTCGCTGCAAGTATGAATGACGAACATTCACTTCAGATTATTGGTGCAGCCGGGGAGTACATAGGAACAGCCCTTTCCAACGTGGTTAACATTCTCAACCCTAAGAAGATAATCATCGGCGGCGGGTTGACCGGGGCCGGTAAGCCCTTGTTCGACAGTATCGCGAAAGCGTTGCAGGCACATACGATGAAAGAGATCATTGCCGACCTGAAGCTTGAACAATCCGACCTGGGAGTCGATGTTTCCGCCAGGGGGAGCGCCCTGGTTGCCATGGAGCATGTGTTTTCTTGAAAACTGACAGGTACCTCTTCCTTGAGGAACATATTCCTGAAAAAGCCCGGTATCCGGTGATCGATGCCCACAATCACCTGTGGGGCCGGGGAGACGCCCAGGTGATTGTCTCGACGATGGATGAAGTGGGGGTTGCCGCTTTCTGTGATGTAACCGCCAATGCTCTCATAACGTTTACAGATGATGGATACAGGATCGATGGCAGCTCCATCGATGAGTTTTTCAATACGTACAGTGTGCCATTTCCCGGACGTTTTTACTGCTTTACCCTTTCCTCCTTCGCCGGATCACCGGAAAAGCCGTTATATGCAGATGTGGGAACTTTTGTCGAATCCGCGGTATCGATTCTCCGGGATCATGTAAACAGAGGTGCCAGGGGATTAAAAATTCTCAAAGAATTCGGGTTGTCTTTCCGTAATGCCAGGGGCGGGCTCATCTGTATCGATGATCCCGGGTTCTCACCCCTCTGGTCGGAAGCGGGGAAACTGGGTGTTCCCGTGCTGATCCACCAGTCCGACCCATACGGTTTTTTCCAGCCTGATACTCCGGAAAATGAACACTATGAGACATTGCAAAAAAATCCATCCTGGAAATTTGCCGGACCGGAATATCCCGGTAAAGAAGAACTCATTCAGCGAAGGGACAGGATAATACAGGCCCACCGGAACACTACATTCATCCTTCCACATGTAGCGAACTTTCCGGAAAACCTGTCCTCCGTTGCCAGGCTCCTGGATGACAACAGGAATGTGTACATCGATTTATCCGCCCGTCTCGATGAACTGGGAAGGCAGCCCTATACTGCCCGGGAATTCTGTATCACCTACCAGGATCGAATTGTTTTCGGCAGTGATATGCCGGCTGATATCGGTACGTCAAAAGCGATGTACCGGACATATTTCCGTTTCCTGGAAACCTTTGACGAAGGTTTTTATTCCCCCACTTACAACGGAACGTTTGAAACACATCGATGGCCTATTTGCGGAATAGGACTCTCAGATGAGGTCCTTAAGAAAATCTATTATAAAAATATTGTAACAATCATTCCCGGGCTGAAAGAAGAACTGGGAAGTCTTCTCCCGGACTGAACCGGGACGGGGGAAATCTATACTTATTAATAGAGTGGTGTTTCCGGGTATGCAGCAAAGCGGGGATTATATCGATTATAATTTCGTTTATCAGTGCCCCGCTTTTTATTAAAAAAGAACTTGTAAAAATCATTATTCCTATATAGTATAACAGCAATTCTCAGTTTGGGAAAAATAGCCCACTATTCAGTAAATAACCGACTATGCATTTTTCCATTAACCAGGACTTGGAACCTCCTCGACAAAAAAACAAGTACATGGTGGGGGCAAATGGGTTAGATGGAGAAACA
>JAJSAL010000061.1 GCA_024274705.1 Spirochaetota bacterium
TCACCGGGTTGAACACCCGGTGTGGAAAAGAGCAGTTCGAAGCCCTTGGTTTCGAGTTTCTCAAGGGCAGGGTCGCCGCCTCTTGTCAGGGACCTGGGGGTAATAAGGATTGTATTCATGATCTCTCCGTTAATTACGATTTCCACCTGGGGTTATCGACGAACTCAGGCTCCCCGTTTTTCTCAACCAGAAGTTTGCGGAACCCTTTGGTCTCTATGGTGCCGTAATCGTGACCTGCATCCCCCCGGAATGCAAAAAAGGTAATAAGCGGTTCATCGGAATCGACGTTTATACTCCGGTGGGCCCACCTGCCCGGCACGTATACCGCAGCCCCTGGAATCATTTCCTGAGCATCCCACTCCCCTTCGGGATTCTCCATCAGCATATACCCATGTCCCCGGAGACAGTAATAGATCTCCGCCGTATCGAGCACATTGTGAAAATGCCCTTTTGTCATGAAGTACTCATCCCCAACTTTGCCGGGATAGGTTATGCTTGTTCCGTACTGGACCTCGAAAGGGGTCTCCGGTGAGTGCATATCATAAAACTCATACACCAGCAGGTCTTCTTCCCGGATCATCTTTTCCAGGACCTCCTCGTTTCTCACCATTCCCCTCAAGTCTGAAAGCCGTCTCTGCAGAGGTTGTTCTTTCGGTGAAAGCCCTGTCTGCAGATTGAACTCTATAGTGAAAGGTTGTACGACTTTATCATTACTCATGCTGTTCTCCTGTTGTCTTGTTATCTGTATCTTGATGCCAGGCCGGTGGTTCGAAATGATAGTTCCTGCACCGCTGTTATCCGCAGACCGGACAGTCAGGGTCCTTTACGAGATCGATAGTATCGAAATTCATCAGGTCCCCTTCCCAGATGAGGAGTTTCCCTTTCAGGGACACATCCATACCGGTCAGGAACTTGAGGGCTTCTACCGCTTCCAGGGCCCCGATTACACCGGGAGTTGCGCCGATTACCGGGATACGTTCACCAGGGGGCACTTCCGGGAATATACAGGAAAGGCAGGGAGTCTCCGGAGGATGGATAAACGAAAGCTGTCCGGACAATCCATATATACCGGCGTGGATCAGGGGAATCCTTTTCTCAACTGCATACCTGTTGAGCACGTACCGGGCAGTAAAATTATCCAGGCAGTCTATCATCAGATCCGGAGTACCTGCCAGTACGCCGATGGTGCCATCATCGATATGACTTTCCAGGGGCACCACGGTGATGGAATCATTAAGACGTTTCAGATTATCCGCAGCCGTCTTCACTTTCACCCCACCGATATCATCCATGGAGTAGAGGATCTGACGGTTCAGGTTGCTCAGATCTATGATATCGGAGTCGCAGAGACGGATAGTACCCACCCCGGCGGCAGCCAGGTATGACGCCACGGGACTGCCCAGGCCGCCTACCCCGGCAATGAACACGTCAGAACCCTTCAGTCTCTCCTGTCCCGGTTCTCCCCATCCAGGAAAGATGATCTGCCGGTGGTACCGCTCTTTTTCTTCCTCGCTCAGCATAATGATTTCCTCACCTCACGGATTCAACCGCCGGATATCGGGGGAAACAGCAGAACCGTGTCCCCGTTACTGATAGGGGTATTCCACTTGTCCGGGTACTGGTCCCACCCTCTCCCGTTCAGTACAGCCATTACCCGGGGACTGGGGAGAATGATGTTCTTTGTCTCCTTCAGGTACCGGGCAACATCGTGGAGGGTACTTCCTCCGGGAAAGCCTGCCTCCTCCTTGCGCAGGCCGGCCTTCTCCGAAAGGTTCACCAGGTATTTAATAGTGATGGTGATGGTGACGTCCTTGTCCGTATTCATACTCACGCAGTCAACTCTTTGAGCCCAAGGCGCTCCCGGGTCCCTTCTGTAACAACGCCGTTACGGTCCCATCCCCTGGAATCATAGTATTCGTCCAGGAGCCGGTTGTACATCTCCTCCGTCAGTACCTGCCCGGCGATGGGTCCGGAAGGTACCGCCTCTTTCAGAAACCTGTCGGGCAGCATATCCCCTTTCCTGGCTAGACCTTCCCTGTTAAGGATCATTCTTTCCATGGAGTAGATCCTGGATCCTATTTCCAGGAGCTGCCTGGTAAAAGGATACCCCGTTGCAGCTTCCATGGTCTCCCCTTTCGGATTGTCTGAAAATTCCATGGAACCCCTGACAACGGTACAGATGCCCAGGCTGTCCACATATGCCCTGTTGTCCTGGATTGTGTGCACCAGAGACCCCTTCCCCTCCAGGGCGAACCGGTCGTACCGGCCGCTCTGCAGTTCCGCCCGGATGGTCCACCCACCGACATTGTGACAGGCTCCCCGGACAGACGTTCCATAGGTAAGGGCATTACCGTAGAAACCTCTTGGGTCGTAGGCCGCGGGAGACATTCCCTTCACATGTACCAGGTAGGGTTTCCACTCAGGCTTTGCCGATTCCACCCCTTTCATCCCTTCCGCCAAGAGGTCCCCGATACCCCGCCTTTCCGCAATTAGGGTAAGCATATCCAGGAGGGCTTTACCGTTACCGAACCTGCACTCGATTCCCAGCGTGTCCTTCTTGGTTATGAGACCCCGTTCGAAAAGCTCCATGGCAAGGGCTACCATATTAGCCCCGGACATGGTGTCCAGACCGAGTTCGTCGCAGAGCTGATTAGCCGCTACAATGGCGCCGAAATCATCAATCCCGCAGTTCGGGCCTAAAAGTCCGATATTCTCAAATTCGGTCCTCGCTTTTGCTCCTTTGTACGGTCCCTCTTTTACTTCCGCCAGGGTTCCACAGGCCACGGGGCACCGGTCGCAGGCGCTATTGCCGATCTTGTAATTGTCGAAAATGGCAATGTGGTCGATCTTGCCTATACCCTCGAAGTAAGTAGTCTGAAAATTCCGGGTAGGCATACACCCCAGCTCATTGATGGGCTGAATATACTGTGCAGTACCGTACTTGGTGTGGTTCCCCCGGCTCTCCCGTAAATTCTTAAACGCACCGGTGCGGATCTCATCCACTTTCCGGGGATCCGCCACAGGAATGATGCCGGTTCCGAACACGGCGAGACCTTTGAGTTTCTTGGACCCCAACACTGCCCCGGCACCGCCCCTGCCGAAGGCACGCCGGTCAACGCACACGTAGGATATTCTTACCAAGCGTTCCGCAGCAGGCCCCACGGTCAAAGCCCCCCCCTTGTTACTGCCCACCGCATCGTAGAGGGTTTCCAGGGTTTCTCCGGTCTTCTTCCCCTTTAAGGATGATGCATCTTCAAAAGCAACCTCCCCTTCTTTGACCGTAATATATGTCCAGTCGGAGCCCTTTCCCTCGATGATCATGCCGTCAAAACCGCACCGCTTCAGCTGAGTCCCCACCCTTCCACTGCAGTTGGAACAGAGGTACCCTCCGGTTTCCGGCGACTTCGTCGTGAGTTGAAATTTCGTTGCCGCAGGCAGGGGCAGTCCGGTCAGGGGCCCTGCCATAAGGATCACCTTATTTTACCTGTCAAAGGGTTTTACTTCAGGCCCGATTTCATCGTAATAGATTTTTGCACCGATACCGCGGCCGCCCATGAGTTTTTCTATCCACGAATCGGGGATATCCTCGATTGAGTGGGTCCTGTCTGTCAGGTTCACCCTTAAGAGTTTTCCCAGATATCCACCTTTAAAAGATGTAGCCATGTATCATTCCTCCATAGGTTATGTCGTTTCACTCATCCTGTTTATTGCCTGTAAAAACCGCTGGTACCGCTTTACCCGGCTGCTGCAGTAATCCAGCCGGGTAAGATCCGGATCGGTCCTGTTTCCCTTTTCAATCCACTCTGCAGCCGGGGAGCATAAGTCCCTGTACAGTCCTATGCCGAAGCCGGCAAGGAGGGCGGACCCCAGGGGCGCTCCTTCCGTACGCGTGAGCTGCACCACCGGGATACCAAGTACATCCGACTTTATCCGGTTCCACACCCGGCTCTTTTCCCCGCCGCCGGTTATACGAATCTCTTTCGGGCTGAAACCCCGGTAGAGTTCCTTAAGGGTTTCCATGTAGATCCCGTACTCCAGGGCGACTCCTTCAAGGACAGCCCTGTACAGGTGCCCCGTACCGTGGTCCCAGGTAAGATCGAGCCATGCTCCCCGGAGGGAAGGCATGCTGGGACACACCCTGCCCCCCATATGAGGCAAAAAGAGAGGGTTCTTTCCGTCCATGTCGACCTGTTCTGCAAGGATGTTGAGCTTGTCGAATGAGCAGCTGCCGGAGATCTCCTTTCGGAACCACTCCAGGTTCATCCCGCCGCCGTTAATGTACGCGTAAGGATGCCACAAACCGGGAACTGCAGACTGCCCGCACCCTAAAATACGTTTCGGGTCCGGCTGCATTTCTTTCGTGGTCGTTGCGAACACTGACGCTGTTCCTGCAACATCCACGCAGATTCCCTCTTCCGTTGCTCCGCAGGAGAGAAAACTCGCCGCGGTATCCCCGCACCCCGCAATGACAGGGACACCCGGGGGTATCCCGCACAGCTCTGCCATTTCAGGAATGATTTCCCCGATCACCTCGTGGGAATCGACGATCCTGGGCATTTTTTCCAGCTCCACATCGAAGGTCCGGAGGAGTTCCCTGTCCCACACCTTCCCGGGGTTATCGGCAAACCCGGAGAAATGGAGATACGATGTATCGATAAAGGCCCTGTCTCCTTTCATCCCGCAGAGACGCATAACCGCGTATCCCCCGGGCTGGACGAAACTGTGTATGCGCTTATACGTTTCAGGCTGTTCGTTTTTCCACCATAGAATTTTAGGGCCGTGATTGAAACTGGGAGGTCCTCCGGATTTGCGGAGAATTCTTTCTCCGGCGGTCTCCTCCATCTGTTTAATCCAGGAAGAGCACCGGGTATCGAGCCAGGAGTCATAGGGCGAAACGTTCCTTCCGTCCTCGCCGATACCGATAATACCCGCCATCTGTCCGTCGATACCTATTGCCGCGATCCGTTCCACGGCAATGCCGGATTCAGCTACACAGGTACGTATCCCGCGGCACACCGCATCCACCTGTTCTTCCGGGTCCTCTTCCACCGCCCCCGGTTCCGGCCGTACGAGGTTCGACATTATAAATGCTTCCGCGCGGCACACACCGTACTCATCGAACAGGGCGGTTTTGGTACCCTGGGTACCGATATCGATACCGACGAGATACCGGGGCTTCATAGTGCATCCCTCCCTTCCTGTTGGAAGATCACTTTGCCTTCAAGCCAGGAGAAAGCATCTGCCGGCGACGGAAACACCCTGTCCGCCCGGGACAGTTGATGCCGCCCATACGAGGTACTCACTCCCACCCCGTACAGGCCCGCCCTTTTTGCAGACTCGATGCCCGCCGGGGAATCCTCTAACGCCAGGCACACCGAAGGATCAAGCCCGAGACGCCTGCACGCTTCTGCATAACACTGGGGATCGGGTTTTGTATTTACCACGTCGTTGGAGGTAATAACCACTTTAAAAAAATCTGTCAACCCTGCTGCATCCAGAAGAGATTCCGCGATCTCCCGGGAACTGGAAGTGGCAATAGCTTGCGGCAGTCCGGACAGTAAGGCAAGTCCCTCTGTTACCCCCTCCCATGGCTGTACATATTCCGGGGCATTGTACTTCACCTTATCCCTTTTCAAGCCCACCAGTTCCTCCCATCCGAGGGTAAGGGAATAACGGGCTATAAGACCCCTGGCGGTTTCCGTATCCGGGGTTCCCATAAACCCTTCGAACCAGTTTTTCTCCAGGTCAACATCGAATTGCCGGATCGTTTGGGCCCACATGCGCTGGTGAAAGGGTTCCGAGTCCACGAGAACACCATCGAGATCGAACACTATACCGTAAAAACCGTTTTTCATATTCTGCTACCAGGATATGGAGTGCTTCATTCCTTTTCCCTGTATGATCTTACTATATGCATCGGTAACCTTCTCTATGGAATACGTGTCTGTAATCAACGGCTTCACATCGATGACTCCCCGTTCCATGAGCCTGATGCACCTTCTGTACTGCTCCAGGTTCTGCATCGTGGTTCCGGTGACAGTGATTTGTTTATAGTGGATCAGGTTGGTATCGATGGGTACCTTGGCCCTGTCCCTGGGTAGTCCGCCGAAAAAGGAGACCCTTCCGTTCATCGCTGCAAGTTCCATGGCAAGGACCTGAGCTTCCGGTGAGGGACAGGCAGTGACGGTCACCTGTACCCCTTCTCCGCCGGTCAGTTCCTCCACCAGGGAGCGGATTGCATCTCCCTCAGAGGTAAGGAACCCGGGTTCAACCCCTTTTACCAGGTCCAGCCGCTCCCGGCTTATGTCATTGACGATCACTTTTGACGCACCGGCCATAGCAGCCAGTTTCCCGTGCATCAGGCCGATTGGGCCCGCGCCGATGATAAGGACGATGTCCCCAGGCTGTACATCGTAACGCTGAAAGGCATTGAACACACAAGACAGGGGTTCTGCAAGTGCGGCTTCCCCGAAGGAGAGGGTGTTTAGTTCCACCATGTTACCCTGTCTGACCGCGTCCCCGGGGATTCTCACATATTCCGCAAAGGCACCGTTTATGTTGATACCGAACGCCCGGAAGTCGACTTTACACAACTGGGTGTTCCCGCCGACACAACTGTTGCAGCTTCCACACCCCATATTCGGTGCGACGGCAACTACCATACCCTCGGTATACCCCCGCACCTCTTTTCCGGCTTTTTCGACGATGCCGCTCATCTCATGACCGGGAATAAGGGGTGATGCTTCGGATACACCGGGGTACCCGTTTTTATACATGCGAATATCGGTACCACAGACAAGGGCACTTTTCACCTGGAGAAGCACCTCGTTGTCACCGATTTCCGGAACAGGAACTTCTATGATACGTATATCTTCTTTACCGTACAGGCATGCCGCTTTCATGGTCATAGATATCTCCTACTCTTTTAAAAGGGTCACAGGTTCCTTTTTGATGATAGAGGTGTTTCCCGCATTTACCACCTTCACCGCCATTTTTCCGTCATGCCCGGTCACTTTGGGTTCACTGTCCTCCAGGATACACTCCATGAACCCCTGGTCTTCCCGGGCATACGCGTCGATGAACAGGTTGCGCCAGCTTTTCACACCGGGCCTCACCAGGCTCTGCTGATCATTACATACCACAACGGAAGTATCATCCAGGTGTCCGATAAACATGATTCCCCGGGTACCCAGCACTTCCACCCGGGCATCGTATCCGTATATTACCGAGACTGCGCCATCGATCACGCCCTGCATTCCATTTTCAAACCTGCAGTTCATCACAACATTGTCGTAGAAATCGGGAAACTCTTCCCGCACTTCAGGACACCGGTAATTACCTGCCAGGGCGTACACTTCACTTATTTCGCTGCCGGTGAACCACCGCACCGTATCGATATCGTGGCTGTTTACTTCCGCCAGAGGCCCGTTGCTCTTCCGGATGTCATACATCCAGGACTGAGGCACACTGGGACCGTGGGTAAGGGATTTGACCAGTACAACTTTTCCAATCTCACCGCTGTCGATCCTCTCTTTTGCCTGGAGAAAGCTGCGGTCGAACCTGCGCATGAACGCGATCTGAAGTTTCACCTTGTTCCTCCCGGCCGCTTCGATCATGGCATCGCACTCCTCTACATTCATAGCCATAGGCTTTTCACAGAGGATATGCTTTCCTGCGTCTGCTGCAGCAAGAACGATCTCCTTGTGATACACAGTGGGTGTGACCACTACCACCGCGTCAACGGCATCGTCCTCGAGGGCGTCCCTGTAATCCAGGTATCCCGTTTTCAACTCCAGTTCCCGGCAGGCTGTATCGACAGCCTCCTGTACAGGGTCTGCCATGGCCACCAGGCGCGCACCATCGATCCCCCGGGCAAAATTACGGGCGTGGATCATTCCCGCCCTGCCGGATCCAATTACACAGACACCGATTTTTTTGCCGGCCATCTTATCCCTCTTATCGTTAATTATCATTTATTAGCGTTTTGTGAATTATACCCGGAAAATCGGGAATTGTCAATGAATAATGGGAAGAAATGAGAAAGTTTAACAGAATTGTGATGCTGAATTCTGGTTTTCCCTGTTACATTCTCGCCCTGATAATATCGGAAATTTCCTCGACTGAAAGTTCAACCGGAGTATTCTTGAGCCCCGATCCTTGTGCACAGGTACTGATTATATCCCGGGTAAAGCCGTATGTCCCCAGGGCCGGGATATCAAACTCCCTGATCCACCTGGACAGCGTATCCAGGAGTGATTCTACATTTCCCTGTACACTCCCGTGGTCCCCCCCGGATAGGGCTGCCCCGGCAAGAGCGTATTTCCTTACTGTGTGGGTATCCCACCCCTGGATCCGGGTGAGTTTTTCTATTATTCTGGTGGTGACCAGGCCGACAAGGGTACCGCAGGCTGCACCGTGGGGCACCCGTCGCAGTCCCCCCAGAGCACCGGCTATGCCGTGGACCACACCCAGCCCCGCGTTGGCAAGGACCACACCTGAATTAAACGCCGCCAGTGCCATGTCCCCCCGGGCATCCAGGTCTGCACCGTTTCTACAGGCGTTCTCGAAAGACCTTCCTGCCATCTTAAGCCCCGCCAGTGCGTATTGATCGGTCAGGGGCTGAGCGCCGGTAGACACGAACCCCTCCAGGAGCTGGGTTATGGCGTCCAGACCGGAGGCTGCGGTAACCGAAGGAGGACAGCCGGCATAGAGTTCCGGATCGATGATCGCATAATCCGGCACATACCGGTCGTGGCGGAGTGATTTTTTGAATCCATCTCGCCCCACCTCGCTCAAAACGGCATTTTTTGTAGCCTCGGAACCGGTTCCTGCTGTTGTGGGAACCGCTATAAACGGCACTTTCGTTCCAGGGGGAGTTTCAGTTCCTACACCTTCGAGAAACATTTTCACCGGTTTGTTCACTCCCAGCATTGCGGAAACAGCCTTCCCCGTATCGATAACACTTCCTCCGCCTATGGCTATCACCAGGGAGGGTATGTCCCCGGAGTACTTCGCCGTGACACCGTCGACTGAACCGGGAGAGGGTTCACCGGAACAGGTATAATGGTCGAAGCGTACCTGCTCCTCACTGAACCAGGCCAGGAGGTTTCCGAAATGTGGGGATTCGGTAAAGGAACGGGACCCGGTGATTAACACCACGTGGTCCGCCCCAAGATACCGGAAGATGCTTCCCAGGCTCTTCACCAAGGGTGAACCGAACATTAATACAGGGGTATTATTGAAGATGAAAGATTTCATACCCACAGTATAAAGAGGAAAAAAAAGAGCGTCAAAGGGTGGTAAAAAATCTATTTCTAACCATACTTTAAGAATAGAAATAGATACTGTACCGGCAGGTAGTGCAACGTTGAATGTGAAACAGAAAGCGCTTGAAATCGGTCTCTCTGAGAAACAGTTTACAGGCCTTATCGCAACATTTATCCGGCAGACAACTGAAGACCTGGAACAGATGGATAAAGCAATACAGGATAACAACCGGGACACCGTCCGGCAGCTGGCACATCACATCAAAGGAGCAGCGGCAAGCCTTGAAATCGACCGGATTTCCACAGCAGCACTTGAGCTGGAGAACTGCGCAAGAGAAGGGGGAGAAGTGAGGATGCACGAACTCCTGGATGTACTGAAACAATCATTCAGTGCGTTTAAACCATCTTTCGAGTTGCCGGTGGAAGGCAGCGATTCTCCAAACCGGGGGTAGAGTGGATAATCGCATCATATTAGTTGTAGATAACCACCCGATGTTCCTGGAATTCATGTCCACCCTCCTCTCCAACGAAGGGTATACCGTGCATACTGCTTCCAGCGGGCTGGAAGCCATGGAAATACTCAAGGGTATCGAGCCCGATTTCATCTTCGTGGACCTCGTGATGCCCCACATCGACGGCGAGCGGTTATGCAAGCTCATCCGTGAGCGTGAAAAGGAGCATCACCCTGTCTTAATCGTTATTTCCGCAACGGCCAAAGAAGAGATCGGAGAGAGACCGGTACCCGGCTTTGCAGATGTATTTATCGTAAAAGGTCCTTTCGCAAAAATGGGTTCCCACATCCTTGAAACTCTTAAGAGCATTATCAGGAACGGAGAGGAATCCCTCCCAAAAAAGGTGATCGGGCTGGAAGATGTGTATCACCGGGAGATTACCCGGGAGCTCCTGATCACAAAAAAGCATAAAGAGATCATTCTGGATGCAATTGCCGACGGGATCCTGGAACTCACCGGGGATTACGCTATTGTGTTTGCCAATCCTGCCTCTCTGGACATTCTGGGTGCCTCTGAAACGGACCTTCTCTCCCGGGACTTTCGTTCCCTTTTTCCGGAGTCTGATATTCCGGCTGTCGAAAAAGCCCTGGTTCAGGCGGGGGGTCCACAAGATGAACGAAAGTGGATTTTCCTGCAACGAAAGGAGAAATATCTTCGGATTGAGGTGTCTCCTTCCGGTGGCCAGGGGCATTCGTCTTTTCTCATCGTTATCAAGGATCAGACCGATCATTACCGGGTAGAAAAAGCCCTCGCTGAAAAGGAGATCCTCCTGCAGGAATTGCATCACCGGGTAAAAAACAACCTTACCATGATTACCAGCCTCATTAATTTACAGAAGGATTATGTTAAGAATAAGAATGAGCTGAATCACCTGGAGAGGCTGCAATACCGGGTACATTCCATCTCCCTCATCCACCAGGAACTCATGGGAGATCCTGACCTGACCAGTATCGGGCTGCACAGATATATTACCCAACTGGTATATGGAATCACCAGCAGTATTCTCCTTCCCCGCAATCTGATCCAGGTGGATTACGCGGTTGAAGATGTACACTTCCATATCGATACTCTCATTCCCATCGGTCTCATTGTTACCGAGCTGATCACCAATGCGATAGAGCACGGTTATCCCTGGGAATCCCGGACCGGTAAACCAAGGGAGGGAAGAATTACCATACAGTTTTCAAAAACGAACGAAGAGTACCGGCTTTCCGTACAGCATGATGGAATTCCTTTTCCCAGGGACCTGGATTTCCGCAAAACCGATTCTCTCGGGCTTAAACTGGTGTGCATCCTGACGGAACAGCTGGAAGGTACCGTCGATCTTCAAAACGAACAAACTACGGAGTTTATCATCACTTTTCCTGCCAGGGATGTTTAGGAGATTCCGGCGACTCCGCTATCCACGGGTAACCCGGGTAACCATTCCTTACTTCGCGCGTCATAGCATGGGCACTCCCTGGAAAAAAAAGAAAGTTAAACTTGCCAATAATCGCAACCTTTCATATAATCGATAATTACTATGGATAAAGTATTGTTTCACGGGGAGCCCCTGCCGCAGGGACTTCTCCACAAAGCTCTCCCGGACCTGGATATCAAAATCTGTCTATCCAAGAAGGACCTGGCAGCCGGTATTATCCGGGAAGAAGACATCATCGGCGTTATTGTCAATCGGCAGGTACTGTCTGAGGACTATCTCGTTTTCTTCCGCTCCCTTGCGGAACACTTCCCGCTCATTAAATTCGGGATTATCACTGAGTCACTCCTTATGACCGGCACAGCACACTGGAAACAGTTTCCCGGAGATGCCGATGAAGGGCGGCTTATTGAAGAGATCCACGGGTTTATCTTTTCCGATGCTGTACGAAACAGGCGGAGGTACAACCGTTTCGACTGGATTCTCAAAGGTGAGCTTACTATTGGGGAGGAGACAGGGGAATATGAAATCCATTCTGTAAGCGCCGGCGGTGCCTTTTTCAAGCTCGCGTCCGGGGTGGTCACCCCCGGAATTTCCGGTAATCTTACCATTACATTCAAGAATTTCCGCATGAAATGCAGGTGCACCGTACTGGAACCGCGAAGCGCATCCAGCAACCTGCCCTACGGGTTTCCCGTCCGGTTCGAAGGTCTTACCGGCGAATCCAGGGATATTCTGAACAAAATAGTGAATGATGCCCTGGTACAGATTCTTTTCACACCCGAGGAAGAACCGGATATACCGTCCCTGGACGAGGAAACCCTCACTCCGGACTTCGAGATGGTAGTGTAATCGTGGGTACGGAACCATATATTCGTCCCAGCTGGGACGAATATTTCATGGAAGTCGCGGATGCCATATCCAAACGGGCTACCTGTGACAGGGGCAGGAGCGGCTGCGTTATCGCAAAAGACCGGCAGATACTGGTTACCGGCTATGTGGGGGCCCCGGCGGGTCTCTCTCACTGCGATGAAGTGGGACACCAGATGAAAAAACTGATCCATGAAGATGGGTCGGTCACCCAGCACTGCGTCCGGACCGTCCACGCCGAACAGAATGCCATCTGCCAGGCTGCAAAACGGGGCATCTCCATTGCCGGCGCGACCCTGTACTGCCTGATGACGCCATGCAGAACCTGCGCCATGCTCATCATCAACTGCGGGATTAGCCGCATTGTATGTGAGCGGAAATACCACGCAGGAGAGGAATCGGAAGAGATGTTTCGCCATGCCGGGATTGAGCTGGAATACAAATCCGAAGAAGTACAGCAGTATAAAAATCAGTAAACTTCAGGGAAGCCGGATAACCTGCTTCTTCGAATCACTCCGGGGGCGATAGAAAATTCCGGTATTCCCAAGCATCGATACCAGAACCGACTGTGTAGCAGCAGCCAGTTCCGGAGCTATTTTATGCCGCACTTCTTTCAATTCCAGGAATTTAACCTTTACCAGTTCATGAGAATCCAGGACCTGGTCCAGAGCGTCGAGAAGAGAACCGGTTACCCCTTTCCTGCCGATCATTACCACCGGTTTGAGAATGTGTGCTTTTTTAAGCAGGAAGCTTCTCTGTTTGCTCGTCAATTCCATCCCGGAACTATATCACACCTCTAAAACCGCGTGAATATCACAGGAAGCCAACCCGCCGGATCCGCCATATCCTTTGCGATAAGTCCTAAAGCTACTTGTTCCGTTGTCTCGGCAACCAGGTAAGATGTCCCCCCCAGGATAAAGCGTGCACCTTTCCCTTCCAGGTCCACCCCTGCTACGGAGTGGCTGTATTCACTGGACACCAGCAGTATCGCATCGATATCGAAATAATGGAGGAGTATGACGTACAGTAGACCCCGTGCGTCGCAGTCTCCCGAGGCCAGGGCTGCCGAGGCCAGGGGAGAGATCATATCCGAAAGTGTTCCGGTTCTCTCATAGGTGTACTGCTGCACCCAGGACAATAAAAGGCGGGGAATTTCTTCCCTGGGGATCCCTTCCGCTTCGATAAATCGTTCCATTGCCGTAAAGAGCGGTTTCATCCTGGCGTAACTGTTTCTGTATATCTGGCGGTAATACCGTTTCCAGGCGCCGTCGCGGTCATTTTCGTAGGTGATCAACACCCTCGCTTCCCGCTCGATCTGGTACTGAAGGGAATCGAGTTCCATAAGGTCTATATTCCAGGTAATCCTTTTATCCCCGATGGTGGAAGTAACCGGTTCCGTCTTCAGGGCAGATACAGGATAATCGAAATAACTCACCGGTCCCGGCTGATCGAACCTTCCATAATGGACATAGGAGTCGAGACACGAGAGGAGGGCATCGCTTTTTTCCTGAAAAAGTGCCTCTCCGGTAAAAGCTAAAAGGATCCTGTCTTCCTCTCCGTTGATGCATATCCAGTACCCCCGGGCATCGAAGGAACCCGTCGGAAAAAATATATCTGCAAATACGGCATCATTCCCCAGGAAATCGAAATCCACCCCCTCACCCCGGCCGTCCAGTTCCGTTCGTACCTGCTGAAACATCTCCCGGGCGCTTGAAAACGTGTTGCCCGGGTATCGCTGGACCTGGAATACAGCCTCCGTTGCAGAATCTGAAAAAGAGGGAAAATCCGGGTCGGAATCGTCCATAATGACCCAACCGTCAGGAAGATCCACCATAGAACCATACCGGTCCAGAGAAAACTCCAGGGCGAAACAGACCGCAGCCGGGAGAATCGCACTGATCAGAAATAAGACGACAAACCTTAAATGCATTGCTCTCATAGTTTATTTTCGATTGATATGGTCCTTTTTCCAAGGAAGAATCCTTGAATTTCACGATTTTATCGATAGTATTGATGATGGAGGATGTGTATGACATATAGAAGGCTGGGCAGCAACGCCCGGGCGGTATCCCTGTTGGACGGGTAATCTGATGAACATCATCGTTGGGCACACAAACATGGATATGGATTGTATCGGATCCATGGTACTTGCCAGGTACCTCTATCCCGGTTACCAGCTGGTAAGGAGCAGGCTTATCCATCCGGTTGCCCGCAATCTGTTCAATCTATACCAGAACCATCTGGACATGGTCACCCTGAAGGAGCTGAAAGGGGTCCAGGTTGACACCATTGTCATCGTGGATACCCGAACGTATCGAAGGGTAAAAGAGTATCTCGATGTAATAGAACGGGGAACCGGGGATATCATCATCTACGATCACCACCAGGAAAAAACCGGGGATATCCAGGGAGCCGTACTCCATCAGATAGATGTAGGATCCAACACCACCTTCCTGGCCCTTGAGGTGATCCACCGGGGAATCCATATCAACGAAACCGATGCGACCATTGCCCTGGCCGGAATCTATGCGGATACCGGGAATTTTACCCACGAAAATGTGAAAGACCAGGACTTCCAGGCAGCGTCCTACATGTTGAAACACGGAGCTTCGATGAAGCTGGTCAAGTCTTTCCTGAATGCCCTCAAGGACAAGCATCAGATAACCCTGTTTCACGATCTTCTCAACAGGCTCTATTATGCTGATTTTAACGGCCACTTCATCATTATGAGCTATATGGAACTGGAGCAGCAGGCTGGAGGGCTTGGCGCCGTTGTCGAAAAAGTGTTCGATGTGGAGAACGCAGACGCCATATTCTCCGTGTTTGCATTCAAAAAAGAGAACAATGTGATCATCATCGGACGGAGCCAGAAAGAAAGAATCAATCTCAATGATATCCTGGGTAAGTTCGACGGCGGAGGCCACCCCAATGCCGCTTCGGCACTGCTCAAAGGACGGTCAGGTCCGGAAGTATTCCGGTCCCTGGAAGAACATTTACGAACCGAGCTTCTCCCTGCCGCCAGGGCGGGGCAGATCATGTCCACCGACCTGGATGTGATCCACCAGGACTGGGACCTGCTGAAAGCATCGATGGTTCTCGAATCGATCAATCACACAGGGGCCCCTGTGGTGGACAAGGACAATACCCTCGTCGGCTTCATGACCCTGAAAGATATTATGAAAGGGAGAAAAGTGAACCAGATGCATGCCCCGGTAAAGGCGTACATGTCGCGGAAGGTCATTACCGGAAGCGAAGGAGCAACGATCCGGGAAGTTGCGGACATCATGTATAAAAACCATATCGGTCACCTCCCGATTGTAAGGGGGGACCGGCTTATCGGTATTGTTACCAGGACCGATTACCTGAATCACCTGGACCGGAAAATCGCCTTAAAGGTGTGACACTTTTTCCATGATTTCAGGAAGTACGGAGATGATATACTTTAGATCCTCCGGGGTTACGTCGTTGTGGGTCACCAGGCGGATTCCACCGTATTTGGGAGAATAGGTAAGGATACCTTTTCCCTTCAGCAGCCGGACAAAGTGCTCTTCTTTCTCACAGGAGTTATCACCTGTAAATCCGACGAACACCATATTTATCCTGGTTTTATCCGGGTCCACCTGGATATCGTCGAACCGGGAAAGGGCCTCACACAACTTTTTGGCGTGGACGTGATCTTCATGTATCCTCCGGGTCATCTTCTCAAGGGCGACGATGCCTGCTGCGGCGATGATCCCGGCCTGGCGCATCCCGCCTCCCATCACTTTACGCAGGTAGCGGGCTTTCCCGATCACCTCCCGGTCTCCTGCCAGGAGGGAACCCACAGGAGCTGCCAGCCCTTTGGAAAGACAGAACATCACCGTATCCGCGTGGCAGGCGATTTTTTCGGGCCGGACACCCAATGCTGCTGCAGCATTGAAAATCCGGGCTCCGTCTAAGTGAACAGGAACATTCCATTTCCCGGCTTTTTTCGAGATTTCTTCCGCCGCTTCAAGGGGCTGAACATCCCCGTTGGAGAGAGCATTTTCCAGGGCGATACAACCGGTACGGGGAAAATGAACATCTTCGGCTTTTCTTATCCGGGGCTCTATCTCGTTCCAGAGGAGATAGCCGTTTTCCGGCATTACCGTGCGAAGATGGGTCCCGGATATCACCGAGGCGGCACCTGCTTCGTGCTGAACGATGTGGCTCGTCTCGGAGAGTATCACTTCGTCCCTCCTGTCACAGAGGGAAAACAGGGCAAGTTGATTTCCAAAGGTCCCCGAGGGTACCAGGATACTCGCTTCTCTTCCCAGCATGTCCGCCCCCAGCCGTTCCAGACGGTTTACCGTGGGGTCTTCCCGGAGGACGTCGTCCCCTACCTCCGCCTCGAACATGGCTTTCCTCATTTCCGGAGTAGGACGGGTAACGGTGTCGGAACGAAGATCTATCATCCTTTCCATGGATTCAAATGTACCATGGAATCGCTTCAAACGCCACAGGGCCTGTCAGTTTACACTAGGCTGCCCGAGAAGCTCCTTGTCTATCACCTCTTTCATGGTCTCTTTTGGAAGCGCACCGGCAGCCATGCGCGGTTTCCCGTCCAATGGAATAAATAAGAGGGACGGGATGCTCTGAATACCGAATGCTGCCGCCAGGTCCTGTTCTGCCTCGGTGTCTACTTTGAAGAAATTAACTTTTCCGCTGTACTCTTCCGAGAGTTCTTCGATGACCGGGGCCACCATCTTGCAGGGTCCGCACCAGTCGGCGTAAAAATCAATGACGCCGGGGAGGTCTCCCTGGTAGTTCCATTCCTTTTCATCCTGGTAATTGAATATTTCTTCTATAAATGTCTCTTTGGTAAGGTATTTACTCATTGTGTTCTCCTCCTATATATATTTATTCCAATATAGTTATTTTTATACTCAAAGTCAAACAGTAACCACCACCGGTAACTTTTACGTTGTATCCCGGTCTTAAAAGCCGGTGTCACAACCGTTATCCCGGAATGAAGGTACGATTCCTTCAGGAATACCCGTTGATGTGTTTCCCAACTCAGGTCTGAATACACATATGTCGCAAAGATTGTCGTGAATATGTCGCAAACATTATGTTGGTCGATTTGCCGGATGCAGGTAATGACGCATGTGAAAGTCAGGAAACAATCCCGGAGGGCAGTTCCGCCATGATGCCCGTCTTACCGAGGGCCGGAATTACCCTGGATGAACGCCCGGGTGTTGTTGAAAAACAGTGCTATTTCTTCGTTTGTCATTTATATGCTTCCCACCGCTCTCAGGTAACCGCCATCCTCAGCATCTTTTCAATGTACGTGCTCTTGTCTTCCTGCTGGAAGAGAACATGTCTCTCCTCGAATTGCTCTTTTGTCATACCACCGTCCCACCATCCGACTTCTGGCAAACGGGTATTGGAAACGATGAAGGAGTTCAGCGTGATCATTGAATCCTGTGACCGGAGATCGTCTTCTATAGATTTAATTGTCTTGTAGAATGCGATCTTTGGGTCATCAGGGCCTTTCAGGTTGCGCAGGCCTTTAGGGTCGATGAAGTTGATATACTGTTTCTCATCAACAAGAAGCCAAAGAATGAAGTCCGGGTAGAAGTTTCCCGCTTCGAAGAAACCGATTCCCCGGCCCCGAGACATGTTCCGCAGCAGGTAGAGTTCTTTGCCATCAAAGAAGTCCTTGTTCTGCGAGCAATGCCGCCCAAGATCCACAACGAAGTCCCGCTCTCCCTCGTTTAAGGGCACGGGCTTCACCTCTATGACGCCGCTGCTCACATAGACCAACGGCTGGTAGAGATGCCGGCCGAACATGACGGCGGTAAGCCCTTGGAATTCGACGTTGCGCAGTTCGCCCTTCTCAATGATGCCCTTGATCTCTTCCAGTTTGGTTACGATATCCTGGCGCGACTGGTCGATGAGGAACAAATAGTCATCGATGAAGTTGGGGTCGTCTTCGGTGAGCGTCCTGTATTCGAGATGATCCTTCTCGAATTCGGCCTTACGGACCTTGTAGAAACGGTCACAGTTGTAACCTCTCACATTAATCTGTCAAAATCTTTCACATAAAATTGGACTCCACATTATTCTGGTTTTCCTGTACCAGATGTTTAAAATTGAAGAGGA